>JAXLQQ010000009.1:0-105215 GCA_046331525.1 Blastocatellia bacterium
CAGCGCCAAATCCGCATAACCGCCGGTACAGCGAATCTCGCGGTCGCGCACACGACTCAGGAGGGATTCAGCACGATGCGCAAGCGTGGAGATTTTATCCAGCCCCAAAAACGCCGATGTGCCTTTGATCGTGTGGAACGCGCGAAACACCGTATTGACGGCTTCCAAATTATCGGGATCGCTTTCCAGCGCCAATAATGCTGCCTCTGCCCCTTCGAGATATTCGCCGCTTTCAATAATGAATTCGCCCACTAGCGCCGTGTCCGTGTCAGGCGGCAACAGGCCAAAATCCGCCGCCGTATCAGACACAGCGACGGGCGCAGTGACAGCAGGCGCGGCGGCAACAGGAGGAGCGGGAATGGGCGGCAGAGGCGGTACGCTGGAAGCCGGAGCGGGAGTGGGCTGACCGCCGTGCGCAGCAAAATCGTGCGCCAGGGCAGCCTCATTCAGCCAACGTCCAATTTCATCAAAGGTGGCCTGGGCGTTTTCGGCGCGGTGGAGCAATAGCTGTTCAGTGGCTTTGCCCGCTTTGATGACCAGCTTTTTGATTTCTGGTGTCAGGCTGTCACCCATTGCCATCGCTTTTAAGGCATCGCGTAAATGCGCCAGCGCCGGGCGATCTTCGGCACCCATTTGCATAAAAAAAGCACTCGCGTCGTCAAGCGTCTGAATGGAAGGCAGCATGGGCGGCGGAGCAGCAGCAACGTTTTCCGCAGGCAGCGCCGTAACCGCCACGTCAGCGCTTTCGGCGGCGGGTGGAGGCGTCAGGCCCAATGCCTGTTGCAAGACCTCGCGCGCATCTTCGGCGATCATGTGCGTGAGTGGGCTTTCCGGCATGGACAAGACCTGCTCAACCGCTACTGTAGCGCTGTTAATAGCCTCTCTGAGCGCGGCGAAATCCGTGCAGGTTTGTTGGTAAATGGATTGCAAACCGGACAAACACAGCATCAGCAAATCGCTGGCGAGCGCGGCCTCCGGCGCGACTTCAGAAACGAATTGCTGTAACGCCGCGCCGATTTGAATGAGCGCCGTTTGGTCGTCAGGCCGCAATCCATGCAGGTCTTGGCGAATTTTTTTGAGCAAATGATTCATGCGCGGAACACCATCCGATGCGGGTTGCAGATTGAAGCCGGGTTGGAGGTAGGGCGCACGGGGAACTTAGCGGGGAGGTGCGGTAACAACCTTCACGCGGAAGGGGCCTTGCGCGGTTTCGTAATGAAGGCGATGGCGCGGGGCGTCGCTGGGCAGACGCATATGCAGGCTGCCACGCGCAACTGAAGGCAACGACATACGGGAAATAATGCCATAAGACTCGGCATGACCACTGGCCACGCCTGCCACAATATTGATGAGTTCTCCGACCGCATCAATCATGTCTTCGCTGTCGAAAGGGATTTCAAACCCGGCAAATTTTTCGACCATTGCCTCTGCTGTAGATTGCGGCAAAGCAAGAACCAACGTCCAGGGGAAAGTACCAACGAAAGAGATAACGCTAATAATTCCCTCTAAGCCAGCGCCATTCACTTTATCTTCACCACAAGGGCAAATGGGGCCAAAATAGCTGGAAAAACAACTCAAAAACGCTTCGTGAACACTTGCCACCAGATCCGATGGCACGGTATCAAGCGCGATGGCACTCGCGTCCATAACAATTAACTCCCTGTTAATCGAGTGGGCGACCAATCCGTCGCGCACTGACTTAGCTAACTAATTTCGAGAAAAATCCGCCGCCCGCAGGAGGCTTGGAGGCCGCCGCTTTGGCAGCAGACGTTGTGGTGCTGCTTCCCATCCGATGTTGAATGACCTTCTCGATCACTGGCGCGACTTTCTCTTTGACCTGATCCAGGGTAAACGGTTTCGTGATGTAACAAGTGATGCGCGCCGCATCGAATGCTTCGTCTGAGCGCCCCTCGGCGCTTTCGCTGGTGATCATGACGACGGGAACGTGATTGGCATAGCCGAGCGAGCGCACATGCCGCGCAAACTCAATCCCGTTCATTTTCGGCATATTCCAATCCACAAAAACCACGTCAATTTTGTCGGGATCGAACAGGTCAATGGCTTCGGCACCATCGCCCGCTTCGGTAAATTCAAAATTGGCCAACTCAGTTTTCTTCAGGTTATCTTTCACCATGCCGCGCATGATGCGTGAGTCGTCTATCACTAATGCTCGGATTGTAACCTTCTCGTCTTCCACAAGCAGCTCCTTAAAAAAAACCTATGAATAGATAATCAATAGGCCGAACGCAAAAGCCAGGTCGCTCAACTCTTGGAAATTGAGCGGGAGGATGTTAGCGATGCAACAGCAATTTCAAGAATCAATGTAAGGCAAACGAACCGGCTGATCGCAAACGCCATGTTGTTAGGTTTATCGGTAAAGCAGCCGAAAAAGTTTAGGAATTTGACAATAATTTCCCGATTTATTTTTCACTGGGCAAGATCACCAAATCCACGCGCCGATTCAGGGCGCGCCCTTCTGTCGTACTGTTATCGGCAATCGGGCGCTCGCCAGCATAACCGGCCAATGACAGCCGTGCGGGCGAGATACCACGCGCGATGAATTGTGCCAAGACCACGGAAGCACGTGCTGAAGATAGTTCCCAGTTCGACGGATAACGCGCCGTCGCAATCGGTGTGGAATCGGTGTGCCCCTCCACCCGCAATTGCGCATCGGAATTTTTCAAGACGTCGGCCATCAATTCCACCAGCGAACGCGCATCTTCCTGCACCGTCGCATCACCGGGCGCAAAGAAACCGGCTTCGGCTAAGGAAACGGTGAAGCCTTCCTTTCCGCCGAGAATGCGAGCGCGCGCACGCAAGGCGGAATTCCCGGCAAAGGCCTGCTCCATTGCTTCGCGTGCTGCGCTGGTTTTACTGCCGGGCAGAACGCCGTTGCCACTGCTGGCGCTGGACGTGCTGACGGCTTCATTCACTGCCGCCGCGACTTTGCTGGCGCGTTCGTGATCGGCGGCGGCATACAGCACGACAAAGAGCGTAAAGAGCAGCGTGACCAAATCGGCATACGAAATTAGCCAACGTTCATGCGGCTCAGCGCCGACAGCGTGGCGTTTCGGACGGTGCGACGCGCGGGGATGGGAAAGCAGTTGATTCATCTGAGTGCCACTTTATCCTGCCGCAAGGTCAGTTCCATATCGGCCATAAACGTGCGGGTGACGACGCCCGGCGTTTCGTGCGCAGCCAATGAAATCAACGCCGCCGCGATGGCTTCGCGTTGACGCATGTAATACGAATGCCGTTCGCGCAACCGCGCGGCCAGCGGGAATAAAATCAGATTGGCGACGCCGACACCGTAAATCGTAGCGACAAACGCGGTCGCAATCCCCAAGCCGAGCGAAGACGGATCGGACAACGCGCGCAAGACCTGAATCAAGCCGAGCACTGCGCCCAGAATGCCAAACGTCGGCGCATAGCTCGCCGCGCCTTCCAGCGTCGTCACATCGCGCAACCCGCGTTCGTCCTCGTGATCCAACACGCGCTCCAAGCGGTCGCGCACAATGGCGGAGTCGGCATACTGCGAAATCAGACTTAGTGCCTGGGCAAGTAACGGATCGTTGACAGTAGCGGCCTGCGCTTCGAGCGCCTGCGCGCCCTCACGTCGCACGAGCCGTGCGAGCCACGTCAGGCGGGCTTTGGTCGCTTCCATCTCCTCTTTGCCGGGTTGAAAAAACAGGCTGAGAAACGCACGTGCCAGCACCCGCAAACCGTCTACGCCACGGCGCACAAGCAGCGCACCGAGAGTGCCGCCGAAAACAATTAAGGCCGCGGCGGGTTGCCAGAGAAACCCGATGCGCACACCTTCAATCCACGCACCGGCACAGATGGTGGCCAGCCCCACGAGAATGCCGAGGGGAACGGCCCAGTCAGGACGTTTCATAATCCAAATTACCTTGAGGGCTAATCGTTTGTTGGTTCTGTAGTTTCTTCGCGGGCGCGTAGTCGGGATGCAAGGGATTCGACTAAATTCTGGGCAAGCGGTGCTGCCGCTGCCGCGCGATTGGCCGCCTGAATTTCGGCAAAGACCTCGTAACGATGCACGGACGTTTCACGAGGTGCAGAAATGCCCAACTTGACGTTGTCGCCATTCACGGCTAGCACTTCGATGATGACTTCATTGCCAATCACCAATTTTTCCCCGATCAAACGCGTGAGTACGAGCATTTCTGTTTCCTGTCCTTAGCCATTGGTCATTTGTCATTTGCACCGGCATCGCTCCCCCGTCGACTCCAGGCACCAACAATGAAACATCTCCCCCAAGAAATGACAAATGACCAATGGCTAAGGACGAATGATTTATTGGCCGACGGCGGCTTCCTGATGATTGAATGGCAAAGGTTCTGCCAGCTGATAGGCGCTGTCTGTCAAAATAATTTGCGCGCCCCGCATCGCACTGGGCGCGATGACAATCGGTGCCCGCAGGTTGACGGTCGAAGCCGTCCACTCTGCCGCAATCGTGACTGTCACCAGCGTCAAAAAATCCTCTCCTTCTCCGAGTCCCAATTGTTGCTTGAGCGCTGCTGAAAATTGCGGCGCGTAGGCGGGCAAATGCGTTTTGCTTTCCAGCACGAGAAAGGCGATGGTGGGATCGTCCAGTGCGCAGAGCAACAGGATCGGTGCCACTTCGGTGTAATTGAGCAAAACCATCCGCCGCAACTGCGGCATGCCAATCAAGCCTTCGTCAAAGCGGATGATGTCTTGTTCCTCATAACTCAGCTCAACACCTTGAACGCGAATTGTTGCCATGTGGTTATCCTAAAAAGTCCATCAAAGTACGACGGCCAAACTGCGAACCGGCTTGCAGGATTGCATTCAGCACGGTGTCGCTTTCTTTCAGCGCGGTGGCCGCTTCGGCGAGGTCTACGTTTTCGATGCGCTGCGCCGAATCTTCGAGCGCCAAATTGTATTGCTTCAGGCGGTCGCTGATGTCCGTCGCGTGATTCAGATTTTCACCGACGCGGGCCCGCGCGCCGCTCGATAAATCAGTGAACACGCGGAGCCGATCCACCGCCGCACGCAGCGTGCTGGCATCGTTCGTGGCATTGCCCGTTCCCTGCACTGCTGTCAACGCTGTTTTGAGCACGTCAAAGATCGTGCCGCTCGCATCCGCCAAAAACGATTCCGCCGTCACACTGGTAGAAACCAGATTTCCCTGCGGATCCGCCTGCACCGTAGCGTCGGTGGTAGGAACGGTGGTCAGCACGCCGTTGTTATCAAATGGCGGCGCACTCAGCCGCGTGCCGCCAAAGACGTAATGATCGCCGAACTGCGTATTGGCCACTTCGCGCACCCGATCAATGATGCCGGCCAATTCTGTCGCAATCGGCACGCGCGCCTTGTCCAACGTCGGATCAGTCGCCGCCCGCGCCAGCAGCACGCGCGTGCGATCTATAGCCTGTTGATAGGATTCCAGCGCCGTATCCGCCACCGACAAACTCTCTTTTGCCACGTCGAGATTGCGGGTGAATTGATCCAACTGGATTTGTGTTGTGCGCAAACGAAAGATGGCACTTGCACCGCTCGGATCGTCCGAAGGGTGATTGATGCGTTTGCCCGTCGCCACTTGTTCCTGCGCAGCGTCCAGGCGCTGGCGGGCGGCATTGATTTGTTGCGTCAGGCGCTGTGCGCGCGTCGAGTCTGTGATGCGAAAAGACATAATGTGAACTCCTGTGTGATCTCAAATTTCAAATCTCAAATTTGAAATCCTTACTGGCCGAGTTGCAGAATCGTTTGCGTCATTTCATCCGCGATCTTCAGAAAGCGCGCGGCGGCCTCGTAAGCTTTTTGATACTGCAACAGGTTAATCGCTTCATCATCCAGCGAAACGCCCGAAACCGCATCGCGCTGCGCCTGCGTTTGCGAAAGAATCGCGGCCTGTGTGGTCAAATCGGTTTCCGCCGTCTTCGCCGCTTCGCCTGCCTGCGTCACGATCAATCCGTAAAGTGTCGTGAAGGAACCCGTCTTGGTGCCCGCAACAGAAGTCGGATCGCTGAGCAGATTGGCGATATTGCGCGCCACCGTGCCATCGCCAAGCCCCGCGCCGCTCGGCGTCGCCACCACGCGCCGCGCATCGGCCTTGAGCGCCGCCGACACATCGAACGTCGCCGCGTTAATCGTCGCTCCCTGGGAAGGCGCAAAGAAATTCACGCCCGCGTTGCCCTGCGCATCAATGCCCGCCGCGTGCAGCGTATTGACGCGGGTCGCAATCGAAGCGGCCAACTCATCTAACGATTGAATGAAGCCGTTGATGTCGTTAATCGAATTCAGCAAGCCGCGCAACCGCCCATCGCTGATGTCCGCGACCTGCCCATTAAGCTTGATCACCGCCAGGCCATTCGGCGGCGCGTCTTCAATCGTCAGCTTCACCGCCTGATCGCCAAAGACCAACGGTTGCCCGTCGTTCAGCGTAAAAGAAATCGTGCCATCCGTATTGACCGCGCTGCGTGCGCCCGTGAACTCTGCCACTTGATTGACGGCGGTGGCGCGTTGATCTTCCAGGTCGCCCGTCGGATCGCCGACACTTTCGGCCAAGCGAATTTTCTGATTGAGCGTGGCGATTTGCTCCGTCAATCCGTTGACCTTCTCCACCGTCGTCCGAATGTCCTGATCGGCGCTGTGGCGAGTTTCTACAAGGCGGTCGTTCGTGGTGTGAAAAGCGTAGGCCAGCGATTTGCCGCGCTCCACAACCGACGTGCGCAAGGCGACGGCGGACGGATTCGCTTCGAGATCGCGGAACGAACCGAAGAAGTTTTGCAACGTCCGATTGATGCCGCCTGTGCCGTCCAGTTCGTTGAAGGTGTTGTCTACCGCCGTCAGCGTGTCGCGCTGTGCGGTCAGCCGACCATTGATGCCGGTTTCGGTTTGCAGGCGCGTTTCGATGAATTTATCGCGGAACGATTTGACGCCATCAATGCGCACGCCTGTGCCGATCAATTGCCCGCCCAGCGGCAAGGCCGGGTCTGGTGAAAGTTGCACGCCCTGCCGCGAATAGCCCGGCGTGTTGACGTTGGCGATGTTGTGGCTGGTGACGGCGACGCCGAGTTGGGAGGCGCGCAACGCCTTGCGGCCAATGTCGAAAACAGAAAAATTTACACCCATGCTTTTCCTTCTCCGCGCCGCGTATACGGCGGGCGGTATGTGGTCGGTTGAATGCCAAAGAGTTCAATGGAAACGGAAGCGTAAATCGTCCCGTTAATCGCCAGCGGCGCGGCGCGCTTGTACGTGTGCTGAAAACCGTGCGCGGCTTCCTGCAAAGCATTTGATGCTTCCCGAAACGCTTCGCGCGTGTCGTTGCTGATGGCGGCTTCCTGCGGCATTTCCGCGCGCATATCGGCAAACGTTGTCAGCTTGAACATTAAGCGCAACAAGCGCGCCCGCATTTCCAGCAATTCGCTTTCGCCTAACCGTACAAACGTGTTGACGGTGTCGGGACTGCTTTGGGCGAGTGCTGTCGTGAGTTGTGTAGTGACAGAATCCAGGCGGCGATACGCATCGGTTTGTTCTCGCATCAGTTCCATCGCCTGCTGAATCATCTCTTCGCCCATAGCAATCCTCCTCTCAAATAACCTGACGAGCTAACCGATTCCCGCGCCTCACGCATTGCCAAGCAGTGCGTCTGCAATCGTTGTTGCAGGCGGAAAATAAGAACGCGACTGAATAAGCGAGCGAAACTGCTCCACCCGGTCGCCGCGTACGTCTGGCAATTGTCCGGCCTGTTCGACCAGACTACGCACAGTCGCCGCACGGTCAGAAACTTTGATGACGTCGCGGATGCCTTCGGGCGCAGTCGGCGCGTGCGCGGCTTCGGCGGGCACCAGCGGAGCCGGTTCCGGTTCGCGCCCCACATCGGGTCGCAGAGTTGTTCGCACCAATTCAATGTCTTTGTTCGCATTTACTTTTATTGAGTTCATTGTTGCCTCCTTTGGGACGCGGACAGCATCGTGCTACCGCGTATGACCTCACTTATCGGTCAGGAAGCACGAAATCTTTAGCATAAGTTGTCACTGGATTTACCGACTGCCCATTTTCGCGGACTTCAAAATGCAAATGCGGCCCCGTCGAGCGCCCTGTCGAACCAACCGTCGCGATTTGTTGTCCCGCTGCCACCTCATCACCCACGCGCACCATCAATTGATCCGCGTGGCCGTAAAGCGTTTGTTTGCCGTCGGCTTGTTCGATAATCACCGTGTTGCCATAGCCGCCGCGCCGTCCCGCAAACACAACCGTCCCGGCAGCAGCCGCGCCAATCGCCGTTCCGCGCGGCGCGGCAATATCAATGCCGTGATGCTGCCGCAAATGCCCGTTGATCGGATCATTACGCAAGCCAAACCCCGAAGTGATTCGCCCTTCGAGCGGCGCATGCAGCGGCATTGGTGCGGCGCTGACTTCGCTCACTTCCGCTTGCAACACTTCACTGGCAACCGCAGCCGCAGGCTTTTCTTCCTGCAAGGATTTGGCCGTATCTATCGCGCGTTCCAGTGCGGCATTTTTGGCTTCAGCCTTCTCTTGCAATTGCCGCAGGATCGTATCAGCCAAACCGATGCCACCATTGTCGGCCATCACCTGTGCGATGTGGTCGCTGAACATCTGCTTGTACATATCCGCGCCCGTGCTGCTGAAGAGACTGTCTTCGCCCTCTTCCTGCGGCGGATTTAGTGCCGCTGTGAGTTGTTTGAGAAATAACGCCTCGAATTGCAGCGCCGTTTGCCGCGCGGCGAAATCGGTTTGATTGTTGGGTAATGCCCCAACGAAAGGAGTGTCAATGCGTGAAAAATTCATAAGTGAGGAGGCTTGAGTTGTGATTTTCTATTCTCAATTTTCCATTCTCTGTTTTTCTGCCGGAGAATGGAAAATTGAGAGGGGGAAATATTAGGAACTACTGCAATTCCAAATCTGCTGCGAGCGCGCCGGCGGTCTTGATGGCTTGCAGAATGCTGATGATGTCGCGTGCTGTTGCGCCGACCGCCCGCAAACCGCGCACAACTTCTTCAACCGTTGCGCCGTCGGGCAGGATCAGTGATTCGGGTTTCTTTTCTTTGACATCTACCGTCACGCGCGGCACGACTTTGGTGTCACCGGTTTTGGAAAGAATGTTTGGCTGCGACACGTCGTATTCGGTGCCGATACGCACCGTGACGCCACCCTGCGAAATGGCTACGGAAGAGAGGCGCACGTTGCTGCCCATAATAATTGTGCCGGTGCGTTCGTTGATGACAACTTTGGCCACGACATCGGTTTGCAGACGAACAGTTTCTAGTTCAGCAATGAAGCCGACATTGTCGTCGAGGTATTTGCGCGGCACTTGCACAGTGATGCTACGCCCGTCCATTGCGCGTGCCGTGCCATTGCCAAAGGCGTCATTAACCGCGCGGCTCAATCGCGAAGCCGTCGTGAAATCATCCTGCCTGAGCACTAGGTTCAGCGTACCATTTGCCGCTAAATCTGTCGGCACCACGCGCTCAACCAGGCCGCCATTCGGCACGCGCCCGACCGTCGGATGGTTGATGTCTACGGAGTTGCCCTGATCGCCTGCGGAAATGCCGCCAATCGAAACCGGCCCCTGCGCAATAGCGTAGGTTTGCCCGTCCACGCCTTTCAGCGGCGAGATAATTAGCGTGCCGCCCTGCAACGAACGCGCATCGCCAATCGAAGAAACAATGACATCAATCTTGGAACCCTGTCGCGCAAAGGGCGGCAGCGTCGCTGTCACCAGCACCGTCGCCACGTTTTCCGGGCGCATCGTATCCACCGAGGTCGAAATGCCCATCCGCTGCAACATATTTTGCAACGTCTGCCGCGCATAGAGATTTTGCTGCACCTTATCGCCCGTGCGATTCAAGCCAATGACAATGCCGTAGCCGAGCAGTTGGTTGCCACGCACGCCTTCGATTTCGGCAATGTCTTTGATGCGAACGGTGTTTTTTTCATTTGGCTTCTGTGGCTGTGCCAGGCCTGTCAGTGCAGCGCAGCAAAGAAAGCCCAACAAAAAAGCGTTTTTATAACGATTCATTTTGCGATCACTCCAACAAATTAAAACGGTGTGACTTTTTCAAAGAAGCGGAACAACCAGCCCGGCGCATTGTCCGCCGAAGCAACGCCTTTGCCATTCAATTCCACGCGCAGATCGCCGACCGAGGTCGTAGGCACCACGTTGTCACTCGTCAAATCCCGTTGCCGCACAATGCCGTAAAGCAGCAAACGTTCGGTTTCCTGATTAATTCTGACCGCTTTGTATGCTTCAATGCGCAGGTCGCCGTTCGGCAACACTTCGATGACGCGCGCAGCAATACGCGATTTCAAATCCGTCTCGCGCGTCGTGCTGCCTTTGCCTTCATATTTGCGATTGCCGAGCGCGCCGACAGCGCCCGCAACAACTGCCGCACCGGGCGCGGGCAACGCCCCGGCTGCCGTCACCAAACCTCCGAGCGTGCCGGAATCACGCGACCGTTTCGCGCCGGAAGTGACGCTGGCCGAACTGCCTTCGATCACATCCACAAACACCAGATCGCCCACGTTGCGCGCGCGAAAATCGCTCAGCAAATCGGCCTGCCGTGCATCGGGCGTGAAGAGCGAACCATTGGCCGGGCGCGCCTGCACCCGCGCAACGGTTGCCGCATCGGGCGGCGCTTGCACAAACTGCGGTACGATGGGATCAGGTTCTTCTTTGGCCGGTTCTTTCTTCGGTTTCTTTTTTGTTTCGCGCTTCTTCTCGGTTTTGCTTTTCGTCGCCGCCAGTTGATCCTGTGCAGTAACCGAACCGGCGAGCGCGCCGATGAGCGCAAGTGAAAGACAAATGTTGTTACTTCTCATAAGCATTCTTCCTTCTCCATTCTGCCTCCTTCATTCCGCCGCCAGAGCAAAAGCCCTTGTCAGAATGGATACTTGAAACGGCACGATTGCCCCGTCAAAACTGCACGCGCACAACGCCTTCGTCCACAATCACGGCTTGTAGCAAAGTGCCCGATTGCAGGTTCTTCACCTGAATGCGGTCACCGATGCGGCCTCCCGCACGCGCTTCGCCAGAAACAATAATTTGCAATGCGCCGGATTGTCCGATGACGCGGACTTGATCGCCGGGATGCACGACGATTTCAGAACTGAGAGCTTCAGTGGTGAGGGCGTCGCCGCGTCGGAAATCGCGGCGCGCGGCCATTCCACGCAGTCGTTCCGCCTCGGTGATGTAATTGCTGAGGGGCCGCTCCAGCCGTTTAATTTCCTGCTTGATGTGTTCGGTGCGCAAGCGTGTGTTCGCCGCGATTTCCTGCGCGGCAACGAAGACAGAAGCAAATGCTTCGACCTGTGCTGTAACATTGAAGCGTTTGACGACGCGCCCCTCCTGCCGCAATTCAACAAAGACCGTGAAAGGCGCAAACCAATCGCGCACGGTGCTGGTGGTCGCACGGATTTCGATTTGTCCGGTAGGCGCTTCTACCTCCGCCGGTAAGTCCAGTCGCGAGAGCCGTGCAGTCGCGCCGGAAGCATTTAATTCGCCGAGCGTCACACGCTCGATTTCTTCGCGCACTAACGCGAGATCGAGCGTTTGCGCCGTGCGTCGCACCAAAATTACCCCTGGCGAATTGAGTTGTACGGTGCCTGCCGCAAAACCTGCGGCACTGATGGCAAGCGCAAGCTGTTCGCGTTTGATCTCACGCACCGTGCCCACGTTCGGCGCAAAGCCCAACGCAACGGCGCGCAAGCGCGCAGCAGTTTCCGCCTCGTCTGCCCGCACCGCTGCCACATCGCCCAGCGTTAACCGATCCTGCTGAGCCAGGCTTTCCGCTGCGACCTGTACTACAGGCTGCGTGCCGCTATTCGCAGCCTGTGCGTGTGCTGATTTCACGAACGCAAATGCAATCAGCATCAGGCCGAGGAAAATGGTTCGTCGCTCAATCATTACGAAACTGCCTGATTGATCGTACCCAGCATACGATCTGCTGCCGTGATGACTTTGGAATTGGTTTCGTAAATACGCTGCGCCGAAATCATATTGACCAGCTCTTCGACGACATTCACGTTCGAGCCTTCAATATAGCCCTGATTGATGCGCCCCAACCCTTGCGCATCTGCCGCGCCGACCGTCGCCTGCCCGGAGGCTGCCGTTTCGCGGAACAGATTGCGCCCCAGCGATTCCAGCCCGGCAGGATTGGCAAAGCTGGCGAGTTGAATTTGTCCGACCGTTTGCGCGTTCGTTTGTCCGGTAACTGTCACGCTGACCGTGCCATCAATGCCAATTGTGATAGAGGTCGCTTCGCGCGGAACCGTGATTGCGGGTTCCAGGGTTTCGCCTGTAGCCGTGACGACCTGCCCTTGCGCATTCAAGTGGAAAGAACCTGCGCGCGTGTAGGCCAGTTCGCCGTTCGGTTGCCGCACCTGAAAAAAACCACTGCCTTCAATTACGAGATCAAGCGGATTTTGCGTCTGTTTGAAATCGCCCTGCAAAAAGATGCGTTCGCTGGAAATGACGCGCGCGCCTAAGCCAATCTGTAAGCCGACGGGCAACGTCGTCGTCGCATTTGCCGCTGCACCGGGCGCACGATGCGTTTGGTACAGCAGGTCTTGAAATTCCAACCGCACGCGCTTAAAGCCGATGGTGGAAGCGTTCGCCAGGTTATTAGCAATGTTGTCTACGTTTTGTTGCTGCACGCCCATGCCGGTCGCAGCGGTATAAAGTGCTCGGTACATAAATTTCCTTTTCAGTGGTCGGTGATCGGTGGTCGGTGTTTTTCCTATACGTTGCTGCCAGAACCAACTGACAACGAACGACTGACAACCAGCAACTGATCACCGACCACCAATGATTCATAATCTGCCCAATTCATTCGCCACTTTGCGCCCGACATCGCTCATCATGAGCGTGACAGAGCGTTGCAGCGAATCGAATTCTCGTGAGTTGTGCATCATTTGGGCCATTTCGCTGACGACGTTGACGTTCGACATTTCCAACGCGCCCTGCACGACGCGCGTGCCGAAGGCGTTCTGCGGTTGTTCTTTATCAGTAAGCGCGAAAAGCGAATCGCCCTCTTTCGTGAGCGCCGCGCGCGTGTCGTTAAAACGCACGACGCGCAGCTTGCCAATCGTTTGCCCGTCGGCAGACACGCTGCCATCGGTGCCGATGCCGATGGTGTTTTTGCCGCGCGGAATCGCAATAGGGCCGCTTTCACCGACGACTAAATCGCCCTGTTGCGTTACCAATTGCCCGTCGGCATTCAGCGTGAATGCCCCCGCACGCGTGTAGCGTTCGCCACGCGGCGTTTGCACGACCAGAAAGCCCTGCCCGTCCAACGCCACATCCAACGGTCGCCCTGTTTCGCGCAGTGATCCGGTGGCGTAATCCGTCACGCCGCCCGACAGGATGCCGAACACGCGATGGATGGCATCTGCATCCGTGCTTGCACTCGGCAACAGCGACACACCATTCGTCCCGTCAGTCCCATTTGTCCCATTCAGCCCAATCCCGCCAACCGCTCCCGCAATTGGTTTGACCCGCAATAACTCTGCCTCCGCCACTTCAATCGAATGATGAAACAGCCGATCAGCCTTGAAGCCGCTGGTCGAAGCATTAGCGATGTTGTTGGCAATCGTGTCGAGCGTCTGTTGGCGCGCACGCATGCCGAGAAAGGCTGCATATAAGCCCGTATTCATAGCAGTTTAATCTCCGAATTTCGGGTTGCTCATTCTGATAATCAGGGCCACTTCGCCGTGTGGCATACCGAGGGTTTGCGCGATGGCCTTAATATCCATGCCACGACGCGCGAGGGTTAAGACGCGATGCCGCCGTTCGGTCACGCTTTGGCGCGTGCTGCTGGCAGCGGTCGTTGCAGCACTGGTGGCGGTGGCGACTGGTTCCGGCGTGGGCGCAGCAACCGGCGGCGGCACGGGTTGCGACAGGCGCTGCAATTGTGCGCGCGTGTGTTGTGCGACTGCTTCCAGATGATGCCGCATTTCGTTCATGCGGTTGTCCATGTCTGCCACCAACAGTTGATAGCGGTTATTCGTCGTCCGCAATTTGCGCGCGAGCACCGCTACGCCAACTCCGGCAGCAAGCGCCAGGACAACACCAGCCAAAGCGATCATGACGATGAGTTGCTCCATAAATCTTTCTCACAAGGGGCAAGGGCGAAGAGAACTATCAAAGGCAAATGCGAACCGCGCGAGCGTGCCTCTGATCCCAAATTTCCAATCTCCAATCCATCAAGCTTTTGCCAGCGACAGCCGCCGCTCTTCCGGCTGCCCGATTTCGGTGATGCAGACGCCGTAATAGCCATCCACCACCACGACCGAACCGCGCGCGAGCGGATAATTATTCACCAGCAATTCCACCGGCTCATCTACTTGCCGATTGAGTTCGATCATCGTGCCGACACCGATGCGCACAAGTTCGCGCAACGGAATATGCGTCAGGCCGAAGCGCACGACGACTTCCAATTCGACATCCAGCAGGCGTTCGATTTTGCGCGACGCTTCATCGGTAGGAACGCTCGCGCGGGCGCGTGTGGCCGAAGTGACCACGCCACTGCTCACAACAGGCGCGCTCGCGCTCATCACGGCGGCATCGGCACTGCCCATACCACCGCCGCTGCTGCCCATTGGCATCCCTGTACCGCTGGCAGAAGCGGCTGTCGCAGCAGGCGGCGGTGCCGGTTTTGGTTGCGGCGCGGCTTTGCCCTGCAACGCTTCGAGCGAGCCTTGCGACGCATAGATAACAATCACGTCTGAACTCAGACTGCCGCTGAAATCCATCGTGTAATTGCTCATCCAAATCCACTCACCTACCCCGCGCTTCAGGCGCACAGCAGCCGTAGCGTTATCGAGCGAAGCCAAATCCACGCGCACCACATCGCCGAAACTACACGGCGTAGACGCGACCGCGCCCAGCCGATCCCCCGTGTTCGTGAGCGCGGCGCTGACCAGCGATTTCATCAGGCCAGACGAAGAGGAGCCAAGAAAGCCGTCTATTTCGTCGCTGTCTTCTTTCTTGAAAAAACACACGATGATGCCACTTAAATCGCCAAAGCATTTTGCGGCAAACACTGACCCCAGAGCGCGCGTCTCGGCCAAAGCGGCTTTAACCTCATCGCCCATGATTTCGCGTTGGGAATTGATCGCCAGCGTCGCCGAAGCGCCGATCACGGCGGGGACGGCTTCGCTCCAGGCATCAGAAAAGGCCGTGAATAGATGATTTTCGATTGGTTCTGCCATAAAACAAAAAACGTGAGGGAAACAACTGCTGACCCGTTAGGACGGGTCACATAATTCTGTAATATTGACGACGGTGCGCCGTTCCTGCGCCACTAGATCGGCGTGATATTTGACGACACCACCGACGCTGACTTCGATAGGTTGATCTACGCGATGATCCAGCCGCAGCACATCGCCCGGCGATAGATTCAGCAAATCGTCCATCGCGGTTTTCGTCCCGCGCAGTTCTGCTGAGACAGGAAAGCGCACGCCGGACAGCGCGTCCAGCAGCGTGCGCGTTTGCGCGGACGGCACCTCGCGGCTGCGCGAATAGACGGATTGATTCAAAATCTGCAAGATTGGTTCCAACGTGATCGCGGGAAAACACAAACTCATATTGCCGCGCGCTTCGGCAATCTGGACTTGAAAGACAACCGTCAACACCGCTTCATTCGGCGCGACGATTTGCAGCATTTGCGGGCGCGTTTCGCGCCCCAGAATTTGCAGATCAAGTTCGACGAGCGGTTTCCACGTGGCGCGCAAATCGTCCGTGATGACTTTCAAAAAGCCTTCCAGAATGCGCTGCTCGATTTCTGTCACGGCGCGCGGGTATTCCAGTTCCTGCCCGCTGCCGCCAAGCAACCGATCAATCACGGGAAAGGCCACCGCCGCGCCCATTTCAATTGCCGCCACGCCGGGCAGCGGATGCATGGAAACCGTAAAAATCGCGGTCGGATCGGTCAGTCCCTGCAAGTATTCAGCATACGCCTGTTGCTCGACCGACATCAGCGTGACTGATGACATCGTACGCATCAGCACTGGCAAACTGGATGACAAACTATGCGCGAACAAATCGTGCATCAGGTACAGCGAACGAATTTGCTCGCGCGGAATGCGATCCGGGCGACGAAAGTTGTACGGTGCCACGCGCCGCCGCGAAGTGGCCGCGCCGTCCCGTCGCTGTTTTCCAACAACGAGGACATCTCTTCCTTTTGTTAGCAGGTCGTGATTGCGTTCATGGTTTCAATTCGGGGTTATTTGTTCTTCGCCAACACAGCGCGCAGGTGAATCAAGGCTTGCGTATGAATCTGCGACACGCGCGATCTGTCAGGCCCAGCACTGCGCCGGTTTCTTTCATCGTTAGCTTCTTCGACGTAATACAACGCAACGACTTGCCGTTCGCGTTCGGGCAGGCGATTGATTGCTGCGACTAACTTCTCGCGCGATTCCTGCCGTTCGTATTCGCGCAGGGCGAGCGTTCAGGTTGTCCGGCACCTGCCACGCGCTCGTGCCCGGCGAATTTCTCATCGGTTGTCGAGTTCGACGAGCGTCGAACCCGCGTAAGTTCGCCGAGCAGATTTTTGAAAGGCCGGAAGTTCCAGCCCCAATTCTGCCGCCGTTCTTCCTCTTCGGCCATGCGGCCTTTTTCCTGTTCGATCTTGCGGGCAGCGACTTCGATTTCTCTGGCGCGCGAACGCAACGAACGCGAAGACCAGTCCAAATCACGCAGGCTGTCGAGCATTGCCCCGCGAATGCGCGTTTCGGCGTAGGTCTTGAACTGCACGCCACGCATTTCGTCATACTTTTCCACGGCATCGAGCAAACCGAGCACACCGGCACCAGTAAATCATCGCGATCCACTGACGAAGGCAATTTGGCGAGCATGCGTTCCGCGATGTAACGCACCTGCGGCAAGGTTCGATCAGAGCTTGGCGCTCACTGTTGGCGAAGGCTGCTTTTGGTTTTCTGGTTGACGCTGGCGTAAATGGCAGTCACAGTCATTCTTCTCGAAGTCGTGGGGTTGAGCAGCATGTTGATTCGTCAGGGCGGACATTGCACAGCAAACAGGCTATTGATCGGCGGAGGTCAGCAGGCTCCAGAACGAAGCGGGCTTCTTTTATCCCGCCGCGTTTGCGTGATCTCTAAATGCCGCGCGATTTGCCGGAAAGCGCGACTCGCCGCCGTTTCCGGCGCGTATTGCACGACCGGGCGTTGTTCGCGCACGGCATCAATCAATTCGTCATCGTGCGGAACGGTGCCGAGATGTTCGATGTACCCGTTGCAGAAAGCGTGCCGTCGTTGTGTGCAGTTGTTTGAAAATACGCTCGGCATCGCGCAGTTCGACGGCATCGTTGACAAAATGACGCGGATGCGCGTGTCCGGTGCGGCCTGATGCATTAGCTTTCTGATCGTTGCGTACGCATCCACAAGCGCTGTTGGATCAGGCGTCGTGACGATGATCGCTTCGGTCACGGCTTTGAGAATGCCGATCACGTTGCCCGCAATCCGGCAGCCGTATCAATAATCATGAAATCGAATCACGCCTCAATTGCGCGCAGTTCAGCAATCAGGCGCGAGTGCTGGTCGAGCGACAGGTTAGAGAGTTCCACTACGCCGCTGCCGCCGGGAATCAGGCGCAAACCATCGGCGACTTCGATCTGCACTTCCGGCAAAGTGCGCTGCCCGGTCGACGTGTCCCAAATGATATTGCGGCGAAAGCCCCAACAACACGTCCGGCATTCGCCAGCGCCGAAATCCGCATCCAAACAAGGTAACGCGATGTCCGAGCGCGGCCAGTTCCAGCGCTACGTTAACCGCCACATTTGATTTTCCCCTCTTCGCTGCCGCTCGCCGTTACAGCGATGGTGCGCGCGAGACGGGCACCAGGCCAATAGTTGTCAGTGGCGGGCATTGCGGCTAGCAGGAGACAAACCTCCCCTCGGCTGACATCGCAGCGAGGAGTGAGAGTTGTCGCTTGATCAATAATCATTGTTGTACTTTCCAAACGTTGGTTGTGAGGGATGAACGCATAATTTGCAGGCTTTATTGAACGCAAAGGAAGCCCGCACAACACGCGCGGCGAAAGCGGAGTGGCGCGCTCCAGGTCTTCCGGGAACCCGTTGCCCGGAACATAGTATAAGCGAGCGGAAGGCCGGAATCTTTCGCCACACTGACCGGCACCCGGACGAGTGGTTTCGTCCATTTTTGTCAGAATGAGTTGATTCGGGCCAAAGGGAGTAAATTGTCGAACGGTCGTATGTGCATCAATCGGATGCGTCGTTGCGGGCAGCACCAGCATCTTGAGCATATCTTCGCATTCACGCAAATATGTGCCCAGTCCATTTCATCTGCCAGATCAGACGGGCTGCGTCCCGCCGTATCAATCAACACCGTCGCGCCGCCGCTGTGCCGCCGCACCAGGGAATCCAACTCGCGCACGGAATGCGCGATGTGATAGCCCGCGCCGATGATTTCGGCGTAAATGCGCAACTGCTCTGTCGCCGCGATACGAAACGTGTCGAGCGTCCACCGAGGACGACGCGACGGCGCAACCGGCAAACCACCTGTGCCGCCAGCTTGGCAATCGTCGTCGTTTTGCCGACACCCGTCGGGCCGATCAATGCAATCGCTGACGGCGCTTCAGAGCTGCCGATCATCGGTGCCAGCGGATCAGGCGCAAAACGCACCAGCGAAGGCAGCGTGGCAACTAACCCGCACGTGCCAGCGTTTCGTAATTGCGCATCTGACGCGGCCCATTCGCGCGTCGCACGTACCGCACCGCGCGCGCAGTTCAGGCCGCAAAGCCTGCGGCTGTCAGCACAGAATAGGATTTCAAAATAAGGCGAGTCGAAAATTTCGGGATCGGCCTCAAAGGTTTCGCGCAACTGTTCTTTAATACCCTCGTCGCTGTCTTTATGCGCTGACCGCGCGCGACCATCGCATTCATTGAAAAGCCCAGCACGCATTTCCGAACGCAGCCGCGCCAGTTCGCCGTCTGCCACAGGCGCAGCTGCCGCAGTTGTCGCAGGCGTTGTCGCCGCAGGTGCTGCTGGAGCGGGAGGCGTAGGACGACGCGCCGCCGCGGCGCGCGCACAACTGGCGGAGTTTCGGATAATTCAATGCCGCCGCTGCGTAGCTTCAATCCGCGCGCCGTTTCACGCGGAAAGTCGTTGGCGGCGCGGGCGCAGGCGCAGTCACCCGCTGCGTTTCGGCCTGCACGTCGGCCAAACGAAGCTTCGTTCGCATATGTGCGTGCGACCGTGTGCCGGAGGCTTCGGCGGTTCGGCGAGCAGGTTGTTGATTGAAACGCGGGCCGCTGGCGTATCGTCGAGCGATTCGCTGTCATCCCAATTGGTTGTCGTTGCGCGCCTGTTTTTCCGGCACTACTGCTGCTTGATTGGCAGCCACGCGCAGTTCGACTTGTGGCTTGGCACCGAGTCCCAGAAAGCCCCCCGCGAGTACTTCTTTCGTTTCCAGCACCAACGCATCAGCACCGAGTTCTTGTTTCACTTGTTCAAGAGCGGCACGCATCGTGGCGGCCCGGTATCGCTTAATATTCATTGTTCACCTTTCGGGGTTTTCGCATATCCCACAGCGGGAGTTGCACACTAGCTCAATCAGGAAATTGCGCCTACGGAGATCAAACGGACGTTGGGCGAGACTTCTCCGTGAGCGATCACTGAAAGGTCTGGCAAGAATCGTTCCGTAAGTTTCCGCAGGTGCGGACGAATCGCAGACGAGCACAAAATGACGGGTTGCGAGAGAATCGCCGCCTGTGTTGCCGTCTCAATTTTTTCGAGTACGCGACGGCCAAAATCTGGTTCAATCGCCTGTGTTGGCGCGCCTCCGAGTAGCCCTAAGCGGTCGGCAATTTCGCGTTCCAGAATCGGATCAAGCGTCAGTACGACGAGTTCTCCCTGGTCATTCGAGAGGCCCGAACAAATCGTGCGAGAGAGCGCCGCGCGTGCCGCTTCTGCCAAGACATTGACATCGCGCGACAAGCTTCCGGCATCGGTAATCGCTTCCAAAATCGTCGCCAAATCGCGGATCGGGACGCGCTCGCGCAACAGGCTTTGCAGCACGCGCTGTACTTCACCAAGCGAGAGAACTTTAGGAGTAGCTTCTTCGACGGTCTTCGGATGTGTTTCGCCGAGCGCATCAAGCAACGCTTTGGTTTCCTGCCGTCCTAAAATATCGGGTGCGTGGCGTTTGATGAGTTCAGAGAGATGCGTACAAACCACCGTCGTCGGATCAACGACCGTGTACCCGGCAGCGAGCGCGCGTTCGCGGTCTTGCGTGCGACGAATCCAGACCGCAGGCATGCCGAACGTCGGGTCGTGTGTCTCAATGCCTTCAATCTTTTCGCGCACCGCGCCTGGATCAATGGCGAGATAACCATCGGGATAAAGTTCACCGTGCGCGATGCGTTGGCCCTTCAGCAAAATCGCGTATTCGCGCGGCGCGAGTTGCAAGTTGTCCGTGACGTGAATCGGCGGCACGACAATGCCCAGGTTCATGGCAATTTGCCGCCGGATTTCCCGCACCCGTGACAAGAAAGAGTCACCTGCGCTAATCATCGGAATCAGCCCGTAGCCCACTTCCAGCGCCAGCGCATCCACGCGCAACAACGATTCGATTTTTTCGCCTTGTTCAAGCGAAGCGGCTTTCGCTTTGGCCTCTTCGTTGATTCGCACTTCTTCGCGCAACTGCGAACGATCCTGCTGCTGCTGCGCTAAATAGCCGCCGCCCGCTGCGCCTGCTGCCAAAAGCAAGAAGGGCAAATGCGGCATACCGGGCAAAATGCCGAGTACGCCTAACACGGCGGAAGCAATGAACAAGGGACGCGGATTGAGTAACAGTTGGGCCGACATCTCTTCGCCCATATTGACTTCCGTTGCTGCGCGCGTCGTGACGAGCGCGGCTGCCACAGAAACCATCAGCGACGGCACGGCTGCCGCTACGCCGTCACCAACTGTCAAAGTTGTGTATGTCTTCAGCGCTTCAACCAGCGTCATGCCGTGCTGAAACGCGCCGATGGCAAAACCTGCAATGATATTGATTGCCGTGATAATGATGGCCGCCACAGCATCCCGCTGGGTGAAGCGAATCGCGCCGTCCATCGCGCCGTGAAACTCAGCCGTGTGGCCGATTTCGGCGCGCCGCCGCTTGGCTTCGTGTTCGTCAATGATCCCGGCTGCCAAATCCGCGTCAACTGCCATCTGTTTTCCCGGCATCGCGTCCAACGTGAAGCGCGCCATCACTTCGGATGACCGCACCGCGCCGTGGTTGACGACGAGAAACTGAATCGCGATCAGCACCAGAAAAATCACAACGCCCACGACGTAATTGCCGCCGATCACGAACTGTCCGAAGGATTTAATGACCGCGCCCGCCGCATCTTCGCCCGACTCGCCACGTGACAAAATCAACCGCGTTGTTGCCACGTTCAGCGCCAACCGATACAGCGTCGTCAGCAATAACAAATTCGGGAACGACGAGAATTTGACAGGTTGCAGGATGTAAATCGAAGCCAGTAGCACGATCACCGACAGCATTAAGTTAAAGCTGATGAGCACGTCCAACAGCAATGGCGGCAACGGTACAAGTAAGACAAATAAAATAATTACCGCCGCGACAGGCACGGCCAAATGCGCATAATTGCTGGCAGTATTCAGTAACTTATCAGTGGTCATGCAGGCTCAGAAAACAAACCAATCAGAAGGGGCTGCGGAAGGTTTTGCAATCTGAGTGCCACAAGGGAAAATGGGCAGGAAGGCGAGAGAAGGAAAATCACCATTTGCTATTCACGGCAATGGTTCAATCAGGAGAGGCACGAATTGCAGTACGGGGAGCGTGAGTCACTACCGTGAATGGTAAATAAAAAATTCAGAGCCACTTCTTCAGCCACGCATGCACTTCGCTGTAAAAGAAGCGGCTGTCTTCCCCCTTCAAAATCCAGTGATTGGCGTCAGGAAAAACGATGAGCTTGCTGGGAATTTGCAGTCGTTGTTGCACGGCCCAGTTTTCGAGCGAGTTGTTCAGCGGCACGCGGAAATCCTGTTCGCCGACGGTAATCAGCAGCGGTGTTTTGTAATTCGCGGCATACCGGATCGGATTTTGTTTGCGCCAGATTTCGCCCTGTTCCCACACGGGGCCGCCGTTGTTGACTTCGCGCGAATAAATCGTGTCGCTCGTGCCCCATTGCGTTTCCAGATTCACAAGGCCCGCGTGCGAGATCAGGCATTTGTACCGCGTCGTCGTCGCCTGCAACCAATTTGCCAAATGCCCGCCGTAGCTCGCGCCGCCCGCCGCCTGTCGCGTGCTGTCAATAAACTTGAAGCGTTTGATTGCCTCGTCCGCCGCTTCGTTCAGTTCCTCGCCGGGGCCAAGCAGCGGGTCGCCCTGAATCGCCTGCGCGAATTTTTCGCCGAAGCCGGTCGAACCAGTGTAATTCGTCAGCAACACCACATAGCCCGGCGCGGCGAGCAAATGATAATTCCAACGCAGCACAAACTGATCGCGCCACTGCGAATGCGGCCCGCCGTGAATCACGACAAAGAGCGGATATTTTTTGTTTGCATCGAAATTCGGCGGCAGCGCGAGGAAGTTGTGAATCGGCTTGCTGCGCCTGCTCGTAAAGGTGAATTCGCGCAGCGGCTGCCAATCGAGCATCAGCAAGCGGTCTTTATTGAAGTTTGTCAGATTGCGATGCTGTTTCGTTACGGGATCAAAGCGCACGATTTCGATGGGATGCGTTGCGTCGTCCCAATTGGCAAAGATCGCGCCGTCTGCGCTCAGGCTGATGTTTGTGTAACAGCCTGTTTTCGTTAGTGGCTGCGGCGGCAACTCGCGGAAGCCAAAGCCGGTGTAGATTTTTTCGTTGCCCGCATCCTCCGCCGTGAAATAAACGTCTTGATTGTTCGGGGCAATGGCGAAGCTGGCGACGGCGCGGTCTAAGCCACCGCTGAACATCCGCATCTCCGTCACCGGCCAATTCAGCTTAGCCAGTCGCGGAAGGTTATAAACTTTGCTGGAATTCACCTCAAACAAGCAGTACAACGCTTTTCCATCCGGGCTGAATTTGGGCTTGGAATAATTGCCAGCTTTGTTGAGAAGGGGAACAGGTTCGCCGCCTGCGATTTTCACACGGTACAACGCAGTGTTGACGTTTGCGTAGGCAGCGCGATTTTTCTCGGTCGTGGCAGCAAACACTATAGCATCGCCTTCCGGCGTCCACACTGCATCCATCTCTTCGCTCGTGTCGCCCATTCTTCCGGCAAAGCCTTTTTCTTTCACGAGCGCCGAGCCTGCCAGCACATCCGTTGCCTGCGCGCCTGCATCAAGCGATTGCACGAAAAGATGCGTTTGCTGATCGGTCAACCAGCGATCCCAATAACGAATCGGAAAGCTTTCGTAGACGCGTGCATTGTATTTGCGTGCTTTGCGCTCGGCGGTAATTTTCTTGTTGTCTTCGTCATTCAGCGCGCCGGGATACACGGTCGAAGCGAACAGCAGCATTTTCCCATCAGGCGAAAATTGCGGTGTCCGCGCGCCAGTCGAAAGCGAGGTCACCCGCACAGCCTCGCCCGCTGCGGCGACATTCAGTACATAAATTTGGTTCGCGTCATCGCCGTCACGTTTGGCCGAAAATGCGATGCGCTTGCTGTCAGGTGCCCACGTCACGCCGCTCTCTGCGCCTTTTGTATTCGTGATTTTGCGCGGCGCAGCGCTGCCATCCCCAGGCACGATCCACAAATCGGACACGACTTCTTTTTCATCGTAGCTCGGCTCGACGACGGAAAACACGACCCATTTGCCGTCCGGGCTGGGCACGGGCGCGCTAACACGTTTCATCAACCAAACGTCTTCGTGCGTGATGGCATGTTTGGTTTGTGCAAGTGAAGAAATGGCACAGGCAAAAACTGTCAGCGCGGCGAGGAACCAACGGGAGTGAAGAATAACCATAACTTGATCTCCTGAGTTTGATAGGTGCGTGGCGAAAAGGAATCTACCACGAAACGCGCGGCAATTTAATGCGCGACATCACGCAACGACTTTTGGCTGACTGGGAATTTCGTGTACAGTCATCATAGGGCAGAAATATGCAAACCTCTTTTCGGCTCCGAAGAATCCTGCTGTTGCTTGGGCTGTTCAGCCTGACGGCTTACGCGCAATCGCCCGCGCTGCGCCAACTGCGCGATCAAATCGTAGCGACGAATGGTTGGCGCACTGCCGATGTCCTCGCCGTCGTCAGCGAACGCGCGCTGAATGATACGGCGCAGCGTTTAGCAGGTTTGGAAATCAAGCTAGCGAATGGAGCCGTGATGAAGCTCACGGCCATCAACGTGGAGTTGCAGCCTGCAACAGCTTTCGTGAAATTGGGCGTGCAAGTAGACCCGTCGAGCAAATTCAAAACCGCGCACTTTCGCTTACAAGGACGTTTGGGCAGCGGCGAGGTGCAGGGCGCGAAGCTGCGGTTCCCCTTTCACCTAACCGATGTCGCGTTCGGCACAGACGATGCCAAAAGCCTGTCGCTGATGAAATTATTTCTGCGCGATTGGATGACACCGGAAAAATGGAATACCGTCTTGCCACCGCTCGAAATCCCGTTGCAACTGAATCCGACGATTGAGTTGCCCGCCGCCACCTTTGAAGCGGGCGGCGAAATGCCGATGACGATTGCGATGCCTGCGTATCAGGTCAAGCTGGATTTGACGCTGGCGGCGTTGACGATGCTGAAGGGGCGCGCCGTGCTCGCGCTGAATTTACAACCACGCGCCTTCGCTACGCAGGCGTCTGTCACGAATAACAGCGAAGACGAAACGGCGCTTGCGCAAGAGATTGAACAGCTCACGACGCATCTCACACTCGACCGTGATGTGCGAATTCGTGTGCGCAAGAATGCAATCAATTCCCTGCTTGCGCATTTGGCTGCTGCGCGCGACGTGGATTTAACCGTAAAGCTCAAACAAGGCCGCCTGCGCACGGAAGAAGTCAACGCCGTCGTCGGCAAGATTTCCAATTACACCGATGTCGAATCCGGCGAAGGCAAAGCCGATGTCGCGCGCCTCGCGGTCGAAGCGATTTCTGACGCGCACATTACACTACGCCTCGCGGGACAAGGCGACTTGCAGGTAAAAGTGAATGGCCGCGAATACGGCATTCCGTACGCGCTCTCGCCACGCGGAAAGTTTTCTATCAACGACGAAATGGTGCCGCTGCAATTGGTAACACGCGACGAACGCATCTTTGCGCGCGCCGCAGCAGGTGCCATCGTGCCGGTTAAAGTAAATCTGGGCATTGAGGTTGCGGGCTATCCAATTAGCCTGACACGTACCGTGCAGTTGCAGGCCGATCAATGGCTGAAAGATTTCGAGTTGCCAGCGATTCTCACCCAGGAAATTCAACTGCCGCGCAAAATTGTGCTGGGCAAAAACAGTGAACTAAACATCGCCAACAGCCAGCCCAGTCGCTATACCATCGCCAATCGTGTCGCCGCGGGTGAAGATGCTCAGAAATTTCGGCAGAGTATCGAGCAGCCAGATCTTTCAAAATCATTTTGCCGCGCCAGCGTTCCAGCCTTACTGGTATACTTTCGCTGCTTCCAGGTGGCGCCTGAGGCGCAGCATGTTAGTCGTTACATTGCTGGGCAGCCTCTTCAGCCTTTCTCAGCTCCTTCGCCGCCTACGCACAAGACAACCCAAACAGGAAAAAGAAGAAACTTGCGCCTGGACACGAATCTGGTTTGATTGATGTGAATGCGGATGAGCAGAACCGCGCGAAAAGCCCGGCGAATTTGAAGGCGGAAGATTTTGCTATCTTTGAAGACGGCAAACCACAAAGATCGAGAACCTCTGCCGCGACTGATGCGTTTTTTAATTGCCGCCTGATTACACGTCGGGCAAAAGGTGATGAAATCGACCTGATTAAAAAGCAGCCGCAACGCTTTCCTGAAAGAAATGCGCGAGCAGGGATCGCGTCGCCATCGTCGAATTCAATCACCAGCGGTAATGTGCTGGAAGAGCTCACGACTGACCGCGAAAAGATTTTCCGGAACAAGCGATAGACTTTTTAGAGCAAGGTACCGTACCGCTTTTATGATGCCGCAATTGTGCTGGACGAAGTGCTGAAAAAGTTGAAGGCCGCAAAGCGATTATCGCTTAACTTGATGCGTAGATTCCATCGGCGGTACCTTTGAGGAAATGCTACCTGATTTGAAAAGTCCAGAGCCTACAACTTACATTCTGGAAGAAACACCAGTTTACTGGGCTGAAAAGGGGGCTGATGATGGATTGCAACGAGGCGAAGAGTTTTCATTTCTCGACCAAACAACTGAAAAAATACCTGCACGAATATGCCGAGGGCGCAGATGAGACGCAGCATTTGCGTGATCATTGCGGACTTCTCGCGGCTCGAACGTATGCAGATCAATCGGCGGCTCTATGAATTACGCAAAGAAACGCAGCAAATGGCTGACGCAAACCGGTGGTGGGTATCCCTGCAAGCGATTGCCGAATGACAAACCCGCCTATATGCAACTGCCGCCGAACTGCGCACACAATATTCGCTGGGCTATTACTCCACCAATGAGAAACGTGATGGTAAATGGCGCACACTACGTGTGGAAATCAAACGCGCCGGATTGCCGCCCAAACCAGTCGCGCTTATCGCGCGCTTGACGAGTAAGCTATCCTATACCGTGAGCTGTTGGCGCAGATCGTGCGCAGAATGTCACAGATGCCTTTTCGTTTTGTCAAAATCCCATAAATTTTAGTTTCCTTCCCGGCATAACGCTTGCTACTTGCACCAACACTTCCCCTGTTTGATGGAGTCGCTATGTTTTGCAGTGCACACCGTCAGCGAAGAAAACCTCCTATGCGGCGTGCTGGTTGTTTTTAATCTAGCCTTGCTCGGCGTTGGCTTTTTGTTTCGAATGCTGACGACAATATCCGCCTCTCTCATGCTTTCCACCAGTTTATGACTCCGCAATGGGCAACATAGTTTCACTCGCTGAATTGATGCAAATCTCGATCTGCGCGACAATCAGGCGTTGCCGGGCAACGGTCGTGTTCACTAATGGCCGCCGATCTGCTGCATCCAGGTGATGTGTTATTTGCAACAAGCGTGCTTTAGGGGATACCGATCGTTGCGCTGAATAAGTGACCGCGGCAGGGCCTTTAAAGGCGCGGCGCGTCCGATCCTGAAAGAACACGAAATGCGCCGGGGCGATGGCTGCGCTCGGCTGCGTAGATTATGCCGATATTTGATGATATTCTCGCCGCAAGCAACGATTGTGCTGCGCTCTTGCCCACATTCTGGTCAAAGGCGGCGATCAGTGGATCGATTACGGCGCGGAAGAAGTCACTGCAGCAGGCGGACAGGTGATGAGCTCGTCGTTTATTGAAGGCGTTTCGACTCGGGTTACTGCCGTACTTGCCGTACGCAAATCGCCGATGCCCACCGAATTTTCCTTCATCTGAAAATCTGCCAACAGGCTCGCAGCAGCCAGACAGATTTGACGCTCGGCATTGGCGATGATGCCGCTATCCGCGCGAGCGGGCAGACGCGAACGGCTCATCACAACGGATTTGCCGGTGGAAGATATTCACTTCAAACTTGAATATACGCTACTTTGCCGCCTTCGCTCTGGCTACAAAGCGTTGGCCGTAAGCCTGAGCGATATTGCGGCAATGGTAAGGGGCGTAATGAAGTGCTGCTTTTGCTCGGTTCGCCCGTGCTGCAATTTGCCCAATTGAACTGCAGGATTTTTTTGACGGTTATTTTGCGCTTGCCCAAAAACACGGCGTCACGTTGATCGGTGGCGACACGTCGGCCTCGCCCGATAAAGTCGTAATTGATTCGATTGTGCTGGGCAGTTGCGCCAGCGGAAAGTCGGTTCGGCGCAGCGGGTGCCAAGGTGGGCGATGCGATTTATGTGACAGTAGTTTAGGCGCGTCGGCGGCAGGGCTGGAATTGTTACAACGTGGCGTGCGCTTCGATGACACGGCGCGCGACGAGGCAAACGAAGCGATCCGCACGCATTTGCTGCCAGAACCAAGATTGGCGTTTGGGCAAAAGCTCGGCGCGCTTGGATTAGCGCAGGCGATGATGGATGTGAGCGATGGACTGCTCCAAGACCTCATGCACATCTGCGAAGAAAGCGGCGTGGATGCGGCAGTGGAGTGCGCGGCGGTGCCGGTTGCCGATGCTGCCTTCACTATCGCTGAAGCGGCGGAGGTGGCGTTTTCGTGGGCGCTCGGTGGCGGCGAAGATTATGAATTGCTCTTTACTGCCGCGCCGCGCCGGGAAACGAAATTGCGGCAATGCGCGGCAAAATATGGCGTAGCGATCACACGTATCGGCGAAATCATCGCGCGCGATCCGGCACAGCTACAGCCACAGGTCTTTCTCCTGCAAGACGGGCGCGTTGATTTGCCGACAGTAACAGGCTACGATCACTTTCGCGCTTGAATTATTTTTCATCAGGAAATGGTGTTTTAAGTTCATGATTACGGCTGAAGAACGACGCAAAAAAATCCTGCTTCGCAAAATGGGCGAGGCAATCAAAGACTTCGGAATGATTACCGAAGGCGACAAAATTATGGTGTGCCTGAGCGGCGGCAAAGATAGCTATTCGATGCTTTCGCTCCTACTGGAACTCCGCCGCAAAGCCCCCGTTAATTTTGAAGTGCTGGCGGTGAATCTGGATCAGAAACAACCTGACTTCCCCGAACACGTCCTGCCGGAGTATCTGACGAGCATCAACGTTCCCTTTCGTATTGAAGAACAAGACACTTATGCCATTGTCAAACGGCTGGAACCGCGCACGTATTGTTCCGTCTGCGCGCGGCTGCGACGCGGAATTCTGTATCGCGTTGCGGTTGAAGAAGGCTGCACGAAAATCGCACTCGGTCATCACGCTGACGATTGCATCAATACGTTTCTGATGAATGTGTTTTACGTCGGACAATTAAAGGCGATGCCGCCCGTGCTACGTTCGGATGATGGACGCAACACGATTATTCGCCCAATGATTTATTGCTGGGAAAAAGAAATCGCCGCGTATGCCGCCGATCAAAACTTCCCGATTATTCCCTGCAATCTCTGCGGCTCACAGGAAAACCTCAAACGCAAACAGGTCAAAAAGTTTCTCGATCTGATTGAACAAACAGATTTCCCCCACGTGCGTAAATCCTTGTTAACGGCGCTGGGCAATGTGACGACCACCCATTTGCTTGACCCGCGCCAATTTGATTTCAAATCGCTTTCCGCGAGCGTTGGCGACGTGGAAGCAGAACTGGATGGTGCCATCGGCGTACACGAATTCGCCGAGCCGCGTTCACAGTTTGCCATTCTGCAATAGGCTGCACGCTGTTTGGCAGAAGCAATCGGCAATGATAAGATGCGCGCCGTTTTGCTGAACGGTTTAAGCAGGAAAGAGAAATAAGTAGTAGGAAATCTGATGCCAAATCCGACTCCACCGCCCAGGCTCGTGCAAATCGAGCCGCTCAAAAAGACCGCTTCGATCCACACGGCTTCCACCGAAAACCAACTTAATCCCAAACCCGTTACCGACATCGCCCTGCCGCCGATTCCTTCGGACAGCTGGGTCTACGCGATGAAAACTTATGCGGGCGTACGAAAAGTTTTGGGATTCTTGTATACAACACACTCGTACGGCGCGACGCGGCGCTGGCTGATGGCGACATTCCTGCCCGACAAGATTCTGTATCGCTGGAAACCCTATCAACGCGGCGGCTGCAATCGTTGTGGCCTGTGCTGCAAGATCGTTTTCAAATGTCCTTTCTTTCATGAAGACGGCAAAACATCGGCGTGCATGATTTACACAACAAAACACGCAGTGCCCCCGTGCGTGACCTTCCCCGTAGACCCACAAGACCTGCGCGAAGTGCAACGCGAAGTCGCGCCTGCGCCCTGTCCATTTTATTTTGAAGGACAACCGGAACACCCCACGACATGGGGCGCGATCAAAGCTGAAATCCGGGCGGAGTGGCGACGGCGCAAGAACAAATTCAAAGAAGTGTTTGATTTTTAATCCAAGTGCAGGCGGGATGGTTTGCCTCCATTCCGCCTGTTTTCCCTAACCATCATTTCGCGTGCCTCCCTATGAAGAAAATCACCTTCCTTGTCGCATTCTCTTTTTTATGCTTCTTTTCCCTGACGGTCAGTGCGCAAAAGCTGACGCCAGAAGAGGTTATTGCCAAACATTTGGAAGCTATTGGAGCAGAAGAAACACGAGCCTCTATCAAAAGCCGCGTGCTGGTGGGAGAAGCTAAATTGCGCGTGAAAGGGGGACGACTTGGCGAAGCCGGTGGCCCGGCGGTGATGGCATCGGAAAATGAAAAGTACCTGATTGGCATGACCATTGGTTCAACGAATTATCCGCACGAAAAAATTGGCTACGATGGCAAAACTTTAAAAGTGGCGTTCCTACGCCCAGGAGCGCGTTCTATTATCGGAAACTTTTTTGTTACAAACCCTTTTTTCTTTCGGGAAGGACTGCTCGGCGGCACACTCTCAAGCGCCTGGGCGTTAGCAAATCTCAAATCGCATGACGCTAAAATTCAATATGGCGGGTTGAAAAAAATCGGTGACCAGCAAGTACATGAATTAGAGTATCTGCCGAAGAAGGGCGCGAATTTTAGTATCAAATTATTTTTCGAGGCGGAAAGCTTTCGGCATGTGCGCAGCGAGTATTTGATGGTCGTGGGCGCAACACAAGGAGCAACGGTAGATGATTCAGGACGCCGAAGCGATACGCGCTATCGTGTTATCGAGGAGTTTGCTGACTTCAAAAAAGAAAGCGGCCTGATGCTGCCGCATACTTACAGAATGAATTTGTCTATCTTTGGTCAAGGCGTCGCTGCCAGTGAACAGGAATGGCAAATTCAATTAGTTCGTTTTGCCTTCAATCAAAAGATACCACCGGAATCATTTAATACAGAAGCCCAATAGCTTGTTCCTTATACAAACCTGATAGCGAAGAAAAGGGCGTAGGAGATTTTCTCCTACGCCCTTTTTAGTGGGGACTTATTTCTGATCCTTGCGCCTAGAAATCGATACGACCACCGATCTGGACGACACGTGCTCCATAAGAAGACGTGATACGGCCAAACGTCGTGCTATTGATGCTTTGCAACTGACCAGCAGCAGAAATGCTGAAGTTTGTTTTGTTGAGTGCATTGAAAGCCTCAAACCGAAGTTGGAAGCGCACACTCTCCGTAATGCGGAAACTCTTCGCCAATGTTGCGTCAATATTGAAGTACCACGGGCCATCAATAAAGCCCCGTTCTAATCCGCTGGTTTGCCCAGGTGCGTTATTAAAGAAAACTTGGCCGGAGAAAGCTGTTGTACCGTAACCTTCTGCCGCGCGTCCGGTAGAATTAATAACTGCCGGGTTAATGTAGTAAATCCCCGCTGGTAACCCGCGTGAGTTCCCTGCTTCAAGTTTATAAATACCAAACAAGTCTTTGATTTGGCTCTTATTCAGCGACGTGAGTGCCGTTTGACGAGCGGAGCGTCCCGCACGATTGTAAGTCCCGCGCGGATCAACAAGAGTAATTGGCGCGCCGGAGCTGACCGTTACAATCGGGCTGATTTGCCAGCCACCAAAGATCGCATCGGCCACACGATTCGCGCCGTTGAGGAATCTACGGCTTTTGCCGAAAGGCAACTCATAAATTCCATTGAGTTTGAAGTTATGCGCTGAATCGTAATCTGTCCGCGAATATTCTAATTCGGGGCGCGCATTATCCAGGAATGGCTCGACTAATTGCTGTGACACACCAATACCATTGGACAATGTCTTCTGGAAAGTGTAGTTGGTCTGGAAGTAAAGCCCATTGGTAAAGCGACGGCGAAATTCCACTTGCAACGAGTTGTAGTTGTATTTTGCGCCGTTGGTGAAGAGATTTGCCACACCTGTGTTCGGGTTCGTTAAGAAGCTGACGGCGCCGCTCTGATTCAATTGGATATAACTCAGCGCCAAGTCCGCCGGGGTTCCATTAATGATCTGGTTGATGTTCGCCGTATTTGTCAATGACCCGGCACTTACCAAGTTGTTGAAAACAGGGAGGGGTACGCTACCAGCAAGCGTAGAATTATAAGCGGCACTTAAAGGCAGTTGTGCATTGACCTGTGCTGTGGTTAGCCCAGTTGCAGCCAGTCGTGCTCTCTCTGTCTGGTTAATCGCCAAGTTGCTGGCGGCACGGTTGAAATCGGCGAGAAAGCCGTTTTTCACAATGTCAATCTGGTTATAGTCAATGCTGCGCCAGAGGTTGTTACCACGTCCGCCAACATACCGGATTTCGATAGCGTTGGCCCCAAACTCACGTTGAATACCAAAATTATATTCTTCCACTTTTGGTGTTTGAATATTTGGGTCAATCGCGAAAACAGTACCGAAGAAGCTAAATGCCGCGCTATTGTTTTGCGCGTAAGTGCGGGGCACAGTGGGAATCCCCGGTGAGGTAATGGTTGGTAAGGCGTTTAATCGTGCATTGAGGGCTGTATTGCCTTGTGCGTTAACTGCATTCACGGTTGTCGTCCCCAAGCCAGAGTTACCCACGGCGGCATTGTTAAGCGCCGTAATCATTTGGTCGTTCAAGTAGCTCTGCCGATAACCGCCACGCAAAACCGTCTTGCCACCTTCGCCAAACACATATTTACCCAGTTTCCCCCAGTGTGATGGCGACCACGCCACACTGATAATCGGGGCAAAGTTGTTCTTATCCGTTTTATAAAACTGGTTTTCTGAACCTGCGTTACCGCCGATGTAATTATAAGTGCCATCTTTACTGAGGATCGCTTGTACTGGATTAGCGCCATTCGGGATCACTGCTTCCAACGCCAGACCATTGTTCTGCTTCAACCCGGTGTACACTTCATAGCGCAATCCCAGATTCAGCGTTAAAGTCGGGTGCAATCTCCATTGATCCAGAGCATACAGTGAATGGTTGCCATAACGGAAATCCTGGAGACGAGTGATGGCCTGGAATCCAGAGGTTTTGTTAGCAACGTTGAAGGACTGAGAACCGCCACCCACAATACCGCCTAACAGTGCGAGTAACCCATTGGCATTAGCCAACTGGGTAGCAGAGATTCCGCCGGTGAATTGATTGGCAACCAGCGTCGGCGTGTTGACGTTCGTCCCCAGAGAGTAGGTCGTCACGATGCCCGCATCGTTGTAAGCATCAACTTCCTGAAACTGTAATTGTCCACCAAAACGAAAGCCGTGCTTGCCTATCGTCAAATCGGCGTTGTCTTGATAATTGTAATAACGGGTGAAGCGTCCCTGATCTTGAAAAGTAACGACAGGGTTGCTGATCAACGTGGGTGTCACGTAGAAACCAGGTGAAGGATTGGTGTTATCGAAAGGAACATCGCTCTTGAAAAACCCACCGCGCGCTTCATTGCTAAAGCGGCCACCGGGTGTCCAGCGATATGCCAACACGAGCAAGCGATTCTTTGAGCTTTGCACCGTTGCCGGGCGCGTGTTGAAACCTTGCGTGCCATCCACATCCGGGCGCAGATTGTTTTCTTTGTTGTAATCCCAAATACCATTGATCGTATGATGCTGATTAATATCAAAATCCAGCCGCGTCGTGTATACATTACGATCTGAATTCGAGGGTTGATTGAAGCTGATTCCCGTCGTGTTTAATTGATCTCCTACATCAGCGCGATTGCCTACGGTCGGCAGTGCCGAAAGAATGTTCTGATTTACATTGGGATCAATTGATGTAATGCCTGTCGCCAGTCCTAACAAATTAATAGTTCTTGTTACGTTCGCATTGTCGCGGTAAGTGAAGGTACCCTGGCGTGCGCTCGGCAATAAAATCGTTCGGGTAGCGAGCGATGACTGACGTGTTCTTAACCCTTCATATGCAAAGAAGAAGAAGGCTTTATCCCGCAGCACAGAAGGCCCCCCTTCCCCAAAACGGGGCAGCCACATCGGCCCAAGAATTTTACCGCCGAAGTTGTTGCGATTGAGGAATGGAATGGGAAGGCCACTGCGGTTCGTAAAGAAATTGTTCGCAGCGAGTTTCGAGTTGCGATTGAATTCAAAGGCAGCTCCATGAAACTGGCTTTCGCCGCGCGGCGTCACCTGACGAATCTGGGCACCACCATTCTGGTCAGCACCGGAATTCGAGGTGGTAATCGTGAATTCGCCGATATTATCTACCGAAGGCCGATTTGGCGAGAAGTCTGTAGCATTGGAACGGATAAAGCCGTCCTGCACGTTTAACCCATCGCGAGTAATATTAGTGAATGAAGTACGAAGCCCATTAATTGAGGTGGCTTGCGCACTGTTGCTTGATACTCCTGGCTGCAAAGCAATCAGATTCAGCGGATTTCTTCCATTCAATGGCAACTCAATAATCTGCTTAGTGCTTACAGTTGCGCTTAATTCGCCCGTCGTCGCATTTAAAACATCTGCGCCAGAAGTTATGGTCACAGCTTCTTCTACCCGCCCGATTTCCAGTGGCACATTGAGGGAATACTCACGACCAATATCTATTTTGACAGCCGTTGCAGTGAAGGTCTTAAAGCCAGTAGCAGTGACTTTCACCGTATACGTTCCGACCTCTAATTGTGATAATGAAAACGTACCATCTCCGCCACTAACAATGGTTCGTTCTTTACCTGTCTTATCATCAGTGATAACAACAGTTGCTCCTGCCACAACCCCATCCGGCCCTGCAACCGTACCAACGAGGCGTCCTGTATTTGATTGTGCGCTGGCTAAAAGAGTCAGGAAGCACAAAGATAAAATTGCGAATACAGCCTTTTTCATGGGTTACTCCTTAGAACAAGTTTGATTGAGGAAAAGTTTGCACGATATGCATTCCTCTAATTGGTGAAGCGATACTTCTTCTCACGACTCAATTCAATTAACTAGACAATATTGGAAGAATCTGAACGGGTAGCAATGATTATGCCAGTTCTGCAAAAATCTTATTCCCCTTTATTCCCTATAACTTAAAACTCGCCCTTTCCATCATGAGAGCTTTTTCTTCCAGAAAATTATATTTCATTCAATTTTTTGAATCGCATTATCAACGCCTAATAGCCAAAAGCCGTAAAGCAAAAAGTAGATTTGTCTCTTCTGGACAAATCGTTTCGTTGACACAGCCAAAAGCAAGGTGTATTACCGAAACGTAGGTAACGACAACGTGCTTACCGCCCCCATTCTTTCGGCATCATGAGCTAGGCACGATTGGTTCATCCGTGCGGTTTCAAACGAATTTCGCTCTTATGGAAATGCCAAGCGTTTCCCTCGCCCTCGCAGCGTTTCTTCCCGTCCTGATTTTCGGAGTAGGGCTCTTCCTGCTTGCGCAGATGGTTGCGCAATTGGATCGAAATTGTGGGCATCTGGCCGCGCTGGGGTTTCTGCTGATCACACTGGGTGGGGTTTTGCATGCGCTTTGGCGACTGCTCTTAGCGCTGACAACGTTTCAGCTACCTATACTGCATCACAGCCTGCTGATTTTTGCCGCGCCCGGATTTGTTCTGCTGGCGTGGGCGTTATGGAATACTTTTCACCCTGGCCCCAGCGGCACGCCAGTGTGGGTGGTGCCAGTCATCATTGTGGTAATCGGATGCGGCGGCGCAGCGATTACGGCACTCAGCAAAGGGGGACAGCGCTGGTTTTATATTTTACTGGGATTATTGATACCGGCACGCACCGCCACTGCGCTCATACTCTCGTGGCAGGCCTGGCGGCGTGGCGCACAAACAGTGGCGGGATTGTTTCTTGGCTATTTGATTATTGCCAGTGTGCAAACAAGCCTGCTGCACTTCTTCACATCGTCTGCGTGGCCCTGGATCGAACCCCTTAGCAACACATTGGCTGGCAGCATATTTGCCTATGCCGCCTGGCAATTCAGGCAAGTTATTACGCATAAATGAGCCGCACATCTCATAATCGCAGGCGCAAGTGAAAAGACTTCGGACGAGTAAAGGAGGCAAAACCCAGCTTTGATAATGTGCAGCCGCGCCCGGAATCTTTGACACCCGCCCAGGCCAGCGCCGGATCAAGATAATCGCAACGATTCATTAGCCAGGTGCCGGTTTCGATGCGGTCGCCGATCTTCAGCGCCGCGTCCACATCGGTCGTCCAAATCGAAGCGGTCAATCCATAGACGCTGTCATTCATCAATTGAATCGCCTCTTCGTCATCCCTGACCGGCATAATTCCGACCACCGGGCCGAAGGTTTCTTCGGTCATCACCAACATATTGTGATTGACGTTAACGAGAACCTGTGGCGCGAGATACGGCGTGCCCTTTTGATTTTTGGGAAACAGCGTGGGCGCGAGCAACGCCTGCGCACCGTGTTGCAAGGCGTCCTGAATGTGCGCCCGCACTTTGTCTGCCGCATCGGTGCGCACCATTGGCCCGAGCGTCGTCCCTGGATCAAGCGGGTTGCCAAGTTTGTATTGCGCGGTTAAGTCCACAAAGCCCGCGACAAATTTTTCGTATACATCCTGATGCACATAAATGCGTTCAATCGCGCAACACGATTGCCCCGAATTGAACATCGCGCCGTCCACCAGATTTTCAATCGTCGCGTCCAACTGCGCATCAGGTCGCACATACGCGGGGTCTTTGCCGCCAAGTTCCAAGCCCGTAGCGATGAACCGTTCACTCGCTGCGCGCTGTACGGCGTGGCCGCCAGCCACCGAGCCGGTGAAGGCGACAAAATTAATGCGCGTTCACTGCCGTGGCCATTCTCGCTCGTGGTCTATGCGCAAAAACTGGCAAAACACGCTATCGGCAACCCGGCGGTAAAGCTTCGGCGTAGCGTTCCGCGACGAGCGGCGTTTGCGGCGCGATTTTCAGAATCACGCTATTGCTCGCCAGCAGTGCTGGCACTATCGCATTCACCGACGCAAGCCAGGGATAATTCCACGGAGCGAGCACGAGTATGACGCCCAGCGGCTCAGGGCGGACGCGAAGTGTTGGAAGTTTTCCTTCGGCGCAATCGCAATATCGCTTAATTCGGCTTCGGCATGTCGCCAGGTAATTCACGCGCTCGGCAAACCGCGCCGAATCATCTCCTCAACGGGCTGTAGGTACCGGCCTGCCAATTTGCCACGCTTCATCTGCCCCGGATTTCATCTGCGCGTTCGACCAGCCAGGCCAGCATCCGGCGACAAATGGCAATGCGGCAATCAACCTGCTTCCAGCCTTGTTGCGCACGGACGCAGCGCGCGTCAGCGTCGCTTCGATCTGTCGAAGGGAGGCCAGTTCGCGCTCGGCATACACCGTACCATCAATTGGGCTGATACTATGTTGACCCGATTGTTCATATATGGTTCCGTCGCAAGAAAATCAGCGCAAGCAAAGTGTATGCGGAGGGCAGTTATTCAACAAGAGAAGGGATAGTATTGCGCGTGCGTCAAGCCACAAAAAAACGGGAGCAACGCGAAACATTTTGCGCTACTCCCGTCCAATGAATTCGCAGTTAACTCCCCCGAACTAACCGCGAATTACGCTCCTCGGAAATTGGAACTCTGATTTGATAGCCCGGAAATACGGCATTCAAATTCGCCGCGCCCAAATGCCGCTGCGCAATTTCGCCAAAGACATCACGAAAATCCGTAGTCATCGCCAGATCGCGCCCCTCGTACAACTGGCTATTTTGGCTCCCGGGTTTATTCGCTTCCCAGCACTTTGCCGCCATTCAGATTGCCGCCGAGCACAACATACAACTCGCGTGCCCGTGATCGGTGCCGCGATTGCCGTTTGGCCGTGCGTCCGAATTCCGTCATCGTCGTAAATCAGACATCGCCCGCGCTGCCCAAAATCTGCATACAACGCGGCAATGCCGTTCGAGAATTCCTGCAAACGATTCGCCAGTTGCCCCTGCCCCGCGCCTTCGTTTGCGTGCGTGTCCCAACCGCCGATGTCCACATGCCGACCATGCCGACACTGCATTTTGATTACGCCAGGCGACTGTTTAAGGCTGTCGTCAAACCGCCGCTCCACGGGTAATTGGCTTCGACAGGGTCATAACAGCGCCGGATTGACGCGCTTCAGCAGCTTGACGGCTTCAAACGTTTCGTGTCCGGTGCCGCGCAACGCTTCATTGACGCTCTGTTCATACATCGCTTCAACTGCCCGCAACGCAGCCGGCGATTGCCACCACCGCCGCGAATGCCGAAATCATTAATGTTGTTCATCGCAATGCTCGCGGCTTTACCTTGCAATGTGCGCGTAAAAGTTCTGGGTCCCATCGCTACCGCACGGAAGGGCGAAGCGGCTTTGTCTGGCCGGGATTGCAAGTAACGATTGAGCCAGCCGTCCGACGTGCTTTTCTACGACCGGGCGTTCCTGCTTCCATATAATCCTGCGCGTCAAAGTGCGAGCGCAAGCCGCAAGTCCGGCGAACCGACGCAGAGCAATAACGCCGCCAACTGCCCGGCGTCGAAAATCGGCTTAAAAGGCGATGGTGCCCTGATTTAAGGCAAAGAAGTTCCGATTCAAATCGACCGCCGAAGGATTATTCGCTGTTTATCACTTTAGACGCGGCACGGCGAGGCTGACGCAATCGTAGTACGCCGCTTCGCCGTAGGGAATCGGCGGTAACAGGCCGTCCATTGCGCCGCGCTGAAAATCACGATCAAAGTTTTGCGCCTCCCTGCGGCTGGGGTCTGCGCTAAGGTGCGAGCCAGAAATGACGGAGAGTTCATCGCAAAGCCTAAACCAGCGAATGCACGCCACCGTTTTTCAGAAAAATCTTCTGTTCATATTTTGTCCGTGGTTCGTGGTTCGGCTGTCCACTGTCTTGTTGCAACTGACAAGGTAATAACTGGCCACCGACACCATTGCCGTTGAAATTTTGGTGATCCCAAAATCCATCCCCATATTCTTTGCCACGACTGGTGCCGTTGTTGCTGGAGATTTGCGGATCGTTCAGTGTTTTCTCCAACGTCGCGCGCGTGCCGCGATATCGTAAGAATGCGTTTTTCACAAAATACGCGGCCACCTCACTCGGCTTTGCTGCTTTCAATTCAGGCGCGAAACTGACGCGCGTGCCGAAAATTCGATTACGCTTTCTGAGCGCGAGCGCAGTTCATTCGTTCCAGCAACGCTCCCAAAGGGTATTCACCCAAACCTCAGCCTCGTCTTTGTAGCCGGTTTGGCGGTTGCGCCAGATATAGCCCTTCGCCCATTTGCTGAATCCAGCGATGAAAGGCGAGCGCGCCGTTCGTATCCGCACCTAAAGCTCGCGCGGCACTGATAGTCATTTCAAAGGGCGTTTTGATCTTAGCGCGATAGCTGTCGGCAGCCCAGAATTCCGGCGACGTGAATAGCGACTTGTACACGGTGCGCAAATCGCCATCGCTCTTCAAATATGCCTGCGAAAGCCGATCAAGCAAAGATTGCGCGCGGTGTCGAACAATTTTCGCCGTTTGTTAAGAAACTTTGCAGGATTTACGCTGGCCAGCAGCCTGATGACCATTTCGCCATCTCGCTGTCCGCCGCCAGCAGGAATCTTTTGCCCTAACACAACCTTTTCTCCATCGTCGTGCATAAACGGCGCGTAGAAAGATCCGCCGCCATTGCGCGGCTGCCGCAGCGTCCAGCCTGTGAAGCAGCGCGCCACTTCCTGCACGTCTTTTTGCGTGTAGCCACCATCCACGCCGAGCGTATGCAATTCCATAATCTCGCGGGCGTAGTTCTCATTGATGCCCCGGCTGCGCTTGCCCGGTTGATTCAGTTGCTTTTGTTGCTGCTTTTCTTGTTGCTGGCCATTTTCTTGTTGCCGTCACCGGCTTTTTTAACTCGCGCTGTTGCTGCGCTGCTCACCCGGCGCATTTCGCGATTGATATTGCCCACGCCGAACCTCCCCAACGACCAGTCTTTACCCATGTATTGGGATTCCGGTTTTGGCGCATCTGACGTGCTGATTCGGGAACTGGCAATTGGCATTCGGCGAAGCACTGAGCCAATTGTCCAGATAAAACAACATTGCCGGGCTTTTCGCGTGGCCAGCAGCAAAGCCAACTTTACGAAGACGCGGAAGAACGCCGTTCGTAAGACGTAAGCAACGTGCGATCTGCGCCCTTTTGGGCGTACACGTTGAAATGATTGAACCAGAAATCGGCCAACACTTCCTGCAACTGTCGCTCACTGTAAATCGCACGCAGAATCTTGGCCTGCTGCAATTCCAGCATCGGCGTCTGACGTGGTTTGTAGCCCATCTCCGCCAACGCCTTGACCAGTTCGCGCCGTTTGGCCGGATCGGCTAACGCTTCGCCTGCTTGTGGTTTCTCTTCGTTTTTCTTCTCTGTTCCAGCAACATCGTTTTGCATTTCAAGTTTGTTGCGCACTTGCTGCAAGACCTGCGGCGGCGGTTCATAAACTTTGGCAATTTCTTCGCTGTTCATGGTAAGCGTCGTCAGCGGCTGGAGTTTCTGTGTTATCAGTTCGTCCGTTATTTTCTCAGGAAATAACTGCTGTTCGAGATACTTCTCCCAACCCATTTTCACTACTTGCTCGACATCGCCAGGACGTGGGCCAAAGGTGATGCGGTCAAGCAAATGGATTGCCTTTTGTTGCTCTGTCAGCCGAGTGTTTGGGAGTGGCTTATTTTTTTGTGCCAGGATGCCGACCGCTGGGCTTAGCACCAAAATTCCCGTCAGCAGCAGGGAGCAACATGGATAAAATTTCGCGTGTGATCTCAGCATAAATTTTCCTCACGATGATGAAGACGTTTCCTCTTGACGAAAACACAGGCTTAGACGAAGTAACAGCGAATTTAGTTGAAAAGAATCAGGAAAATTTTGTCAGGCAAAAGAAATGGCTGCTCAACAACAAATGACATCCCCCGAAGCCATTTGTTATCTCGCAGCCACTTCAACAGCTCTTCTACGGAACAGGAACTCGCTCCCCAACGAATTCCCCAAGGTATCCCCCAACACATTCCGTATTGAGCAATATTTGAACGTTGATTTCGGCTAATATATTGCAAAAGTTGTGCCATAAACTGCATCCAAACCAGCAAATAATGTTTATCCTCTTTTTCATCAAAGGTTTACTATTTCCCCATTCATTTTCTGCCATTTTTTGCCTGAAGTTTCATGACAACACATGCTTCATTTGACGACATAAATACACAAATAGTGTAGCTTTTTAAAACAAAGCCCCCCAAAACGGCCTCCGCAACCGGACACAAAATCTTGACTCTTAAATTGACAGCCCTTTGCGGGCGTGCTACTTTGCCAGCCTCTATGCAAGTTCTTTGCATTACTTTTAGGTGCTCGAACCTTGCAGGGTTCGAGGTAAAAGGGAAGCGGGTGCAATCCCCGCACGGTCACCGCCACTGTGACGCTCGATTTTATGCCGCCGCTACTAAAGCGTGCCAGCCATTGCATCCTGCGATGCGAGAAGGCTGCTCTTGCTTGTGCTGCATAGGGTGAAGTCAGGAAACCTGCCTGAAGGTTGCTGCTTTCGATTGCTCTTCGGATGAAAGAGCGCGGCATCGGTTTGAGAGATAGTTTTGTTTACAAAACACTTTCTCGAACTCGGTTATTCTCCTTTCTTTCTTGTGAGCCTTAGACGCGCGATTCTTCCCGTCTAAGGCTTTTCTTTTTATGGCCTGCCCCGGCTTACAAACTAGAATTCTTTGCTGTCTTCTGACTGTCTGCGGCTTCTATGCTGCCTGCCGCACCCAAACCAATCCCGTTGTACAAAAACAACTTGTCACTGACGAAACCAGCCGACAGATCGCCATTGTTCCCCGCCCGCAACGCATTATTTCGCTGGCTCCAAACATTACGGAAACGCTGTTTGCATTGGGCTTGGGCGAGCGTGTGGTGGGCGTGACAAGTTATTGCGACTTCCCCATCGAAGCTAAAACAAAAGAAAAGATCGGCGACACGCTGAAACCAAATTTGGAACGCATTATTGCGCTAAAGCCGGATTTGGTTTTGATTTCTACAGCCAGCCAGTTGGAAAAAATTACACGGCAATTAGATCAGCTTCAGATTCCGGTATTCGTTACCAACCCCCAAACGGTGGCGGAGGTGCTGTCCAGCATTCGCAAGCTGGAGAAGCTACTGGCACGATGGCGCGGGCGGAAACACCATTAAGCCGGATGCAGGGCAAGAATAGATACATTTTCACCGTCGCCAACATCACCACCGCGTGTGCTTTACGTGTTGCAACTGCCGCTCATTACCGCGGCAAAAACACGTTCATCAATGATTTGATCAGACTTGCCGGAGGCCAATCTATTTTCCAGCGAGGTAAAGCCGCAGATACCGCAATTTTCACGCGAAACCGCGCTGCGCGGGCACCGGAAATCATCATCGTCCCGGCGAGTCACGGTACAGAACTTTCGTCAGTGTTGAGGCGGATCAAACATGATTTTGCCGTAACGCCTGCGGTCAAAAACAAACGCGTAGTTTAGCTAATCCAGATTCGATTGATCGTCCAGGCCACGCATTGTAGACGGCCGAAGCGCTGCGAAAGGCCATCAATGGCAATCAACGTTGCCTCAACCCAGACTATACAGTGGCAACTCGATGAACTTACCGGCGCGCTTGGCTGGTGTTTGTAGTGCTTGCCGTCGCGGTCACAATTGCGTCAGGTGTAGCACTTTGTCTCGGCAGCGAAGCGATTTCCTCGCGCAACTTTGGTCGCACGCGCCTCGAGCAGGAAATCATTCTCTGCAACGTCTACCGCGCATTGCCTTAGCACTGGGAGCAGGCGCGGCGCTGGCCTTGGCGGGAGCGGGCGTTTCAACGTTTGTGCAATCCGTTAGCTGATCCTTACGTGCTGGGCGTGTCGAGCGGCGCAGCTTTGGGGGGCGATTGTCGGGATACTTTTCGCTGCGTAACTTCGGCGCTCGCGCGTCCGCTGCCAGTTTTTGCAGGCGCGGCGGGGCTACCTTTGTAGTAGGCCTCCGTTTGGACGACGCGAAGACGATCCAGTACGCCTGATTTTAGCGTAGTGATTGACCTTGCTCGCTTCGTTTATGGTACTGCTGCGGATAACGCTCGCGGATGCGATGTTCGCTGCGCAACATCACCTTTGGCTGCTTGGCGATCTCTCCAGCGGAAGCAGTGAATTCCTGTTGTTCCTCGCGGCAACGGTACTGGGAGGCGGATTGATTTTGGTCTTGAACGCGCGCGCGTTGAATTTGATGATCATCGGCGAACGCGATGCCTTCTCGCTCGGCGTAGAAACGAACCGCGTGCGTTGGATCGTGTTCGTAACGGCCTCGCTGCTCACTGCCGCCGCTGTCTCTACAGGTGGCGCAATTGGCTATGTCGGGTTGGTCGTGCCGCATCTTATCCGTCTCGCCGCAGGCACCGATAATCGTCTTGTTCTGCCCGCCTCTGCACTGGCGGGAGCCTTACTGGTTTTACTCGCAGACACGACAGCGCGCACGGTGATTGCACCGCGCGAATTGCCAACCGGTGCGATTACGGCGCTCATCGGCGCGCCGATGATGGTGTATTTGCTGCTGGGACGCGCGAGGTTCCGACGGAGCCACAGTACGCCAGCGAGAAACGGTGAAAGGCTTCCGGCGATGTCATTCATTTCCCCATCGCCGACGACGTACCTGCTGCAACTGGAAGAGGTCGGTTTCCGCTACGATCACGAAATTCTTACGCACATCTCGCTCAATGTTCGTGCAGGTGAAATTGTCGCACTGCTTGGCCCCAATGGCGCGGGTAAATCCACGTTACTCAATCTAGCTGCGGGCAGACTGAGGCCACAAATTGGCGTGGTACGTTTGCAGGATCGCAACATTGCAGAATTTTCGCGCCGCGAAATCGCGCAACGAGTTGCACTGGTCGCGCAAGCCAGCGAGCTGCATTTTCCACTAACCGTATTGGAGTATGTGCTGGCCGGGCGGTTTGCGTATGCTACTCGTCCTGGCTTTGATTCTCCTACCGATATTGAACTTGCGTGGCAGGTGCTAGCAGCGACGGACGCCGCTGCATTTGCCACACGTTTTTTCAATCAACTTTCCAGCGGCGAAAAACAACGGGTGGTGCTGGCCCGCGCCTTGGCACAACAGCCGCAACTGCTCTTGTTGGACGAACCCACCGCCAATCTTGATGTGGCCCATCAGTTGAAGCTGCTCGAACTTGTGCAACGATTAACGCGCAAATACCAACTTGGCGCGCTCATCGTTACGCACGAGATTCATCTGGCTGCTGCCTATGCCAACCGTGTGGCGTTGCTCAAACAAGGAGAAATCCTTGCGTGCGGCACAGTGGAAACAGTGCTGACGCGCGAAAACCTGCGTACGGTTTTTGCGGCAGAATTCCAGCTTCAATTCGATCCACAAAGCGGCAAACCAATGATTACTTTGACCGGAGAAACTCAATGAAAACTTTGTTTCTGTTGCTGAGCCTTTCCCTGCCCTGCGCGGTGTGGGCGCAGGAAAAATCTGCTCCGCCCCGTCTTGAATTCGTGTCTTCAGGGCCAAGCCAAATTGTTGACAGCGCCGAGCAGCCGATTGCAGGCGCGCGTATCAAAGTACGCAATCAAAATGGTGTGATTGTGCGCGAACTTATATCAAACGAACGCGGCGAATTTTTCGTGCCTACGTTGCCCAGCGGGGAATATCAATTCATCCCTGAAGTTGCCGGAATGGTAGAAGCGAATCCGCCGACAAAATTTCAAAGTACAGGACACACGATTATTCGCGTAACAGTCAAAATGAAAGTCGCCGCGCTGCAAGATGCGATTTTGGTTTCTGCCACACGCACGGAAAATCCGCTCGCTACGACGCCAGCCAGCACCTACGTCATCACGGCGAAAGATTTGCAGCAGTCTCAACACGTCAACGTGCTGGATGCGTTGCGTGCTTCGCCCGGCGTAGCGGTGCTGCAAACGGCACGGCGCGGCGGCGTGACCTCGCTCTTTGTGCGTGGCGGCGAATCGGATTACACGAAGGTTTTGGTTGATGGCATTCCGCTGAATGATGCGGGCGGTGCTTTTGATTTGTCTGATTTGACGATTGACAGCGCCCAGCAAATCGAACTGGTACGCGGTGCCAGCAGCGCGTTGTACGGCTCCGACGCGATGAGCGGCGTGTTGCAATTCATTACGCAGCGCGGTACGAACGCAACGCCTGCACTGGAGTTGTTGGCCGAAGGCGGCAGTTTTGCTTTCAACCGGCAAGCGGCAAAAGTGACCGGCGCGAACGGTGGATTTGATTATCTTCTGAGCTTTTCGCACCTGCGCACCAACGGACGGGATCGCAATGACAATTACCAGAATCGCATCGCCGCCGCCAATTTTGGCTATCGCTTCAACGAACGAACGAATGTGCGTGTGCTGGCCCGCAGCGAAAATTCCGGCCTCGGCGTGCCCGGTGCAACAGCGCGCTATTTTGTTGATCCCGACGAACGTGCACGACGACGGCGCATTGCGACGGGACTACGCTTCACCGATCAAACCATTCGCAACTGGCATCAAAGCGTCAGCTTCGTGTATGCCGAAAACAATCAGCTTGGTCTTGACCCGGCAGCGCAGGATTTGACCAAACCGAACACGCCACCGGACACGAATTTTGCCTTCAATGATTTTGTGTCCTTCTTCAATAATCACCAAAAGCGGCGCGGCTTGCGCTATCAAAGCGATGTCGTGCTGCCGCGCAAACATTTGCTTTCTGCCGGGCTGGAATACGAAAAGGAAACGGCGGTTTTCGACAGCGGCAGTCGCGTCGCGCCGGAGCGCAGAAATCTGGGCGTTTTCGCGCAGGAGCAGTTTTTCTATGCCTCTCGTTTCGTGCTGACCGCTGGCCTGCGCGTCGAAAACAATCGTGCCGATTTGCCCGCGAATTTTGCGAAGGTGCTGCAAACGCTCGGCTCCGCGCCCTTCACCAGGCACGTCGGTTACGGCACCCAGGTTGCGCCGAAAGTAGCCACCCTCTTCCTGCTCAACAAAGGCAATGACGCGATAGGGGCGACGAAACTACGCGCGTCTTACGGCGCAGGAATCAAGGCCGCAACGCTCGTTGAAGCCTTCAGCCCGAATACATTTTTTCTCGGCAACCCGGGACTGAAACCGGAGCGCGCCCGCAGTTTTGATGTTGGCGTTGAGCAGCTTTTTGCGCGAGATCGCTTGCGCGTTGAAGCTGTGTATTTCGACAATCATTTCCGTGACCAGATCGCGTATGTGGGCGATCCGGCAACGTTCGGCGGGCCTATCAAAACGGCGCAAGGCGTACTGACCAGCTTCATCAATAATGATCGCGCGCGCGCGCGTGGCCTGGAATTGAGCATGGCGCTACGACCCGCACGACAACTAAGCGTGAGCGGAAGCTACACCCTGACGGCCTCTCAACTTACGGCTGCTGCCGACGTGATTGACTTCAACACGCTCAAGCTTACGCCGAACCCCGAAGTCGGGCTTCCATTGCTTCGTCGCCCCAAACACGCAGGCGCAGTCAACATTACGTGGACAAAAGAGCGATTTGACATGAACCTCAATGCGTTTCTTCTGGGGCGTCGCCGCGATGTTGATCCGGTCACGTTTTCACGGCTCGCCGACAATCCAGGCTACGCCAGAGTGGATTTAGCAGGCGGTTATCATCTGACATCCCGCCTCTCGCTTTTTGCCCGCATCGAAAACCTGCTCAATCGCAATTACCAGGAAGTGCTGGGCTATCCGGCCTACCGCCTCACCTTTTCGGCGGGGCTGCGTGTGCGATTGGGAAGGGATAAGTAATAGCTCAAAGAAAACCGTATTTTTGCGGGCGGCGCTGATCTTTGCAGAAACGCGGGGCTGCGGTACACTTTGCGCCACTGATCCACAAAGATTATGGAGACGACACCCCGGCATTCCCCAGTAGTGGAACCAAGCTTTGCGCGCGAGCACGACCGGCTGCAACTCCTCCTCGCGGTCAACAACGCGATTGTCCAGCACCTGAATTTGAAAGACCTGCTGTTCGCCGTTTCCGCCTGCCTGCGGCGCATTTTTCATCACGAAGCGGCCAGTCTGACGTTATTCGACGAAGCATCGGGGCAATTGTATGTACACGCGCTCGATGTGTCGGTGCCGGAGATGGCGGCGCTGGAAGGGATGCAAATCCCGCTGGAAGGAACGCCCGCCGGACTGGCGATTCGCACGCGCCAAACGGTGCTGCGCGAGCATGTAGAAGCAAACGAATTTTCTTCGCCAACGGCGCGCCGAGGCTATGAATTAGGCTTGCGCTCCGGTTGTTCAGTGCCGCTCATCTCGCACAATCGAGTGCTGGGGGCGATCAATGTCGGCAGCTTTGGCGAAAAGGTGTTTACCCGCGCGGATGCTGAGTTGCTGGAACAAATCGCTGTGCAGATTGCCATCGCTGTCGAAAATGCGCTCGCATTTCGGGAAATCGAAATACTCAAAAACCAACTCAACGAGGAAAAGCTGTACCTTGAAGACGAAATCCGCACGATCCACAACTTTGCTGAAATCATTGGTGAAAGCACGGCGCTCAAACGCATTCTCAAACACGTCGAAACCGTTGCGCCGACTGATTCCACGATTCTGATTTGCGGCGAAACCGGCACGGGCAAAGAACTGATCGCCCGCGCGCTGCACAACCTCAGCACGCGCCAGTCCCGCACGCTGGTCAAACTCAACTGCGCAGCGATTCCGACGGGCTTGCTGGAAAGCGAATTGTTCGGCCACGAAAAAGGCGCGTTCACGGGCGCGATTGCGCAGCGCATCGGACGATTTGAACTGGCGCACAAAGGCACGCTCTTTCTTGATGAAGTCGGTGATATTCCGCTGGAGTTACAACCCAAACTATTGCGCGTCTTGCAAGAGCAGGAATTCGAGCGGCTCGGCAGCACGCGCACGCAAAAAGTAGACGTGCGCCTCATCGCGGCCACGAATTGTGATTTGGCGCAGATGGTCGCGGACAAGCAATTTCGTAGCGATTTGTATTACCGCCTGAACGTCTTCCCGCTCACGATTCCGCCGCTGCGCGAACGGCAAACTGACATTCCGTTGCTCGTGCGCTTCTTCGCCCAAAAATTCGCGCATCGCATGAAACGCCGCATCGAACGCATCCCGACCGAAGTGATGACGACACTGATGCAATATCCCTGGCCGGGCAATGTACGCGAACTGGAAAACGTTATCGAACGCGCGGTCATCCTTTCCACTGGCCCGGAATTAGCCATTCCCATAGCCGAACTGAAGCCTGCCGCCAAAACGGAAGCTATGTCCACCGACAATCTGGAAGCCGCCGAGCGCGAACACATCCTGCGTGTGCTGCGCGAGACGAATTGGATCGTAGGTGGGCCAATCGGCGCAGCAGAACGATTGGGGATGAATCGCTCTACGCTGCGTTCCCGGATGCAAAAACTCGGCATCGAACGTCCTCGGTGATAACTAAGTGATGGCGGCATTTCGCCCTCTGGTGATATTTCGCCACATTCAGTTCGCCACACACGCCACCGCTAAATAATCGGTCTTTCTTCATCGCGTTTTCTTTCAGCCAATTAGCGCCGCGCGTGCCTGACGGGCAAAGACGGTCTGCCGTTTGCTTTTGTCAGTGTCCGAGATGATCCGAATTTTTACCCAACCGAATTCAAGCTGTTCGTTCCTGCGAGTCGAAGGAAAGCTTGCGGTTCCCTGGCTGGAAGAGTTGGAAAAATGCTGGCGCACGCTGCTGGCAACCGTGCCGCAGCCAACCGTTCACGTACATCTGGCGCAGGTGAATTTTATTGATGATCAAGGCCGCGCGCTGCTCAGGGAGATGGCACAACAGGGCGTGCGGCTGACGGCTGACGGCGTGATGACGAACGCCATTGTCGAAGAAATTACCAGCGATAAGGTACGACAGGCGGCTCGCCTGTCTCCGCGCGAAAGTTAACGCTACGATTGACAGGCGAGCCGCCTGTCGTACCTTTTGGAGAGGAACGCTAAACGATGTTGCCCCTTCTTCATCGGCTGGCACTGTTGCTACTGGTCGGTTTGATCGGACTGCCAAGTACAAGCCAGGCAAACCACCGAAGTGTTGACGCTGGAACAAGCCGTCGCTTTGGCCTTGCGAAAAACCGGCAAGTCAAAAACGCCTCGCTCGAAAGCGAAAAATACGCGGATAAACTCGCCGCCCTGCGCACGCGCCAACTGCCGGAATTCAAATTCGCGGTAACGGGTTCGCAGTTGCTGACGCCGCTCTCGTTTTCGTTTGAAAAAGGCGCGTTCGGCGTGTATCCGGGCATTGGGCCGATTCCCGGCACCGCGACAGAAATCACCACGCCACGCCGTCCGACTGCGTTGGTCAATGGGCAAATCAATCAACCGCTGACACAGCTTCATCGCATCCGGCTGAACCTGCAACAACTCCATCTCGCGCAGGAAATCGCTGCGCAACAAGTGCAGCAACAACGGCAAACGATCACCAATCAGGTCAAGAAAAGCTACTACGCGATTCTGCAAACCCAAAGCGCGATGCGTGCCGCAGCGGAAGCCATCAAGCTGTATCAGGAACTCGACCGCGTGACCGGCGAATACGTCGTGCAACAGGTCGCGCTGAAACACGACAGCCTTGAAGTGCAAACGCGATTGGAGAAGGCCAAGTACGATTCGTCCGTGCTGAGCGATCAACTGGCGACGATGAAAGAGCAACTCAATCAACTGCTCGGACGCGACATCAACACCGACTTCAGCGTCAGTCCCGCGCCCGCGTACAGTCCTTACGAAACCGATTTGGCCGCCGCCCACAGCCGCGCGTTGGCCGCCCGACCGGAAATCAAAGAAGCGCAACTGAAACGCAAACAAGCCGAATACGACCGCCGCATCAAACGCGCCGAGAACATTCCCGACATCAGCCTGAGCCTGAATTACTTTTCGTTTACGAACACGCAATTTCTGCCCAAGAACGCCTTGAGCTTTGGCGTCGTCGTCAGTTGGGAGCCGTTCGATTGGGGACGCAAGAAACGCGAAGTACAGGAAAAAGACCGCACCATCGAACAAGCCGACAACGCGCTGCGCGATCTGGAAGCGCAAGTCCTGCTCGACGTGAACAGCAAATTTCGCAAGCTGCAACAAACGCGCCAACTGCTCACGCTCGGCAAAATGGGCGAAGAGACGGCGCAGGAAAAATTGCGCGTGATGACCAACCGCTACACGTTGCAGGCCGCGTTGCTCGGCGATGTGCTGACGGCGCAGACAACGCTCGCCGAGGCGCGCAACCAATATTTACAGGCGTTACTCGGCTACTGGTCAGCGCAAGCCGACTTTGAAAAAGCCATCGGAGGACAGCAATGAGAAGTCAGAAGTCAGAAGGCGGAAGGCGGAAGTCAGGAGTCGGAAGCAGAAGTGTGGTGAGCGTTTTGTTACTGTGCGCCGCGTTCGCGGGGGCAAGTTGCAGCAAGAAAAGTGTGGCGGCAGAAGTTCCCGCCGTCGCTGTCAAAGTCAGTGCCGTCGAAACCACTACGCTCAGCAATGCCGCGCGGTATTCGGCCAGCATCAAGCCGGATGCGCAGGTGGAACTTGCCTTTAATCTCGGCGGCTATTTGGTGCAATTGCATCAGGTACGCGGCGTAGACGGTAAGCTGCGCGACGTGCAGGAGGGCGATGTCGTAGCGAAAGGCACTGTGCTGGCGCGGCTGCGGCAAAACGATTACGCCGTGCGCGTCAATCAAGCCGACGCACAGGCCGCCGAAGCGAAATCCGCGTTGGACGCGAGCAAAGCGCAATTAACGGAAGCCAGTTCCGCCATCGCTGCGAGCAAGGCACAGCTTGCCGAAGTCGAAGCGGCTTACGAAAAAGCGCGGCTTGATTTGGAGCGCGCCAAAACACGTTTCGCCAGCCAAAGCCTGACCAAACCAGAACACGACGCGGCGCAGGCGCAATTCGACACCGCGCGCGCCAAACGCGACGCCGCACGTTCGCAAGTCGCTCTGTACGAAGCCAAAGCCAACGCCGCCAACGCCCAAATCGAAGCCGCGCGCGCCCGCGTCGAAGGCGCACAAGCACGCGGCGTCGAAGCGCGTATTCCGCTCGCTGACACCGCGCTGAAAGCTCCGCTGCATGCCGTCGTGTTGCAACGAATGGTCGAAGTCGGTTCGCTCATCGCGCCAGGCCGACCGGGCTTTGTGCTGGCGGACACGACAAAGGTCAAAGCGGTTTTTGGCGTGCCGGATTCGACGTTAGCGAAATTGAAGCCCGGCAGTTTTCTGACGCTCACAACCGAAGCGTTGCCGGGCGCAGAATTTCGCGGCCAGATCACGCGCATTGCGCCTGCTGCCGATGCGCAGAGTCGCGTGTTTGAAGTCGCCGTAACGATTCCGAATCCGCGCCAGCAACTCAAAGTCGGGATGATAGCGTCGCTCGAAATCGCCGCCGCGCGCGAAGAAGTGCTGGTCGTGCCTGTCTCCGCCATCGTCCGCGCCAAAGACAAATCCGCATCCTACGCCGTCTTCGTCGTCGAAGAACACAACGGCAAAGCCACCGCTCGCACCCGCACGATCAAGCCGGGCGCAGCGCTCGGCAATACTATCGTCGTGCTGGATGGCGTCAAACCGGGCGAGCGCGTCATCACAACCGGCACAACGCTGGTGCTGGATAGACAGGCGGTGCAAGTGATTCCTTGAATCTTTATCCACAAAGCCACACGAAGGTTCACGAAGGTTTTTTCGACAGGATTTACAGGATTCGCAAGATTCGCAAGATTCGAGGCAGTTGTTTCTTCATCCCGTCAATCTTGTCAATCCTATCTTTCTCTTCGTGCTTCTTCGTGTGCCTTCGTGGAAGGAAAAGTTTATGGCTCAACACAAAAGCGATTCCGACATTATCAACAAAACGCACAACACCGCGCGCTTCTTTGTCGAGACGCGGCACATCGCGTGGGTGCTGCTAGTTGCTACTTGCGGCTGGGGCGCGTTTGGCTATCTCAAGATGCCGCAGCGCAAAGACCCTGAAGTGCAGGTGCGCACCGCCGTCGCGTTGACGCCGTGGCGGGGCGCGAGTGCGGAAAAAGTCGAACAACTCGTCACCAAAAAGATCGAAGAGAAAATTGCTGCGAATGTGAAAGTCGTCAAACTCGATTCGATCTCGCGCACCGGCTTGTCTGTCGTCTATTTCGATCTCGACGAAAACCTGAAGGAAACGGGAAAAGAACTGGACGACATCAGTCTGAAGCTCAACACGATTCGTGATCTGCCCGATGGCGCGGGGCCGATCAATTTTGTGAAAGACTTTGGCGACACGTCGGCGCTGATGTTGACGGTGGCGAGTCCGAAAGCGAGCGAAGTGGAAATTGAATTACGCGCCAAAGCGATTCAACCAGCGATTGAACAGGCACGCGCGGGCAGTAACGACGGGCGTGCGACGTTGATTGTGTGTTTGCCACAGGCGCTCAGCCCGGAACTCGCGCGCAAAAATCGTGAGCCGTTGATGAAGTATCTGGAAGCGCGGCAAATCGGTCAGGACCTGCGCCCGCTGGAAGGCGCGGGCTTTGTCGGGTTGGATGTGATGTTCGCGGGCGATGACGCTACGTTGCTCGCGGCGTTTCAGCAATTCGTGCGCGAACGGTTGCAGGCGTCGGAATTTCATCCTGATGCGTGGCAGCCTGTCGTGATTCGTGATCCGCGCGAAACGAAAGCGAAGCTGGCAACGGTTGCGGGCGACAAATACAGCTACCGCGAGATGGACGAATTCACTGACTTGATGGAAAAAACCATCAAGACGTTGCCGATGGTGTCCAAAGTCACGCGCGCGGGCATCCTGGATGAGCGCGTGTTTTTGTACTACTCGCAAGAGCGGCTGGCCGCCTACGGATTGCAGCCGACGGCGTTGCAGAACGCGGTGAATGCGCGCAACACGGCGTTGCCGGGCGGGCAGTTGGAAGTGCAAAACAAGAATCTTTCGATTGATCCGACCGGCGAATTCAAAAGCGAAAAAGAAATCGGCGATGTCGCAATCACCGCGACGAAAAACGGCGCGCCCGTCTACCTGCGCGACCTCGTAGACATCGTTCGCGGCTACGACAATCCGCCGCGTTTTCTGAACTTCTTCAATTGGCAGGACACGCAAGGCGGTTGGCATCGCACGCGCGCCATTACGCTTTCCGTCCAGATGCGTTCGGGCGAACAGATTGGCGCGTTTGGTGCGGCGATTGATGCAACGCTCGCGGATTTGAAGAAACGCTTGCCCGAAGACTTAGTGATGGCGCGCACGTCCGATCAGCCATTGCAGGTGAAGGAAAAAGTGAACCTGTTTATGTCGAGTCTCGTCGAAGCCGTGATTTTAGTGGTCATCGTTTCGCTGATCGGTTTTTGGGAATGGCGCTCGGCAGTGCTGATGGCGCTTTCGATTCCACTGACATTGCTGATGACGTTCGGGATGATGTACACGCTCGGCGTTGACGTGCAGCAGGTTTCGATTGCCAGTTTGATTATCGCGTTGGGGTTGTTAGTTGACGATCCGGTCGTCGCGGGTGATGCGATCAAACGCGATTTGGCAACGGGGCATCCGGCGATTATTTCGGCTTGGCTGGGGCCGACGAAGCTGGCGACGGCGATTATGTATGCGACGGTGACGAACATTGTGGCCTATCTGCCGTTCCTGTTTTTGCGTGGCGGCATCGGCGAATTCATTTACTCGTTGCCGGTCGTGCTGACGTGTTCGCTCGTCGCGTCGCGGTTGGTTTCGATGACGTTCATTCCGCTGCTCGGCTATTATCTGCTGCGTCCGAAGGCGGAAGCGCCGATTGCGGAACGGCGCACGAAAGGCTTTGCGGCGTATTACTATCGAGTGGGAACGTGGGCGATTGCGCATCGGTGGAAAGTGCTAATCGGTGCGGTCGTTGCGCTGCTGCTCAGCGGCGCGTTCATCAGCCAACTCAAACTCAGCTTCTTCCCAAAAGATTTGGCGTATCTGTCATACGTGGACGTGTGGTTGCCCGAAGATGCGCCGTTGACGGCGACGAATGCGGCGGCGCGACGGGCGGAAGAAGTGATCGCCAAAGTCGCGCGCGAATACGGCGCAGCCCACAACGACGGCAAGCCGCGCGAGGTGTTGGAATCGCTGACGACGTTTGTCGGCGGCGGCGGCCCGCGCTTTTGGTCTTCGGTTGCGCCGGAGTTGCAGCAACTGAACTACGCGCAAATCATCCTGCAAGTGAAAGACAAACACGACACGCAGCATTTGATGGCACCGTTGCAACAGGCTTTGTCGGCGAGCGTGCCGGGCGCGCGTATTGATGTGCGCCAACTCGAAGCGGGCAAAGCTGTCGGCATTCCAGTGCAGATTCGCATTGCGGGCGATGATCTAAGTTTGCTGCGCGCGCAGGCAGAACAGGTCAAAGCCATCTTGCGCGTCGATCCCAAAGCCGCGCGCGTGCGTGACGATTGGGGCGCGGAAAGCTTCACGGTCAAGCTGCAAACTGATGCAGACCGCGCGAATCTGGCGGGTGTCACGAATCTGGATGTCGCGGCGGCTTCGTCCAACGCAATCACCGGGCATTTGGTGACGAAGCTGCGCGAGGGCGATAAGCAAATTCCCGTTGTCGCTCGGCTGCGAATGGATGAACGGGCGCAGCTTGCCGACCTCAACAATCTCTACGTCTATTCGTCGCAATCCTCTGCGCGCGTGCCGTTGCAGCAAGTGTCATCCGTCGCGTATCAAATGCAAACCGAGAAGCTGCGCCGTCGCAATCAATTTCGCACGATTACGGTTTCGTGCTTTCCGGCGGATGGCGCGCTGGCTTCGGAAGTGATGGCAACGGCGCGCGAAAAACTCAACACGTTCGAGCGCACCTTGCCGCCCGGCTACCGAATGGAAATCGGCGGCGAGGAAGAAGAGCAGGTCAAAAGCTTTCTGAATCTGTCGGTCGTGTTGGCAATTTCCGTCGCGCTGATTTTCCTCGCGCTCGTGTTTCAATTCAAACACGCGATCAAACCGCTGATCGTATTTGCGGCGATTCCGTTTGGCTTGGTCGGCGCGTTGGCGGCGTTGTGGGTGAGGGGCGCGCCGTTCGGGTTTATGGCATTCCTCGGCTGCGTCAGCTTGATCGGCGTGATTGTCAGTCACGTCATCGTGCTTTTCGACTTCATCGAAGAAGCGCACGAACGCGGCGAGCCGTTGCACGAGGCGTTGCTGGACGCGGGGATTATGCGATTGCGTCCCGTGTTGATTACCGTCGGCGCGACGGTGATTGCCTTATTTCCCTTAGCCGCACACGGCGGGCCATTGTGGGAACCGATGTGTTATGCGCAAATCGGCGGGCTGACGCTGGCAACGGTGGTGACGTTGTTGCTGGTGCCGGTGTTGTACGCAATCTTCGTGCTGGATTTGAAATGGGTGAAGTGGGAAGCAACAAGCCACGAAAGCCAAAATGAAAACCTGCCAACAGCACAAATTGAGGTGATGCATGTGTGAAGCAATGAAGCAGTGGAAACGCGAAGCGCCTGGGAGCGCACGCGGCTCGCGTGCCAGTGTTCGCCAGGCAAACCCGCTACGAGAAAGGGATAAACCAATGAGTCATAGCACGCGAGCCGCGTGCGCTCCCAGGCGCTTCGCGTTTCGACAGCGCGCTTTTTTGCTGGTCTGGATGGGACTGTTCTATTTGCTGCCATCTGCGATTGCACAAGACGCAACGACTGCGCCGCCGACAACGCGCCCTAAGATTGGGCTGGCGCTCAGCGGCGGTGGCGCGCGTGGCTTTGCGCATATCGGCGTGCTGCAATGGTTGGAGGAGCATCGGATTCCGGTGGATTACGTCGCGGGAACCAGTATGGGCGGATTGGTTGGCGGGATGTATGCCATCGGCAAAAACCCACAACAAATCCGCGAGATTGTCGCCGGGCTAAATTGGGATGCGGTGCTGAACGGCGCGCCGACGTTTCAGCAAATGAGCTATCGCCGCAAAGAAGACAGCCTGAACATTCCGGGCGCGCTGACGCTGGGGCTGCGGCGCGGCGCACATCTGCCGACGGGAATCAATGCAGGAATGGAAATCGGTCTGGTGTTTGATCGGTTGACGCTGGCTTATGATGAGGTGCAGAGCTTCGACAAGTTGCCGATTCCGTTTCGTTGTGTAGCAACGGATTTGATTGGCGGCGAGGCCGTCATTCTGCAACAAGGCTCCCTCGCGCGTTCGTTGCGGGCAACGATGTCTATTCCCGGTTTGTTCACGCCGATTGAATTGGACGGCAAGACGCTGGCCGACGGCGCGGTGCTGAATAACGTGCCGACGGATGTCGTTAAGCAAATGGGCGCGGACATCATCATTGCTGTAGACATCGGCACGCCCCTCGGCGACAAAGAATCGCTGCAAAGTTTGTTTGGCGTGCTGACGCAAGCGAGCAATATTTCGACGATGGAAGGCATTCGGCGCAATCTGCGTTTGGCTGATCTGCTCATCTCGCCCGATCTCGAAAAATTCACGACGATGGATTTCAAATCGCTCGCACCGATTGCCGAACTTGGCTATCGCGGCGCGGCGCAGAAAGCACGTTTGCTGCAAGGCTTCAGCGTCAGCGAAGAAGAATGGCAAGCGCATCTCGCGGCACGGCGGACGCGGGTGCTAAACGAAGTGCCGGTGCCTGCTTTCGTCAAAATCGAAGGCGTTGAATCCAGCGACACGCGCGCGCTCACGGCACGGCCGGAAAAATTGCAAGGGCAACCGCTTGATCCGGCGACCATCGCGGGCGAACTGACGAAGGTTTGGGGAACAGGACGTTTTGAAACGCTGAACTATGCCTGGGTGCGGGAGGGCGACAAGACCGGCTTGCTGATTCGCGCGCAGGAAAAACGCTACGGCCCGCCGTTTCTTGATTTGGGCGTGCTGGTCAATAACACGGCGACGGATGACACGGAAGTCAATTTGCTCGGACGGTTGACGATGCTGGACGTGGGGCGCGCGAAGGCGGAATGGCGGACGGATTTCAGCGTGGGTTCGCGGATGCGTGTGGCGACGGAATATTTTCGTCCGCTCGGCAACACGCGCTTGTTCGTCGCGCCGCAGGCTTCCTACGACCACTTGCAACAGAGCTTGTATCGAGACGGCGAGAAGATTGCGGAGTATCAGCAAAAGACCGCGCTGGTCGGCGCAGATTTCGGTTACAGCCTTCATCCACGCAGCGAAGTGCGACTGGGCTATGCGTTTGGGCATCTGACGGGCGAGCGGCGCGTGGGCGATCCGGTGTTGCCGAATCTGAGCGGGACGGTGAGCGTGGCGACGCTGCGCTGGAATTATCTGGGGCAGAATAGCGCGCAATTCCCAACGCGCGGCCTGGCGATTCGCAGCAGTGCCAGTTACTTCTTCCAAAGTCCCGGCGCAGCAACTGGCTTTGCGCAAGCTGAAGCGCGAGCCGTGTATGCGCATCCGCTCACGTCCCGCGATATTCTGCTATTCAGCGGTGGCGGCGGAACGACGTTTTCCAAAGAAGCGCCGCCGTTTCAAAAGTTCGCGCTCGGCGGGCTGTTTCATCTCGGCGGGTACGGGCGCGGCGAGTTTCGTGGCGATCATTATTTGCTCGGCGAAGCGGGTTACTTGCGGCGGTTGTACGAACTGCCTTCGTTTCTGGGCGGCAGTGTTTTCGCGGGCGGTTGGTACGATGGCGGCAGCGCCTTCAAGGATTTCAAAGCGGCCAAATATGCGATGAGCGGCACGGGCGGGTTGTTGATCGAAACGAAGCTTGGCCCCGTCTTTGTGGGCGGCAGTTGGGCGGAAGGCGGGCGCGGGAAAATGTATATCGCGCTCGGCAAAGCCTTCTAAAAAACTACGAGGGACAAGTTGCGTGCTTGTCCCTCGTGGCGAATCAATTTGTCTGGTTGCTGTTTACTTCACTGCCGCGCGTTGGCTCACTTTCACGACGCTGGGTTCGGCGAAAGAACGAACAGGATAACTCTTGGCTTCGACTTCCGACGCTTCGCGCGCGAGCAGCGGTGCGGGTTCGGCGGTGGTTTCCAGGCCTGCCAGTTTCGCCAGCAGCCATTCGTACTGATTCGTGATCTGTTCCCAGTCGTAACGTTGTCGCACGCGCGCCATCGCACGGGCGCGGTATTCGTGAATGATGGCGGGATCGGCTAAGACGCGGCGCATTTGCGCGGCTAAGTCTTCGACGGAATCGTAGCTGATGCCCGCCTCGCCCATTACCTCCAGATTTTCCGGCGTGTTTAGCACGAGCGCGCAATTGCCTGCGCCCATCGCTTCGATTAAAGCAGGATGCGTGCCGCCGACTTCGGTCGCGTGGACGTAGCAGTAAGCGTTCTGCTGCAACGCGCGGTAATCAGCACCAAAGACAAAGCCGAGGAATTTTACGCGCGGGTCGGGCGTGCTTTTCAGTTCAGCGATGTACTCTTCGGCATACGGCGCGCCGCCGACGATCACAAGCGGCAAATCCGTCTTGACGGTTTCGTAGGCTTTAATGACCAGATGCGCGTTGTTTTCCGGCTCCAGACGGCTGACGTACAAAATGTACTGATTCGATTGCAGGCCAAATTTCAGCAGGTGTTCCGGCGCGGCACGACGCTCAACGTCTGCGCCATACGCGATCATCGCGGAATCTTTGCGATACCGCGTCGCGTAATAGTCCTGAATGACCTGGGCATCGGTAACAATAGCGGTCGGCAAAAAGGTCGAAAGCCATTCGGACACCCAGTAATATTTTTGGCCCAGCCAATTCCACTTTTTGCGTTTGCGTTCCAATCCATCCACATTCACCAGCGTCGGCACGCCCAGCAAACGCGGCAGAAAAGCAAAGATGCTGTTCGCCGCGTTGCAAATCAAAATGACGTCGTAGCGGCGGAAGAAAGTGGCGTGGAGAATGGAAAGAAAGGTGTGAATGACGGTGTCGAAATACTTGTGGCGGATAGTTGGAAGGACGACTAAGTTGACCCCTTGATAAGACCGTTCGTGTCCGCTGGCATAATGTTTACGCCCATACACTGTGACTTCGTGGCCGCGATTGACAAGCCTGGTACTCAATTGTTCGGCGAAGGTTTCAAAACCTCCGTAGTTCGCCGGAATCCCGCGCGTCCCCAGAATGGCAATTCTCATAAAAAATTATAACGAACCTTGAAATAGCGAGGTAACGTGCTGCGCTTTTGCAGAGGGGCAATCTTTGCTCAGGCTGTCCAGGGGAGGTCACGCCTAAAAACGCAGTTACTATAAAGAATGCTACCTCGGTTTGTCACGCCGTAATTCAGTTCTGGTTCAGAAAGTTTTGCTCAATCAGATTGGGAGGAAACAAAACCTGGGGACTTCACCTTTTTCTCATTTTTTTCTTTGGCATCCCAAATGGCGACGATTTTTTCGAGGCGGACAAAAAACGTCTGGTCGTCTTTTTCCAGTTGCAGGATGTCGTTCTCAATTTTGACGATCTTGCCGCCGACGGCACCGCCACCAAAGCTTAATTCAATTTCTTTGCCGATACGGCTTTCCAGAATTTCTTTCACAATCAATTCCTTTCCAAGTTAAAAGGGCGCGTCATTTTACTGCAAGACACGGCTTTAGAAAAACCACGCGCGCCGAAAGTCGGTTTATTTTCGCGGGGGATGTTTGCTATAGTCCCGTCTTACTGACAACACATTTCATCACCACCAGAGGATACAATGCTCGCCAAAGTCATGGTCACTTTACGGGAAGGGGTTCTTGATCCGCAAGGCAAGGCCATTCACCACGCTGCCACCACCATCGGGTATCAGGGCATTACTGATATTCGCCAGGGTAAATATTTTGAGGTTACGTTTGAGGATTCTGTAGACGAAGCGCAAGCCTATGAAGCATTAGAGAAACTCGCGCACGATGTACTTTCCAATCCAGTGATCGAAGATTACGAAATCCAAGTGTCTGCCGACTGATTCGCCTATGCCGCTCCCTCAGAAAATCGTTTCGCAACTGCGCGCCATCTGCGGCCCCGACGCCGTCTTGACCGATGACGCAGATTTGCTGGTCTATGAATTCGACGCGGTCACGACGCACAAAGCCAGACCGCTCGCCGTGCTTTTTCCTCAAACAACAGAACACGTCGCGCAGTCGGTGCGGCTGCTGATGGAGTACGGCATCCCCTACGGCCCACGCGGCGCGGGGACGGGGTTGAGTTCCGGCGCGCTGGCGATTGGTTGCGAAGCGGGCGAAAGCGCCGTCATTTTTGAAATGGCGCGGATGAATCGCATTCTGGAACTCGATTTCGCCAATGAGCGCGCGATTGTGCAACCGGGTGTCGTGAACCTGCGCCTGTCGCAGGCCATCGCCTCACAGGGCTATCACTACGCACCCGATCCGTCGTCGCAGGCGTCCTGCACGCTCGGCGGCAACGTCGCGGAAAACTCCGGCGGGCCGCATTGCCTGAAGTACGGGATGACGACCAACCACATTCTCGGCGTCGAAGTCGTGTTGCCCGACGGTCGCATTATGCAATTCGGCGGCGACGGTGCAGATTCGATTGGCTACGATTTGCTTGGCACGTTCATCGGCAGCGAAGGTACGCTTGGCATCGCCACGAAAATTACCGTCAAGCTGAGCCGCAATCCGCAAACCGTCGTGACGCTGCTTGCGGATTTTATGGACGTAAACGACGCCAGCCGCGCCGTGTCAGCCATCATTGCCGCCGGAATGTTGCCCGCCGCGTTGGAGATGATTGACCAACCGACGATCCTCGCGGTCGAATCCTCAATTTACAAAGCAGGTTATGCAACTGATGTCGCCGCCTGTTTGATCGTCGAATTGGACGGTTTGCGCGCCGGGATTGATGAACAGGCACAGCACGCGCGTGATATTTGTATGGAACACGGCGCGCGGGCGGTGCGCGAAGCCCGCGACGAATACGAACGCAAAAAACTGTGGGCCGGACGCAAAGGTGCGTTCGGTGCGCTGGGTCGTGTCAGCCCCGATTTGTTTGTGCAGGATGCCGTGGTGCCGCGCACCAAGCTGCCTGCGGTGCTTTCAGACATCTACAAAATCGCCGAGCAGTATCAGATTCGCCTCTGCAACGTCTTTCACGCAGGCGATGGCAACTTACATCCAACCATCAATTTCGACGGACGCGATGCTGACGAAGTGGAGCGCGTGCATGCCGCTGGCAAAGCAATTATGAAGCGTTGTGTTGAAGCTGGCGGTTCCATCACCGGCGAACACGGCGTCGGCGTGGACAAGATTGGGTATATGCCGATGATCTTCGATCAGGCTTCGCTGGATGCGATGCTGGTGGTGAAGGAAGTTTTTAATCCGACCGGGTTATGCAATCCCGGCAAAGCGATTCCGACACAAAAGATGTGTCGTGAACATCGAAAGGTTGTGCGTGCATAATTCACGTTTTGGTTTTATTTGTAGAGAGCCGCTTCGTCGGCAGCACAACAGCTTTTTCCTCCTCAATTAAATCCACCGTTCTGAGTGTAAGTGGCAGCGCCGTTCCATCATCAAACGTCGCCGCCGCTTCAATCGCACGGGTCGCAATTTCTTCGACGCTTTCCAGTTGATCATAGCAGCAGTAGAGCGCACCCAGCGCATAATCACAGCCCGAACCAAACGCCCAGAATTTGCTGAACTCATCCACCGACCGCAGCGCATAGACGCCGAAGATGCCGTGCGGATTCGCCAGCAGCACGTTCATATGCGTCGTTTCATACGGCGCGTCTTTTTCATTGTCGGCTTTCAGGTGATAGCGGTCTTTCATCACCTCGTGCAAATGCCGCCACGTCTCAAAAATTTCCAGCCGATTTTTGAAGGAGGGTTTGACCTTGTGCTGGGCAAAATAACTGCTCAGCACAAACTGATGTGTTGTCGAACCGGGAATGCCGATAAAGGTATCGCCGACCTGAATGATTTTACTTTTGTCCGCGATGTATTCGCTGGATTGCAACGTGCTGCCCCAACTCGTCAACGTATCGGCGGCAATGCACGCTTTGCCGTTTTTCTTTACCACTACAATCGTTGTCATAACTGCTTCTCAATACTGCCAGAGGGCTAGTTATAGCTTTTCCAATCCAGCAAACTTCGCAATCATTTTCTTCGTCCCGTAGCCCGGAAAGTTAATCGTCAGCTTGGCATCGTCGCCATCGCCTTCCCGTTTGATGACCAGCCCTTGCCCATACTTCGCGTGCTTAACGCGCGTGCCGACGGGGAAGCCGGATTTGCTGCCCGTGTCGCTGCTGCGGTTGGGCGGCGGTGTACTACGATTGGCAGGCGGATTGGACGGACGAGAGAAATTGCCAGACGTCGAACTGCTGCGATTGAAAGACGACGTGCCGCCGGAGGAGCCGGTTTTGCGGGCGAAAATTCGCGCACGCTGTCTACGTCGTTGTAGCTGCGCCCCTGATAATTGCTGCGTCTTTGCTGCGGCGGCTCGTCGTATTCGTAGCGCAATTCGCCCGGTTCATTGCGCTCCTTCGCCGTCGGATTTTTGTACGAAAAGCTGAGCCAGCTTGGCCCCTTGCTGATGTCTTCGACGATTTCAATCGGAAACTCCATCAAAAAGCGCGAAGGCTCCGCCGGTAACTCTTCGCCGTAGACGCGCCGTTTCAGCGCGTGCGTGATGTACAGATATTTTTCCGCGCGCGTGATGGCGACGTAGCAAAGCCGCCGTTCCTCTTCCAACTCCGCCGCGTTGTCGCGCACGCGCGAATGCGGAAACAGGTTTTCTTCCAAGCCTGCAATGAACACAAGCGGAAATTCCAGCCCCTTCGCCGCGTGAATCGTCATCAGCGTGACCTGTGCTTCTTCCTTGTATTGATCGGCGTCAGAAACCAGCGCGGCGTGATCGAGAAAGTCGCGCAACGCTTCGCCCTGCTCTTCCCCTTCGGCAGCGGCGTTGACCAATTCTTCGAGGTTGAGTAGTCGCGCTTCAGCCTCTTCCGTCCCTTCCAGTTTCAGCGCGCGTTCGTAGCCGGTGTCAATCACGGCAGCTTTGACGATTTCGGAAAGCGGTTCGGTTTGTGTTTTGCCGACGAGCTTCGTCACGATTTCGCGGAACGATTGCAGCGCTGTCGTCGCGCGGGCGGGCAGCGTTTGATTGTCAATTACGTAAGCGATTGCTTCCCAAAGCGACACGCCAAGCTCTGCCGCCCGTCGTTCAATTTCATCCATCGTCGTCTTGCCGATGCTGCGCGCGGGGACGTTGATGATGCGCGACAAGGCAATCGAATCCGACGGATTCATCGCCAGTTTCAAATACGAAATCACATCTTTGACTTCGGCGCGGTCATAGAAACTAAAACCGCCGACTAAGTTGTAACGCAGTCCGGCACGCCGACACGCTTCTTCAAACAAACGCGATTGCGCGTTCGTGCGATAGAGCACTGCCGACTTAAGATTCGGTTCGCGCAACTGATGCTCTTCGATTTTCGACACGACAAACCGCGCTTCCCCTTCGCCGTCATAGACCTGTGCATAGCGCACTTTCGCCCCTTCGGCGCTGTTGGTGTAGAGCGTTTTTTCGATGCGTTCCTTGTTGTTGGCAATGATTTTGTTGGCGGCGTCGAGGATGTGTTTGGTCGAGCGATAATTCTCTTCGAGCTTTACGACTTTCGCGTTTTTGAAGTCCTTTTGATAGCCCAGCAGTATCTTGAAATCAGAGCCGCGAAAGGCATAAATTGATTGCCCGTCATCGCCAACCACACACAAACTGCGATTGTGCCAAAGCTCTTCGGGCAAAGGTTCGGTGCCGTATTCGCGGCCTTCGACAATCAGGCGCACGAGTTCATATTGAATGCCGTTCGTGTCCTGAAACTCATCCACCATTACGTGGCGAAAGCGGTTGTGATAGTAATCGCGCGTGTCCAAATCGTGCCGCAGCAATTGCACAGTACGAATCAACAGATCATCGAAATCCAGCGCGTTGGAGTTTTGCAGTTTTTGTTCGTAGCGCGCGTAAATCCGCGCGATGCGGGCGCGGCGTTCGTCCTGGAGTTCGTAGCGCGCGGCATACATCTTCGGGTCTTCGCCCTTATTTTTCGCGGCGCTGATGGCGCTTTGCACAGCGCGCGGCGTCTGGGCTTTATCGTCATAGCCCAAATCTTTCATAATGTTGCGCACCACCTTCTGCTGATCGTCCGTGTCGTAAATCGTGAATGAGCGCGTGTAGCCGCGCCCCAACCGCTCAATGTCGCGCCGCAGCATCCGCACGCAGAGCGAGTGAAAGGTGGAAAGCAAAGGCGAGCCCGTGCGTTGTGCGGCGTCGAAATGAGAGGCAAGCAATTTGTCTACGCGCTCTTTCATTTCGGCGGCGGCTTTGTTGGTGAAGGTGACGGCGAGAATATTTTCCGGGCGCACGTTGCCTTCGGCGATGAGATGCGCAATGCGGTAGGTGATGACGCGCGTTTTGCCAGAGCCAGCGCCAGCCAAAATCAGCACCGGCCCTTCAATGGTCGAAGCGGCGGCGCGCTGTTGTTCGTTGAGTCCCGACAAATAATCAGGGGTTGCGGTGGAAATCGTCCAATTGCTCACGTTGCTTTTCCTATTTCTGAAATAGGCCACAGATAACGCGGATGGTGCGGGTTTACGCGGATTCTGCGACTTCCAAAATCCGCGTAAACCCGCATCATCCGCGTCATCTGTGGCCTATTCAATCTCACGACCTACTCAGCCAATACCATCTTGGCAATCGTCTGTTTTTGCATATTCGACGTGCCTTCGTAAATCTGTCCGATCTTGCAGTCACGATAGTATTTTTCGACCGGATAATCTTTCACGTAACCATAGCCGCCGTACAAATTGACGGCGAGCGACGCCACTTCTTCCGCCACTTCCGACGAAAACAATTTGGCCATCGCGGCTTGTTTGATGAACGGTTGCTTCGCGTCTTTCAAGCGCGCGGCGTTGTAGACCATCAGGCGCGCGGCTTCGACCTTGACGGTTATTTCCGCAAGTTGAATTGCACGCCTTGAAACTCGCTCAAGGCTTGTCCAAACTGCTTGCGTTCTTTCGTGTAAGCCAGCGCGCATTCATACGCACCGCGCGCTAATCCGATCATTTGTGCGCCAATGCCGATGCGCCCTTCGTTCAGCGTTTTGAATCGCAATCTTGTAGCCTTTGCCACCCTCGCCGAGCACGCAATCTTTCGGCACGCGCAATCTTCCAAATCAATTCGTCGTGGACGAAGCGCGGATGCCGAGTTTGTCTTCTTTGTGGCCGATGGTAAAACCGGGGAAGTTTTTCGACGACGAAGGCAGCGGATGCCTTTGTACTTTTGCTCGGATCAATCGTCGCAAACACAATAAAATGCTTACCGTTGCCATTCGTGATCCAAAGTTTGCGCCCGTTCAGCACGTAATGATCGCCGTTGTCCTCGGCTTTCGTTTGCAGCGCGAAGGCGTCCGAACCGGAAGCTGCTTCGCTCAAGGCATACGCGCCGACGGTGTTGGCGCTGACATGGGCAGATATTTTTGCTTCTGCGCCTCGGTGCTGTAATTGAGAAAAGCGTTGGCAACCAGCGTTGTTCACATCTACGCAAACGCTGACGGAAGCGTCCACGCGCAAGTTCTTCAATCGCCAGACAAGCCATAAAGAAGGTGCCGCCGCCGCCGCCGTACTCGTCCGGCATCAATGCCCATCAGGCCAAGCTCAAAGGCTTTGCTGATAATTTCGGGACGCATTTTGCCTGCCGCGTCCATTTCGCGGACGTAGGGTTTGATTTGCTTCGGCAAATTCGCGGACGCTGCTCGCGAACATTTGTTCTTCGTCGGTGAGCGTTGTAAGGGCGCTGATAATCGGGTCTGACATACAAATTCTTTCCAGAACAAGTGGAGATGAAGGATTTTTACTGCGGCAAAATGATAGGCGATTCTACCCTAGCGCGCGAAATTTTGACAAAGCGTGAAGCAAAAGGCGCGTGATGGCTGAGCAGAAAGGAATACCGTCCGCCGGATATTCACACGAGGCGACACTCAGCGGACAGGTAAAGACAAATTGTTATTTTCTTCTTTTTCAGCGTTTCCTGAATCGCGGCTTCGGCAAGCGGAGCCATAATTTTGTAGCCTTCCGCATTCGGGTGCAGCCCACAGTTCGCCAGTTCTTTCTTGAGAAATTCCTGCTCGTCCACCATCTTGCTGAAGTAATCCAGGTAATTGCTCGCGGCGCAGTAATTTTTCAGCCATTCGTTGAGCTTCAGAATTTTTTCCGGGGACGCCCCGTCGTCATTTTGCGCTGCCTGTAATCGTGCACCGGCAAGACGGAAGGAACACAAACTTGATGCCGTGCGCTTTGCTAGTTCCGCCATTGAGGCATAATTATCCTCAATCATTTCGAGCGTCATCGGCCGGTGTTGCCTGCAATGTCGTTTAAGCTCGCAAGCAGAACAACGACTTTGGGTTTGTGCGCAATCACATCCGCGCGAAACCGCAGCAGCATTTGCGGCGTGGTTTGTCCGCTGATGCCGCGATTAATGTAGGGTTTATTTTAAAATATTCGGCTAATTTCCAGCCGTCCGTAATCGAGTCGCCATAAAACACAACGCGATTTTCGTCTTTGGTGCGGGCGGCGCAACTTCGGCGTTTTTCTCGCGGTAGCGCTTGAAGTTCGGCCAGTCATTGAGTTGGTTTTGATACGTTCGATGCGCAGCCATCGCTTCCGGCGAATCCGGCGCGGGCGGTTGCGTCTGAGCCAATGCTGTTACGGTTGCGAGTGATGAAAGAGAGGAGGAGTGTTTTCATGGAAATATCCTTCGTGCATTTGATTTGATCGTGATTGCTGCTTGGTTATCCAAGCGCGCAAACGGTAGCACGAGTGAAGTGGTTTGGCGAGATCAGGAAAGAAAGGAAAAGGACAGTGGCAGGCCGCGTGTCCTACATTTATTTCGCTGGCGCGTTTGTTGACACTGCGAATTGTGATGGACGTGCGTCGCAACGGCACTATCAGTTTTACCGCGGATTGTTGCGAGGAAGCGTTGGCGACGTATTCCTGCATATACTGGAAGAAGCGATTGAATTCCTGCTGCATCTGCTCCATTTTTTCGCGCATATTCAGGATCACTCTGACGCCCGCAAGATTCACGCCCAAATCGCGCGTTAAGCCGAGAATCAATTTCAGACGTTCGATGTCGTCTTCCGTGGCTATTATCGTACGTTAACATCCGAGCGCGAGGGCTTTGAGCAAGCCTTCGCGTTCGTACAGGCGCAAGGCTTGTTGATGGATACCGCATGATCATGACCGCACTGATGGTGTAACCTTTGGCTCGTCGTTTCAAGGTTTATTCCAGTCCCATCGCTGCACGCGGTTTTCGATTGCGCTTCTCGCAAACTGGCGTAGCAGTTCTTTGAATCTTCGTCAATGATTCTGGGCGGCACGATCCTTATCAACGTACTGATCGCCGCGATGATTGCTCAAAAACTCGGCGCGCCCTTTTCCCGCAGGCGGAAGCGTTGGCCGGATTGGTGTGCCAGGCGGAACGCGAAGCTGTGTTTTCGGCGTTTAGACGGTTGGCACTTCAATCTTTGCGGCCAAGCGCCGCCTGTTAGCGTAATCGGGATGATGCATTCGATGTTGTCGCCTTTGCGCGTGAAAACCGGATGGGCGAAACGTTTGTGATGATGAATAAATCGCCTGTTACCCCGCCTTTTTTGCCCGCCGGCTCTTGCCTGCGACGACGTAGCGCACGCGCGAGCCGTGCCCACACCTGCGGGAATGCGTATCGTAACCGTTTCAGCTTTCGCCAGCGCTGCCGCGCCCAAAACATTCATTACAGGGCGGACGCCGTTTGCCGGTGCCTTTGCAATCGGGGCACGGCTGATCGGTTGCGGAAACCACTCTGCCCAGATGACCTTGCCGCTGCCCTGACAAGTCATACGCGACCGGCGTACCTGCACCTTCGCCGGAGCCGTGACAGCGCGGGCAAAGATCGTTGCGCCGCACGTGCTGATAGTTTTCGTCGTGCCGCGATAGCGTCTTTCAAAGCTCAGCGAAATCACCATCGTCCGCGCCGCGTTGTTTGATTGCGTCGGCGTGCCAGCGCCGCCGCCGCTAAACAAATCGCCGAAAATATCCTTAATGCTCGGCCCGCTGCCCGTTGCGCCACCGCCTGTTGGGCGTAATCGCCCAATTTGCACCCAGGAAGCCGCCGGGAAAGCCCTGCCCTTCCTTTTTTGCTCGCCGCATCGCGCAGATTTTCGCTGTACGAGCCAAACTGTTGCAAACTTTTTTCTGGGGTCAGACAGCACAATGTAGGCTTCGGAAATCTGCTTAAATTTCTCCTCAGCCACTTTGTCACCAGATTTACATCTGGTGATGCTTGCGTGCCAAACGACGGTAAGCCTTCTTGATTTCTCGTCCGACGCGCCGCGTTTAACGCCCAGCAGGTTGTAGTAATCTTCTCGTGCAGCCATATATTGACTGATGAGTGATGGGTGATGCGATAAGCACTCATCACTCATCACCCATCACTGATTTCATTCTGCTTCACTTTAATCTTCTGCACTGCGCGCACGCTTCGCAGTTTTACCGTCAATACGCCGCGATCCAGCGCGAGGCGGAAATGCCCGCTACATCAACAGGCCAGAAAGATTGAAGCTGCGTTCAAATTTGCCGTAGGCGCTTTCCAAGCGATGAAATTGTTCGCCGCCTGCTCGGTGCGCCTTCCCGATCCCAACGACGTTCGCCACGCAGGGTAAGTTGATGGTCAAGGACTTTCACATCAATCTCATTGCTGCTTACGCCCGGCACCTCGGCGGGTCAGTACGAAATTACTGGCCGTTCCCGTAATGTCCACCGCTGGTGACCAGAATTATGCGACGGTTGATCGGTCAAGCGCGTGCCTTCGAAAAGCTGGTTGATCTGCTGTTCGAGCGCCGCCAAATCGCTGAAAAAATATTTTGACGGCATAGATTTGTGGATTTAGATTTAGGATTTATTTGTGAACCAGGAAAAAGAACCTTTATCCTAGCTCAACCAATTTTCTATTTTTTGTCATCAACGTCAATGTATTCGGCGTCAATTACATCATCGTTGCCTGATTTCCGGCTTGCCCGGTGTCGCCTGCGGTACCGGTTTGTGCCTGCGGAAGCGGCATCGGCGGCTCCGGCATTGCTTGCGCTTTGATAAAGCGATTCAGCAATGCGGTGCGATACGCGAGTCAGTTTATCGTACTCCGTATTGATCGTGTCGGCGTCGCCGGAATCAACTGCTTTCTTGGCATCGGCCAACGCAGATTCAGCTTCGGAAATTACACCGACTGCAATTTTTTCACGATTGTCTTGAATCGTTTTTTCCGTTTGGTAAATCAGCGCATCCAGCCGGTTCTTGGCTTCAATGCCTTCGTGCCGCTTTCTGTCTTCGTCCGAATGCGATTCGGCATCGCGCATCATCCGGTCAATTTGCCTTTGGCTAAGCCGGATGAAGCGGTGATTGTAATCTTTTGCTCGCGGCTTGCGCCTTGATCGCGCGCCGAAACGTTTACGATGCCGTTCGCGTCAATGTCGAACGTGACTTCGATTTGCGGCATGCCGCCGCGGTGCGGGCGGAATGCCAACCAAGTGGAATTTGCCCAGCGTGCGATTGTCGCCTGCCATCGAACGTTCGCCTTGCAAAACGTGGACTTCGACCGAAGTTTGATTGTCCGTCGCGGTCGAGAAGACTTCCGATTTGCGCGTCGGAATCGTCGTGTTGCGGTCAATCAATACTCCTGTGAACACACCGCCGAGCGTTTCGATGCCGAGTGACAGCGGCGTCACGTCGAGCAGCAACAGGTCTTTGACATCGCCTGCCAACACGCCCGCCTGTACGGTTGCGCCAATCGCTACGACTTCATCCGGGTTCACGCTCTTGTTCGGTTCTTTTGCCGAAGAAGTCTTCGACCATCTGCTGAATCTTCGGAATGCGCGTGTCGAACCGCCGACCAACACGACTTCATCAATCTCTTTGCTGGCGTCATCGCCGAGATCTCCGGACGCCTGCTTACAAGGATTGAGCGTGCGCCGCAAAATATCGTCCACCAACGCTTCAAATTTGGCGCGTCAGCTTCATCACCAAATGTTTCGGGCCGGAAGCGTCCGCCGTGATGAAGGGCAGATTTTCGGTTTCATCGCCGAAGACAGTTCGATCTTGGCTTTTTCCGCCGCTTCTTCAGCAGCGCCATCTTGTCGTTTGCCAGATCAATGCCCTGATCTTCTTGAACTCTTCGGGCATCCATATTTAATCAAGCGCTCGTCAATGTCATCGCCGCCGAGGTGCGCGTCGCCGTTGGTATTAATTTCAATCGACGCCTTCGCCAACTTCAAGAACCGGAAATATCAAACGTACCGCCGCCGAAGTCGAAGACAGCACCGTTTCGTCTTTCTTCTTATCTAACCCGTAAGCCAGCGCGGTTAAGCCGTCGGCTCGTTCACGATGCGCAGCACTTCAAACGGTAATCTTGCCCGCGTCTTTCGTCGCCTGCCGTTGCGCGTCGTTGAAGTAGGCCGGAACCGTGATAACAGCCTGGGGAAACTTTCTGTCCCAGATAATCCTCCGCCGCCTGTTTCAGCTTTTGCAGGATCATCGCCGAGATTTCCGGCGGCGAATAATCCTTTTGTCCCTGGTCTTCACGCGGACATCGCCGTTGGGAAGCTTGCTGAATGATATATGGAACCTGCTTTCATCTCGTCGCCGACTTCAAGCGTAGCGGCGTCCCATAAAGCGTTTGATGGAATAAACCGTGTTTTCAGGATTCGTGACCGTCAGCGTTTGGCCACTTGTCCGACCAGACGGTTGCCGTCTTTCGTGAACCCAACAACGAAGGTGCCGCGTCCGCCCTCTGAGTTCGTCAAAACGGATCAGCTCGCCTGCTTCCATAATGGCAACCACGGAGTTGGTGGTACCTAAGTCAATACCGATAACTTTACTCATTGTTCCTCCCAATCTGTCAAACCGGAGCCTGACATCTGCGCATCACGCGCAAAATATTGATGCTTGCTGCGAAGCTAAAATTTCTAGTAAAAGTGCAACTCAATGAGCTTCGCACAAAAGCAACGGGAGTATAAAACTTGAGCGAGATACTGTCAAGTTTTTTGACCAAATCAGCATAAGCATATCTTTTCTATTTCCAATTACATAAAACCCCGCCCAAACACCCGTATAAAAATGATTTGCCAAGCCTTGGTTCTTTTGTTATCGTGTCGCCGTTTTTATTTTTAGATACAAAATATCCTGGAAACCTCCTCACATCCTAACGGGCTTTCCTCAATCACCGGCAACTTTAATTTTGCAGGACAATTCGCGGATGTGATCAAATCCAGAGCCGGAGTAAATTCGGACTCAGAGAATTTACCCTCACTTAAGACACCTGGTGCGTTTATTCCTGGAAGTTCTCTTGATTTACCCCTTTCTCCCAGGACTTGGATAAGAAACAAGTAGACCCAGTTCCTTTCTCCTTTTGGGAGAGGGTGTCTTTATATCACTACTGTTTTACGAAGGCGCTAACCGCTCTGCCCAAATAAGCCTTCGCTGGTATTTTTCGTACATCCCCCAGATTCCTGCATGCGCGGTGAAGTGTTTGGCTGGATGGTTTCCCCAATGTAACTACCTTACCTGAAAGGACGTTTGAAATGAACACTATCAAAAAGTTTTTTGCCGATGAGACCGGATTAGAACTATCCGAATATGCCATTGCTGGTGCTTTAGTCGTTGTAGCGTTAATCACCGCTTTCACCAATTTGGGTACTGCGATTAAGGGAAAAATCAATGCCATCATCAACGCACTCGGCGGTACAGCTGCCCCCTAAGCAGACAACACTTCAATAGTTGAACTTAAAAACTCTTCTTTGTATAGCGCGATCTGGGGAAAGGAGAAACCTTCTTCCCCCTTTATCTCTTTTTGTGACATAGGAAAGCCCTTGCTGTGTAAAAGCAAGTCGTTAACCTTTCCTACATCCCCAAATTCTTGCATATACATAAAGATCCCCTCTTCCACTTCTGATTTAATCTGGTCGAAAGGGCAAGTAAAATGAACACAATCAAAAAGTTTTTTGCCGATGAGGCAGGATTAGAACTATCCGAATATGCTATCGCTGGTGCCTTAATTATAATTGCCCTAATTACGGCTTTTACTAATTTGGGAACTGCAATCAAAGGAAAAATCAATGAGATCATTAACGCGCTTGGAGGTACAGCTGCGCCCTAACGCGGACGTACAGGTAGCGTAGCCAGGCTCATCTTCTTATAAATCGTTAGCTAAATTGACAGGAACTTAATCATGACGAGAGAGCTATTTTTCTCTGCTGTGTCCTTACTACTTCCGCTGACGGTTGTCATCACTTACTTCGATGTAAAGTATCGCCGCATCCCGAATAAAATCGTGTTGGTGGCGCTTTTATGCGGGGCAGGTATCAATACTTTCTGGCTCGGCTGGGAGGGTTTGTGGTCTTGCCTCGCAGGTTGTTTATCTGCCTTCGGGTTAATGCTTCTGCTTCATCTTTGGGGGGCATTGGGAGCAGGAGATGTGAAACTCTTTGCGGCCATTGGCGGGATTATCGGCGTTGGACTGGTGATAAAAACATTTTGTATTGTCGTTTTCCTGGGAGCATTTTTAGCAGTGATCTCCATGTTCCGTACACGAACCGTACGGGTCACATTACAGCGTGTAGCGATGCTTCTAGTCGGTTTTTTACCGGGCTGGGAAATGCCGCGTTACACCGCCACACCAGATCGCCACACGATTCCTTACGGCGTGGCAATTACTTTCGGAACCTTACTTTCATTCGTCTTTTATACCGCTCAGTAGGAGCGACAGCCGGTGGCGACACAACCATAACGAGGAATTGCTGTGCGAAATAAAAACCTCATCTTTGTTTTGATTGGTGCGGTGCTGTTCGGCTTATTAGCGGCAACCTCGGTCAGTCAATATCTTGCCAGCGTGCGGGCCAAAAATAGTTACTCAAAATAGTGACATTTGAGACATCACGCTATTTCGAGCGGGCTTCGGCAATGGGATTGAAGGAGCGGCCTGCTTCTTCTGCCTACTAGCCCCTTTGTACGGTGTAAACGCACTGGCTGAACTACTACAGCCTCTATCCCCTCGGCAAAAGCCATTGAGGACTGCTTTTCTCATAATATTGGCCGCGCCGTTAATGTCGGCTTCCAGGAAGATGCCCTTTGCCGAACGGAACAGTCCCCGTCTCACACGCCTGCGAATGGATTTCTGATGCTCCAACGTTCGTTATCCAGAAATGAACATTTGGACGTGTAAGATTCTTCCTGCAAAATCACGCGAATGCCTACCAGCATTGCTTTGTAGGTCAGCATCGAATGAAACGTGCGTGGGGGATGGAAACAAAATTCTGATTCGTCTGCTTGCCTAAGATTAATCTCTTGTTTCCAGCCATCGTTCTTGCCCAATCACGAGAACACCCACCTGTTGCTTAACCAGTTCATCTACGATCAGACTGGCTGGCGCAATGCAAATAGTGGTCAATCTTGTGATTGCGTTTGGTAGTGAAACCTGGCTAAGCAGAGGTGAATGTTTCCGGTCTTTTGTGTGGTCGCCGGTCTTATTCTCAACTGCTATCGCTCAATAGTCTCGCGCGTTCCTGATTATAATATTGGTTGATGGACTTCAACGGACGCCCGTTTACCAAGAAGGGTTTTGTGCCCGGCTGGTTAGAGACGATGGCGGCCAAGTTATCCATCCCAATATCTAATGCGGCAATACGCGAGAAGAGGTTTTTGTTGAGGCGCTTGAACTGATTTTTCATACACCAATTCAAGCGTGTAATGGGAACTGGAAGGAACAACACGCACCTGACAGGCGCGGCGTGCATCTTGAAAGAAACGAATGTTGGTTTTGGAAAGCGCGATCATTCCCTTGGAGCGTTCGCGTTTTACCTATCGCCTGCAAGTTATATTGCAGCACATAGCGCCCATTTTCTTTATGTTTATAGCGGGGGGATCGTGGTTCAGCCTTGAGCTTTTTTGGGATCAATGCGCCAAGCCTTATGCGCTTCAAAATAACTGACCAGCATTCAGTGACGCTCTTGATAACCAGTTGCGATACTTTGGCGCAGCGCGAGATAGGCTTCTGTTTTTGTAACAGCTTATCGAGTTTTCCCCAGCTTAATGTTTTCCGCGTTTTAAAAAACTCTTGCCGAATATGATAGTTGGTGAGGTTGTACAAGTTCTTTGCCGCAAAGCCAAGCGCATCCAGTTCCGCCCAACGCGGATCATTTTTTCGGATGATATGGCTCTCGACAAGTTGCATTACTTCACTTCCGTTAATTCGGCAATCAGTTTTTCTGTTTTACGTTTCGCACGTCGCTGCCCATAGAGACGGGCACAAAAGCCGTGATGACAGAAACGGAAGTCATGCTAAATCCTCTTTGCCGTTCTCCGCTAAGTTGATGACTTCAATTTTGCGGCCTTGTACAGCTAAGAGAGCTTCCAGATGTGGAAACCAAAACGGGTCGCGCGATCTTTATGCTCAACGAACATCCGAATTGATCATTAAGGGTCGCTCAGAAGCTTGAGAAATTTAGGCCGCTGGTCATTTACGCGATCCCGCTTCTTTCACAACAAGAGCACTTGATAGCCGCGCGGGCTGCACAAAAGCTCGCGACCCGATCCGCTTGTGAATCCAGGTTGGATTTATTTTCAGCCGAGGAAACACGCGCATAAACGGCCGTGCGTTCTTCTTGTTGGGGTTGTGCAAAAGGGCGATCACCGTTCCCGATGGCATTTGTTCGGCATCCAACTTGCCATCTTTATACCAGCGCCAGGCTGTTTTATAGGAGATGCCTTTAAGCTTCGCGTATTCGCTTAATTTCATAATTCAAAAGCATGGCAATTTGTCTACATTTGTCAATACTCAACTATGAATTAAATGAAGTTTTGCAATACGTTAGACGATATTGTCGTGGCCAAAGTGGATATCCCGCTGGGCGCACGCATAGCGACGGAGCAATTGACGACGGTACAGGTACCACACGCGGCGATATGAAGCGCACACAATCGTACCGACCAACTGCCGGGCCGCATTGCCATCACGAAAATTTCGGCGCGCGAACCAATTACGGCTTCGCGGCTGGCTCCGGTGGGAGCAGCAGGAGGACTATCGGCGGTCATCCCGGAGGCTATCGCGCGATGACGGTGCGGGTGGATGATGAAACTGGGATTGCGGGCTTTTTGGTGCCGGGAACGCTGGTGGATGTGCTTGCAGTTATCAGTGCAAACAACGGCAACCCGGTTTCCAAAATCGTACTGCAAAATATCAAAGTACTGGCCAACGGGCAAAACCTGGATCAACCCAAAGACGAACGCGAAGCCAATAGCGTGAAGACCGTCACCTTACAAGTCACGCCCGATCAATCCGAAAAACTAGCGCTAGCGGCGGCGGAAGGAAAGCTGCGGCTGGCGTTGCGCAACTCTGTGGACAAAAACGATGAAGCGACGTCGGGGGCAACCAGACGGTCATTATTAACGGGCGAGCGTTCCGCCCTGCTCGAAGCGGAACCAAAAACCCCGCAACCGCCCCCGATATTCCGACCAGCACCGACGCCCAGCAAGCCCGCTCCCAATCGCGCGCCCGTGCGCAATACGACGCCTGTGCCCCTTGCGCCCACCCTGCCAGCGCCGGAACCAGCCAAGCCCAGACCTGCGGTTGAGGTGTTTGAAGGCTCCAAAAAGCGCACGGTGGTTTTTCCCTAACGTGGCAAGCTGACAGTTATCGCTTGCCGTTCCTCGCTCCTCAACAGGAAGGAATCCTCTGAAATGCGGAAACCGTTTGCTCTGCTCCAATTCTCCCCCCGCCTGCTTGCTCTGGCATTCACCTGTTGGTTTGCGGTCACGGCGCTGGCGCAGGAGAATGCGTCCACTTATTCGTTTTCCAACACCTCGAAAACATCTACTCCCGTGGGACTGCTCACGGGTCAATCTCGCCTGTTGATCTTCAATGAGGACTATGAACGCATTGCGATCCCGAATCAGGATGTAGCAGAAGCCGTGCCGGTTGCGGCCAATCAGATTTTATTGACGGGCAAAGCGCCCGGAGAATCCACCTTAGTGGTCTGGTCGAAAAATAACGCGCGTTTCCTCTTCTTCGATGTTTCCGTGCGCGTTAATCTGTCGCAACTCGACGCACAAATCAGAGCTTTGTTTCCGCAGGAAGAGATTCAACTAAGCCAGGCCAACGGCGCGGTCGTGCTGTCAGGCAAAGTGAAAGCAGCACAGACCATCCAGAAAGCCGATACGGTCACGCAATCGTTCGGCTTCAAGACTGTCAACCTGCTCACGGCTCCCGTTCCCAACGAAGCGCAGGTGCAATTGCAGGTGCGCGTTGCCGAAGTCAGTCGCAACAAGATGCGCGAACTGGCCGCAACGCCAGCCTATCAATCACGCCCGGGCAATGGCGCGTATTCCAACACCGGCACCGGGCCGTGGACGCTGAATTCTGTTAACGAAGGCGCGATGTTCGGCAGCGTGGCCAGCACGCTCAACCTGTTCCTGATGAATAGCAATGCGTTTTTGTTCATTCGCGCGTTGCAATCGCAGGGCGCATTGCGGGCGTTGGCAGAACCGAATCTAGTAGCGATGAACGGCCAGCAGGCAAGCTTTCTGGCCGGCGGGGAAATTCCGATTCCTGTCTTTCAGAATGCGAGTGGCGGCGGCAATGGCGGGATTTCGGTAACCTACAAAGATTACGGCGTGCGCGTCAATTTTAAGCCGACGATTCTGGATGAAGAACATATTCGGCTGGAGTTGGAACCCGAAGTTTCCACGCTCGATTATGCCAACGCGGTGCGCTTCAGCGGTTTTTCCATTCCTGCGCTGCGCACACGGCGCGCCAAAACGGGCATTGAGTTACGCGATGGTCAGAGCTTTGCACTCGCCGGGTTGCTGGACAATAACGAAACGCGCTCGCTCTCGAAACTTCCCTACCTCGGCGATATTCCGGTCATTGGTTCGCTGTTCACATCCAAGCAATTTCAAAAGCAGGAAACCGAACTGGTGTTTTTTGTGACGGCGACGATCACTCGTCCGGTGACGCCAGATGCGACGCCGCAGATGCGCGGATTGGACGGGCTGAAAAATAGCTTGCCGCTAAGCGATGCTGCGCCGGACGAGGAGAAAAAGAAAGTCAGCAGCCGCAGCAAAACTGTCACTTCCCCAAACCGGAACCGCCCACCATAGCGCCGACAAATACGCCCGCCGCTACGCCTGCGCCGCCCGAAAATGCTCCCACTGCACCAACCAAATCCGTGCGTAGTCGCATTGCCACCGCAACACCGGGGCGCACGCCCAACAATCTGGTCTGGCAGATCATCATTCCTGATTTGAGCGACGTGGAAAAACTGGTGTGGAATCTGATCCTGCCTGAACTGGCAGAACCAGCTCCGCCGAACAAGCCGCCGCTGCCCACGACTGAACGGAGAAATCAATGACACGAACGACGAGGCATCTGTTAAGGCAAAAGAAAGAACACGGCTCTGTGCTGGGACTGGCGGCAGTCAGTATGGCGGCGCTGTTGCTGGCGGTTGGGTTGTGCATTGATGTCGGCCACTGGTATCTGGTAGCAGGCGAATTGCAAAATGCAGCGGACGCCTCAGCGCTGGCCGCTGTTACCTCGCTGGACGGCACACAGTATGGCATTGCCCAGGCCGCGCAACGGGCGGCGGCGACCGCCAATAAATATGAATTCAACGGTAAGGATGTGTTGATTGATGCGGCAACGAATGTGCTCTTTGCTGCGCAATTGTCGGAATTCGATACAGGAACCGCGCACAATGCCGCGTACTTCACCGCCTCGCCCGGCGCAGCCGCCGCCATTCGATTTGTCAAAGTAACGATGCCTCCGACCGCTGTTCCCGTCTTTTTTGCGACACTGGCCACGCAGAGCAACAACGTTGATCTCTCGCGGAGCGCTGTCGCGGGCTTGTCAGTGGACTTGAACACCTTTGGCAATATCGTGCCGCTCGCCATTGTGGAAACTACGACGGGGCAGTTAACGAGTGGCAATCAATATACGTTCACGGTGAACAACGGCACGGGCACAACGTATCCCGTCGGCGGGGAATATTTAATTCTCGACCTTACCAGCACGCGAAACAATAGTGGTGCGACAAACCCTTCCCTGCGTGAACTGTTGGCTATCGGCAGCGACGGGTATGTCACCTCCGGGCAAACGATCCCGGTGCGAACCGGCAATAAAGCAGGGCAAATCCGCGACGGTCTGAATTCGCGTTTTGGAGACTACGGCGGAGGAGGAACAGACTTTAATGAGTTGCTGTTTCCGCCCGATGCGAATGTCAAAGAAGGCATCACCCGTGCGGATTATCGCAATCCCGGCGCCTGTTGTTTTCTGGCCCCGCCTTCGGGCATCGGCGTTTGGGATCGGCGCGTAATGGTGCTGCCGATCATTACGCCCAGTCAATTCTATCCCGACAGCAGCCAACCAACGATCAAACCCACCCGCTTTGGGGCCTTCTTTATGACGTCCAGAGCCAGCAACGGGCAGTCTGATTTGTATCTGGAATACATCGGAACCCCGGCAGTCATTGGCAATGGCGGGTTTGATCCGAATGGAGGAGCCGGCACGCCAAATGTCTCGGCGGCAGTGCTATATCGCTGAAAAAAATTATGCGTTATCCGCTTTCCCAGCTCCCCTCCTGGCTCCTGCGCTTCCGGCGTGACGAGCGTGGTATGCAGTTAGTGGAAGTGGCGATTGTCGTCCCGATTCTGCTGCTGCTCATCCTGGCTTCGGCGGAATTTGGGCGATTTTTTTATTACTACTCGACGCTTTCCAAAGCGACGCGCGCGGCAGCCGGTTATATGTCCTCGAAACCGTACACCCAGGCTTCGATGGACAAGGCAGCCAATCTGGCCCTTTGTGGCAGCTTCACCTGTGCGGCGGGTTCCGAAGTTTTGCCGGGGCTGCAAGCAACGAACTTTGACATCACGCCACATCTTCCAGAGGCGGGCAATATCCCGCCTACGGTGACCGTGACCGTAATTAATTATCAATACCAGACGGTTTTTGGCCTCGGCCAGATGATCGGCGCATCGTGGACAAGTTTTGATATCGGTGCCAGCACGACGATGCGTTACCTGTTGACCAATTAACCCGTACCAGAACGTTATGCTCCAACCACGCAACCAGACCCGCAAAACGGAAACAGGCGCTACCCTGATGGAATTTGCCATCGCGGCCAGCGTGTTTTTTCTGGCGTTGTTTGGGGTGCTGGAAGTGGGGCGACTGCTCTGGATTCACAATGCCCTGACCAATGCCGCGCGCAATGGAGCGCGTGCGGCGGTGCTGAACACAAAGAACGCAGCGCAGATGCAAAACCTGATCGTGTACGGGACGACCACGCCAGCAGCAGATGCCAGTCCGGTGGTGCCAGGGCTCGCAATTGGAATGGTAGGGGTGAGCTATTCCAGCGATTTTGGCGTGAAGCTGGGAACGGCGACGGTGACTATTTCCGGCTATCAGTTTAATTTTTCGGTTCCGCTCATTGGCGGCACGATCAATTTACCGACCTATCAAAGCACGATGACAGGCGAAAGCGCGGGCGTGGTTCCGAACGCAACGGCAACGCCCACGCCCACACCGACGCCGACGCCAACGCCAACTCCGACTCCAACACCTACGCCGACGCCAACCCCGACGCCGACACCTACTCCAACGCCAACCCCGACGCCCACTCCGACGCCGACACCGACGCCGACGCCGACGCCGACCCCCACGCCGACACCGACGCCGACGCCTACTCCGACACCGACGCCGAAAACTTGTAATAAGGGCGATTTGATTTCGACCGGATGTACCTGCACCGGGAAAGCGGTGGGCAATCCGCCCAAGTGTCAGTGAGAGAGCAACAAACAGCCAAATACAGTTCAGGGAAAGAAGTTTATGAAACGTAATTTGACTTTTATTTTATTAACCACCGGAACCGACACCGAACGTGCGCTGCAAACGGCGCTCGCCACGCAACGTTCCCTGCGCGTCGTGGCAAGCAGTGACAATCCGCAAACCGTGTATGCGGAAACGATTCGCTGGCAACCGGCTGCCGTGATCCTGACCTTGAGCAGCGATCCGCGCGCGACGTGGGAATTGAGCCGACGCATTCACACGGCCAGCCCGGACACGCTAATTATTTGCGCGGCGCAAAATCCCACGCCGGAAATGATTCTGGAAAGCTTGCGCGCGGGTGGCTGCGAGTTTTTACGTTTGCCAATCATTGCCGACGAATTCAAAACCGTGCTGGAACGTGTCGAATTATTCAGTGCCGGGAAAGCGCAAACCGCGAAACAACCGGGTCGCGTCATTGCCGTGAATTCCGGCAAAGGCGGCAGCGGCACGTCATTTCTGGCCGCGAATCTGGCCGCGTTGCTTGAGGCGTCAACCGTGCTGGTGGATTTGAATTTGCGCGCGGGCGATTTGGATGTGTTCTTCGGCATCAAGCCCAAGTACTCGGTGTACGATCTGGTGATGAATCGTTCCCGTTTGGACGAAGCGTTGCTCAACAGTTATTTGACGCCCGTGTCGGCGCGGCTATCCCTGCTGTCGGCACCGCGTGAATTGGTCGCGGCGGAAGATTTGCGCGCGTCCCATCTGGTCGAAGCGTTACAGGTTTTGCGCGAGCACTTTGATTACGTCGTGCTTGACCTGCCGCACGCATTGGACAGCAGCACGGTAGCCATGCTGGATCAGGCCGATGACATTTTGCTGCTCTTCACGCCTGATATTCTTTCGGCACGAGGCGCACAACGCGCACTGTCACTTTTCAATCAATTGGGCTACCCGCGTCAGAAAGTTCATCTGGTCGTCAACCGCTGGTCGAAGAAAGCGAACCTGCCGCTGGAACAGGTCGAGGAATTTTTAGGCGCGCGCATCGCCTGTCAAATCTCGAACGATTACCCGCAGGTCATTGACTCAGTCAATCAGGGGCAACCGCTCAGCAAAGCCTCGCTTGATTCGGCGCTCGCGGCGGATCTGCGCCAATTGGCAACGATGCTGAGGCTGCCCTTTAAAGCATTGGCGAACAAACAACGGCAGCCGATGCTGGCCTCATTCCTGCGTCGGCCACCGCGCACAACGGGCATCAAGGAACCGCCTCTGCCCAATAAGGTGTAAGGCACAACGTAGCACCGACTATCGAGTCGGCGGCTGGTTTGTCAACACATCTCTTGTGACAAATGGCAATCTTAGGTCGGTTTTCATTTCAGTGTATGGCGTACGTAGTACCGGCTTCAGCCGGAAGCTGGGCAGGTCATTCCTTCCGGCTGAAGCCGGTACTACGTACGCCATACACGCGACTGAAATTCCGTATAAGTCAGCCGCAGGCTCGACAGCCGACGGTACGCTTCGCACTTCCGTTTTTTTTACAGCTACGAATTTTTACCGAAGGAAGAACCTATGTCTTTACGCGAGCGCTTGCAAACTGAACTGCCGCCAAACGGTTTGCTCCCCCATCGCACCCCTGCTGACGCAATAAACTCGGCAGCGCCTGATTTGCAGGAAACCAAGGCGCGCCTGCATCGTTCTATCATCAATCGGCTGGACTTGAGCCGGATCAATCAGTTTTCGGCGGAGCAAACACACGCCGAAGTCGCCCGCATCGCGCGCGAAATTTTGCTCGAAGAGGCTACGCCCCTTTCGACGCTGGAACGCGAGCAGTTGATCGAAGGCGTGCGGCATGAACTCTTTGGCTTAGGGCCGCTCGAACCGTTACTGGCTGATCCGACAATCTCGGACATCCTCGTCAATTCGCCGAGCAAAATTTACATCGAACGGCGCGGCAAACTCGAACGAACGAATGTGAGCTTCAAGGACACGGCACATTTGATGCGGGTGATTGAGCGCATTGTGTCTACAGTCGGGCGACGCATTGACGAAGCTTCGCCGATGGTGGATGCGCGGCTGGCCGACGGTTCGCGCGTCAACGCCATCATTCCGCCGCTGGCACTGGAAGGGCCGGTGCTTTCCATTCGTCGTTTTGGAGCGGAGCCGTTGCGGATGAGCCGGTTGATTGAAATCGGGTCGCTCACATCCGACATTGCCGAGATGCTGCAAATGTGCGTGCGGGCGCGGCTGAACGTGTTGATTTCGGGCGGCACGGGCGCGGGCAAAACCACGCTGCTCAACGCGTTGTCGGCCTACATCGCCGAGGACGAACGCATCATTACGATTGAAGATTCGGCGGAACTGTTGCTGCAACAACCGCACGTCGTACGACTGGAAACAAGACCGCGCAACATCGAAGGACGCGGCGAAGTAAACCAACGCGATTTGGTCAAAAATGCCCTGCGTATGCGGCCTGATCGCATTGTCATCGGCGAGGTACGCGGCGAAGAAGCGATTGATATGTTGCAGGCCATGAACACTGGCCACGATGGCAGCCTGACCACCATTCACGCCAACACGCCCCGCGACGCGCTGGCACGACTGGAGACGATGATTCAAATGGCAGGTTTGCGTATTTCGGATCGCGCGATGCGGTGGCAGATTTCTTCGGCCATCAATCTGGTGATTCAAGTTTCGCGTTTGACGGACGGCACGCGGCGCGTGGTTTCGATTTCGGAAATCACGGGAATGGAAGGCGACACGATCTCGATGCAGGAAATCTTTCAATACGAACGGCAGGGCGTGCAGGACGATGGCACGGTGATTGGCCACTTTCGTCCTACCGGCATCCGCCCGCGTTTTGCCGAAAAGCTCAAAACGCACGGACTGCATTTGCCGCATTATTTCTTCGGACGGGGTTGCGCCCATGATCGCGTTTTTTGTGTTCCTATTTTGTTTGTTTGCGACGTATGCGGTCTTTCTGCTCGCCACGCGCAAGAAGGCGGCAGACCGGGCGAAAATGGAACAGCGCCTTGCGCAGACGCTGGATTACCGATTGGAGGAAGCGCAACAGGCGCGGCTGGCCAAAGACAATTTGCTAAGCGAAATTCCGCTGCTGAACGCCTGGCTGCATCGCCTGCAACCCGCCGCACAATTGCAGCGGTTTATCGAACAGGCCGATTTGCGCATTACCGTCATGCGCCTGCTGATGTTTGCTGTACTGGCGGGTTTTCTGGGGCTGCTGGCCACTGCTCTTTTCAGTTCCTCGCTGCTGGTGCAATTAGGTATGGGGCTGCTGGCAGCGGCCTTTCCGTTTCTTTACGTGTACCGCAAACGGCAACAGCGGTTGCATAAATTTCTCACGGATTTGCCGGAGGCGCTGGAATTGCTGGGGCGCTCGCTCGCCGTCGGGCATTCGCTGGCAGAATCGCTGCACATCGTGGCCACCGAGATGCCTGCGCCCATCAGCAATGAATTTCGCCGCACGTACGAAGAGCAGAATTTAGGGCTGTCCCTGACTTTTGCGCTGCAAAATCTGGCCGAGCGCGTGCCGTTGCTCGATTTGCGCATCTGCCTGACAGCAATGCAAATTCAACGCGAAACGGGCGGCAACCTAGCCGAGATTTTAGATAACGTGGCGAGTACCATTCGGCAGCGGTTTCAGATTCTGGAAGACCTCAAAACGCTAACCACCTCTTCGCGCATTTCGGCCTGGGTTTTGTGCGGCATTCCGTTGCTTGTAGCGGTCGTGTCCACCTGGCTCAGCCCGGAATATATGGGCGTGTTGTGGTTTGATCCGCTGGGGCAAAAGTTGCTGGCGCTGGCGCTGGCGCTACAAGTAATTGGCATGCTGACTGTGCGCAAAATTCTGCAAATCAAAATCTGACCAGAGGGCGGCTGTTATGGAATTTATAATTGGTGCATATGTTTTTGTTTTGGTCGTGCTGCTGGTGGTCGGCGTGTACTGGTTTTTCCTGCGCCAACCTGATCCGGCAACCGCCCGCCTGAAAGCCCTGAACCAGCAGGAAAACCCCCAGGCTCAGGTGAAAACGGAACCTGATCTGACGCGCCTGGCCCAACAGATGGCGCAGCCCATTCAACGGCTCGCGCCGCCGTCCGCCGAAGAAGCCAAGCGGCTGCAAAAAAAATTGATGCACGCCGGCTACCTCAACCCGAACGCCGTCATCATTTACCGCGGGCTGCAATTTTTCCTGCTCCTCGGTTTTCCGCTGGTAACGATTTTCATTCTGGTGGCGTGGGGGCGTGCGGTGTCGGATTCATATTCGTGGTTGCTGGGCGCGCTGTTGCTGGGCTATGTGATTCCCCGGCAGATGCTGGACAATAAGATCAAAAATCGCCAGCAACGATTGCGCTGGGGCTTGACCGATGCGCTGGATTTGCTGGTGATTTCGGTGGAAGCAGGACTGAGCCTGAACCCCGCGCTGGTGCGCGTTGGACAGGAACTCAAAAACGCCCATCCCGACATCAGCCAGGAATTCGATTTAGTCAACGTGGAAATTCAAATGGGGCGAGAGCGTGCGCTCGCCTTTCGCAACCTGGCCGAGCGTACGGGCGTCGAGGATATGCGCAGCTTTTGCGCGATGCTGATTCAGGCGGATCGTTTTGGCAGTTCGATTGCCCAAACCCTGCGCAACTACGCCGACAACCTGCGCGTCAAACGCCGCCAGCGCGCCGAACAAATGGCACAAAAAGCGGCGGTCAAATTGCTGTTGCCGCTGGCGCTGTTTCTGTTTCCCACGCTGTTCATCATCATTCTCGGCCCGGCAGCGATTCACCTGATGCGAGAATTTGTGAACAAATAGCCTTACTTCTTCTCGGCGGTGTCGGGCGATGTCGGCGCAGCTAAACTGGTGTCGGGCATCGTCAGCAGCAAATGGTTCGGGCTGCCGCGCTGATAAAAATCCGCCTGCTGATACACGTCTTCTTCCAAAAATCGCAGGATCACTTTGGCCGCCGCAATCACTGGCACGGCAAGGATGATGCCGAGCAAGCCAAACAAATTGCCGCCGATCACCAATCCCACCAACACGACTAACGGATGCAGATTCAGGCTTTCGCCCAGCAGTTTGGGCGTGAGGTAATAGCCTTCGACGCTTTGCACAATCGCAAACACCGCCAGCACGCCAATCAAGCGCCCCGGCCCCGCGCCATCCAACGCCGTAAACGAAACCGCCAGCACCATCCCGGTCAGCGTTCCCAGATACGGCACAAAATTCAGAAAGCCGGAAACCATGCCAATCGTCAGCGCCAATGGTACGCGCAGCACAGCAAAGCCCAGCGAATACAGCAGTCCCATCAGAAACGCGATGAGCAGTTGATTGCGCACGTAGGCCGACAGCACTCCGTTGATTTCGGTGAGCAGCCCGCCACCCGTCGCGCGGTAACGCGGTGGAATCAATCGCTCCACGCGCGCTTTCATTTTCAGGTAATCGCTGAGCAGGTAAAACACGAAAAACGGAATCAGCAGCAAGTCAAACAAAGATGAAGTCGCCGTAACCAGCCGCAGTAAGCCGCCCTGCAACCATTGCCCAATCGTCGCGCCGATTTCTGCCTGTTTTTCCGGCGAGCGAAACCGCTGCAACCATGATTGCAGCGCGTTATACACGGGCGGACTGGTGGTTTTGAGTTTGGCAATCAGCGGATCAATCACGCGATGCCCGGCTTCGAGCGCGTTCGGTAATTGTTCGTAGGAGTGTACGAGCTGCGACCAGATGCTCGGAATCACAAACAGCAGCGCCAGAATCAATACCGCCGTCATCAGCGTCAGCGTCACCAACACTGCTGGCGTGCGCGCCCAGCCGCGTCGTTGCAGCAGTTCCACGAGCGGTTCCAGCATATACGCCAGCGCAAACGAACTGAGGAGCGGAATCAAGATGACGCGGCTACCAATCACAATGACGGTCAGCAGCACAAACACCACCAACGCGGCGGGAATCCACCGCATCCATTCGAGCGGCCCGCGCGTGGGATGACGCTGAATTGTATTCGTGACAGGTTCTTTCATTCTGTTTTTGCGGGCCCTTCGTTCATCAACCGATTCGCGTGAAAAATGTAATGCAGCCCGGAAAATACCGTGATGCCAAACGTCAGGTAATAAATCCAAATCAAATAATCCTGCCCCCAGCCGAACGCATTTGCCGCGAGGAACAGAATAATCGCGCCGAGTTGCACAACTGTGCTCGTCTTGCCCGGTAGCGAAGGCCGAAAGCCGCTGAAGCCCGTCACCATATTGATAACCAACGCGCCTACGACAATAAAAATGTCGCGGCTAATCACCGCTGCCGTCAGCCAAAACGGCAGCGGCGCGAGTTGCGTGAAGCGCGGCATCGTACACACCACAAACGCCGTCACGAGCAACAGCTTATCTGCAATCGGGTCAAGAATCGCGCCCAACTGCGTTTTCTGGTTCAAGCTGCGTGCCGCCAATCCGTCCAGTCCGTCTGTCAAAGCGGTGACAAAGAAAATTCCTAACGCCTGGCCAAAGTTTTTGTAATATAACGCCGTCACAAAGACAGGCGTCAGGATCAGGCGCAGGATCGTAAGCAGATTGGCAAGGGTTAGGATCGTAGACATCGGAGCTGGTGCCAGCGAAAATCGGTAGCGTAATTAGGTTGATAACGATAGACTGCCGCCCGCAATATAGCTTTTTGCTCCCGCTTTGCAAAGACCGGGCGCGTGACAGAGTACGAAAGAGGTTATGAGAACACTTGTTGTCGGGGACATTCACGGAAAGCTGGATTTATTCAATCAACTGCTGACGGAAATGCAGTATCAACCCCACCAGGACTGTCTGATTTTAATCGGCGATTTAGTAGATCGCGGCGAAAATTCCAAAGGCGTTGTCGAGCGTGCGATGCAAATCAAACAGCAAGCGCCCGACACAGTCATCATCCTGAAAGGCAATCACGAGGTAATGATGGTGAATTCGATGCTGCGCCCCAACACGGAATATTCCGAAGCGTGGCTGAAAACCGGTGGCTTGGATTGCCTGAAAAGCTACACAGACGAAGAAGGCAATGTCAGCGTTCCGCAGGACCACATTGACTTTCTCAATGCGTTACCCGTTTGGCACGAAGATGATCACGCGATTTACGTGCACGCCAGCTTGCCGAAAATGACAGATGGTTCTTTCCTGCATCCGAGCTTTTCGCCCGACAGCTCAGAGTTAATGTGGGGGCGCAATCGCCGCTTTTTTTCGGAATATGATGGCAAGTTGGTTGTGTTTGGCCACACGATTGCCGGGCAACATTTCGGCGAATGGGGGCAGGTCTGGCAACGCAATGAATTAATTGCCGTGGACACCGGCGCATATATGACAGGCGTCTTATCGGCGGTCGAATTGCCCTCACGCCAAGTCTATCAGGTCGGCGAATTTCGCCATCCCGCCCAAGCCAAAGCTCGCCGTGAGGAAAGCGAAGAACCAAAAAACGCAAACGCTTCTTCGGCCTGTTCGGTTAAGCACGAAAAATCCAAGAGAGACGCGAATGCCGTCTCGTTCTTCCCCGCGCTAACCAAATTTTTCTTCCATCAATCGTTGTGAATACGGGCTGTTGTGAAAGACTTCATCGCCAACCACAAAGGTCGGCACTTTGCGTTTGCCAGCATTCGCTGACATCACAAATTCTGCCGCGCCGAGCGTAGTTTCGATGTTGATTTCTTCGTAAGCAATGCCGTGTGAATCCAGATAACGTTTGGCGTGGCGACAGTCAGGACACCACGTCGTCGTATACATTTTTACAGCTTCCATCAATCCTCTTCCCGTTTTGCAGCATCAGCTGAAATGCTGAATTTCTGAAACGACTTCCTTGCGCTTTTCCGTTTGCATATCCTTGGCCAACCGCCGGAGCGCCACAGAAACCACTTGGTTGTGGTGGAGTTTCTTATTCTCCTTCGCCAGTTCCAGCCATAAGCGATGCGTTAATTCAATATCTTCCGGCGTCACATTCGGGCGATGCGCGCCGAGTTCGTATGTTAATTCCGACCCATCTGGGTTGATCAATTTTAGCACGCGCAACTTGCGTTTGCCGGGATGTTGTATGCCTTCCCAAACGTCGCCAATGGTTTTAGCCTGTTGGTCAGCGGGCATTTTGGTGGAAACGCCCGCGACAAGGGTCGAGCATTCCAGTTCAATTGCCGTCAGCACCGTGGCCTGAAAAGCATCGTTTGAAGGCACCACCAGCAGCTTGATTTTTTTGCCCATTTTTTCTGCCACTGCTACAGCGCGCGTAAACAATAGCTGCTCGTAATCGGTAAACAGTTCATCCTCAAACATCTGCTCTTCGCCCCCACCGGGGCCTTGTAAAACACGGGCTGTCATTACAACCACGTCCTGCGCATCGGTGTCGACGTCCTGCAAAGCCTTTTTCAAATAATGCAGACTGTTGTAATCACGCGCCGTTACCATCACGCCGCCGGGGCGCACGTCTAACAAACTGCGAGAAACCGTTTGGTCAGAAACGAGATTGAACTGATCCAGCGAGGCATTGGCCTTTTGCTTGCGCAGATTCGCGCGCTCGGACAGCGTGAATGTGATAAAGAAGGCGATAGTAAATGCGACGCCGGAAATCGTCGCCAATTCTTTCGTGAGCAAATTCGTGAGCGCCAGCGACAGCAGAATCAACGCGACGATGATGATGCCGACGGGAATCTCTACCTGCCCGATGCGAAAGTTCAGCGGCACGCGCCATTCCCGCTGTCCTGGTCGTTTGAAGCGAAGCAGCGCAATCGAAGTCGTCATAAACGTAAAACTCCAGATCACGCCGAAGGCATACGCCTCACCGAGGAAAATCGTGTTGCCGCGACTGAGCAAGATGATGACGATTTGCAGCACCGCAACCATATTGATGATGCGGTAGGTCGTGCCATATTTTTTCTGCGGCGCGCGAAACCAACTCGTCAAAACGCCATCCTCCGACACGCGATTTAGCACGCCGTTGGAGCCGACAATCGCCGTATTCACTGCGCCCGACAAAATCAAGAAGCCGACGATGACGACAAACGCCTGCAACAGCAATTTCAACCAGTCCGGGCCAATCACGTGCATCGCCAGCCCCGACAGCAAATTCTGACTGTACTGCGTAATGCGTACGTCATCTGGGATAATCATCACGGCAAAAAACGAAACAACGGGCGTAAACGAAATCGTGAAAATAAAAATGACAATCGCCGCACGAATCAGATTTTTCAGCTTTGGGTGTTCAATTTCGCGCGAGATTTGCGCGAGCGATTCTTCGCCGCTCATCGCCAACACAGAATGACCAAATGCAATCATCAGGCCAATAAATCCGATAGAAGGTAGCGAGGTATCTTTTAACCAGCCAAGCGGATGTAAACCCGTCGTAACGCTGGTTTCAAAATGCAAATTTGAAGGGATTGGCAACGGCGGCAAGTGGGCAAGCTGTGGTTTGGCAAGCAGTGTCGCCAGGCACCAGAGGATAATCACGACCACCATCACGCCCGTGATTTGCATAATGCGCAGGGCACGTTCGGACGATTCGTGAATGCCGATGATATTCAGGCGCCAAAAATACAGTACTACGCCTATTGCCAACACGCAGGCCGTAAAATTTACGGGTAACTGAAAGCCGACGCCGAAATGCTCTAATGTTGAATTGATCAACCCGGCAATATATTGCCCCGCCGACACGCTGGAAATTGGCCCCGTCAAAATGTAATCAAAAATCAGCGCTGACACTGCCAGCTTGGCCAGTGTCCCGCCCATCGCCTCTTTGACCACGCGATACACACCGCCCCGCACAAACATCGTGCAACTTTCGACGTACACCGCTCGTACGGCGGAGGCGAAGAGGATCACGGCCACCACAAACCACGGAGCCGCTTTGCCGATAGCTTCTTCCGTGATGCCGCCGATGTAAAAAGCCGTCGAAGCCAAATCATTCAAAACAATTGCGGCAGCACGCCAGAATGAAATAAATGACAACATTACCGAAGTGGCAACAACGATGCGATGGCGATTAATGGGGTTGGAAGACTTAGAAGTAGGGGGTTCGTTGGTTTCTTGACTCATAACACCTCAAGCAAAAGTATAGCGCGCGGCATTATATGTCGCACAAGAGGGATTACAAAGGATGCGCCAAAACCAATGCTTGACGCTCTCTGTCCGTGTCCACTAGAATCGGCTATTGCTTGTTCAGCCCCCGTTCTTTCTTATATTTTTGTCTGCGAGACATATCACCAATAAGGTACAACCATGAACGCCGTAGAAAAAGTTCTGACCAAAGTTTTCGGTTCCGCCAATGAGCGATTGCTTAAAAAGCTGTGGCCTGTTGTCGCGCAAATCAATGCGCTTGAACCCTCCATCAAAAATCTCTCCGATGACCAGTTGCGCGCCAAAACAGCGGAATTCAAGGAACGCCTGGCCAAACGGCTCGCAGGCTCTGAAGAACTTTCGCGCGACGCCTACAAACAACTCGAACTTGAAGCGCTTGAAGAAATCCTGCCCGAAGCCTTTGCCTGTGTACGCGAGGCATCGGTGCGCGTGACCGGAATGCGCCATTTCGATGTGCAGATGATCGGCGGCATGGTACTCAATCGCGGAATGATCGCAGAAATGCGTACGGGCGAAGGCAAAACCCTCGTTGCCACCTTGCCCGCGTATTTGAATGCGCTCGTCGGCAAAGGCGTGCATGTCGTCACCGTCAACGATTATCTGGCCAAGCGCGATGCAGATTGGATGGGGCGAATTTATAAATTCCTGGGGCTGACTGTCGGCGTCATTCAAAACGATATGGATGATTTCGAGCGGCAGGAAGCGTACAAATCAGACATCACCTACGGCACCAACAACGAATTTGGCTTCGATTATCTGCGCGACAACATGAAGTTTGATTTGGCGACCTGTGTACAGCGCGGGCATCACTACGGCATCGTGGACGAAGTGGACTCAATTCTGATTGACGAAGCGCGGACGCCGCTCATCATCTCTGGCGCGTCGGAAGATTCAACAACCAAATATTACGAAGCCAACGACACCATTCCCCGCCTGACACGCGACGAGGATTATCAGGTAGACGAAAAGCAGCACAGTGCGACATTGACCGAAGCGGGCATTGAAAAAGCGGAACGGATGCTAGGCTACGGCAATCTCTATGACCCGTCAAATATGGAGATGTTGCACTGTCTGCAACAAGCCTTAGTCGCGCACACGCTCTATCATTTGGACAAGCAATACATCATCAAAGACGGCGAGGTCGTCATCGTGGACGAATTCACCGGTCGCGTAATGCCCGGTCGGCGATGGTCAGACGGGTTGCACCAAGCGGTTGAAGCCAAAGAAGGCGTGAAGATTGAAAAGGAAACGCAAACCTACGCGACGATTACGCTGCAAAATTATTTCCGTATGTACCACAAGCTGTCCGGCATGACCGGTACAGCCGAAACAGAATCAGTCGAATTCGCCAAGATTTATAATCTCGATGTGACTTCGATCCCGACGCACCGCGCGATGGTGCGTAAAGATCATCCCGATGTGATTTACCGCACACTGGATGAGAAGTGGGAAGCGATTGGGAACGAAATCAAAGAGGTGCATGAAAAAGGCCAGCCCGTGCTGGTCGGCACAGCTTCGGTCGAACACTCCGAAATCATTTCGCGCCGCCTGCAAAAATTCGGCATCAAGCACAACCTGCTCTTCAGCCGAAAAATGCTGGCCGCGAAGCGTTTCTTCGCCGGAGCCGGACGCAGGCTGGTAATCGCCGAACATGGCTGGTCGCGGAACCGTCTTTGCTCGGCGGCAACGCCAGGAGATTCTTGAGCCACCGTTATGACGGCAGGAAATTAGTCGAACGAGCTACGGATGACAACTGAAACGGCCATCAAACAGGTCAAACCACAATCCAGTAGACGCGAAGTCAGCTCAACCTCGGCGGCCTTTTTGTTCTGGCGAACTGGCACGAATCACGGCGCATTGATAATCGCTTCGTGGCCGCACTGAACGTCAGAACAAATCCGGGCAATGCGATCTCTTCTCTGCTCAGGCAATTTGTTACGGTACGCAGAGATCGCTTGCCGCCTGCAATGGACGGTCGTGCTGAACAGATTATGCTGCATCCGGTCGCTCATCACCAGCGCATATTCGCACAAAGAACGTCAAAAAGCTCATAACTTCGATCACAGACACCTTATCAAATACGATGATGTGATAGACGAGCAGCGCAACTGATTTACAATGCCATAAAATCAATTACTCGGGCACAAACAAACCTGGGTACGCAAATTCAGGAAATGGCCGAGAAGCACAACTGGATGACATTCTGGACGTACATTTCAGCGCAGGCCGGATAAAGACCCGCAAGGGGCTGAAAATTCGTCTTTCGATCAGTTTGGTCTGGAATTTGAGCTGCGAATATCGCCCGAAACGCTGGATCGTGACAGCCTGCGCGAAACGGTGGAAGAACATTTGAAAAGTGCACAGAAAAAAGCCCTGGTTGGTGCCGAAGCGATTGCGCGCTGCTGAACGCTTCACGATGCTCAATATCGTGGACGCACAGTGGAAAGATCACTTGCTGGCGATTGACCATTTGAAAAAAGGGCATCAACCTGCATGCGGCCAAAAAGACCCGCTGATTGAATACCGGAAAGAATCCTTCTCGCTGGCTGAAGAAATGTCAGACGCAGTGGCAGCGTGGTAATCTCGCACGCAATTCGTCGTCGAAGCACTGCGCCGAAGAACAAATGCAACGCCACCGCCCGCGTCTGGCAATGTGTTCAAAAGCAACGCCAGCGTCGCTGCCGCAGGATCGCGAAATCAGCGCGCCAGCTTCTTCAGCAGTTGCAGACCAGATTGGCCGCAACGGTCGATACCGTGCAGCTCGGCTGAAAATTCGAAAATATGCGGCCTGGAAGGATAAACCCAGATGACGCGGATTTTTGCGGATTGCCGCTGATCACCGAAAACCACAAAATCTGCGTCATCGGTGACCGCTATTTCGCTGGTTACCGATAAATAAGGCGGCAAGTACGGCATACTCATTTTATGTTTACAAACCGATTCGGCCTTGCAGCCGTCGCCAGTTGCCGCCATTGATCGGAGAGCGAATCGGTTTCAGCACCGGTTCTTTATCCGCCGACTTTGGTCATCTCGGGCGTCTTGCTGGTGAGAATGATCCCCATCCAGCGGCAAATACCGGTGACGGTACTGGCATCTGGGGTTTCTTTCAACAACGCCAGCGCCATTTTTCAGTAATCTCCAGGTTGTCGCGCGTCTTAGCGCGCCCGCTCGTATTGATCCATCACGATGCGTTTGACTTCCTGATCCCGTCAGAATCGCCCGCGTACTGCTATAATCTGTTGCGATTTCGCCCAAGAAGAATTTGTCTTCCTTTTTGCCAGACATTAGCGGGCCAGGCTCGACATGCCGATTCACCAAGCCATCTTACGCGCCATTTCAGTGGCCACGTTCGATATCGTTTTGACTTCCGTCGTAATCACCACAGAAAATTTCTTCAGCAAACGACCACCATCAAATTGCAATTCGACCTTCGATGTATTCCGACGGTACGTGTAGCGGTCACCTTCAAATGGAGTTGCTGCGCTCAAACCGAGCGCCATCCCCGCCGCCGAATGATCGTACGCCACCAGCGCGGATCAGCATTCCAGCGCTTTCATTCCAATAATCGTGTGACCTGCTCGCGTCTTCTGCGTCGTTTTCTTTTTCTTCTTCCGGACATCACAGCGGTTGCTCGATGTCGCGCCTTCTCTTTCGCCCACTCCAGCAGTCATGTCGAAACGGCACCATGACCGTACCGCCGCATTAGAGCCGCCTCGATGCAAAGGTTCGCCGTCTTTCCCGTGAAACCAGTGTGCCACGCACGTGTAGAGATTTCAACGTCTTCCTTGAGCAGATCTGCACGTACCGCACAGCTAAATTCCTTCGCGGCCTTTCACGTCAGAGCGATTCACCACGACGCGCCGGTCAACACCGAGCCGCATACAGGCTTGAGATCCAGCACGTCCGGGCGGACGTTGAGCGACGAGATCACGCCATCGTTGATTCAAAGCCATTATTCGACGAGCAACTGGGCGGTTGTTCCCGCTCGCTCGACAGCCGCCGCCGGTCACCGCGATGACAATAGCCGCGTCATTATTCAATAAAGATGTGCAGCGCGTTCTTCGCCTTTCAAACAAATCGCACGCGAGCGCGAGCGCCACAGTGAACAGGCCGTCGGAACCGGAAATCAGAAGAACGGCACATTCGCCACCTGCAATCGCGCGCCTTCTTAATGTCTTGCCACGTGCCGGAAACCCATGTTAACACGCCCTTGAGGATACGCCGCCAGCTTCTGAAACGCCTGGCTCTTTCCGTTAATGATCTCTTATGCTCTTCTTTGGCTTCTTCAGCACCGCAACATCTTTGAACGTCACGCTTTTACTGGTTTAAAGGCAGTTACCGCAGCTCTTGCCAAACGAGAACGCCTTATTGCCGCCGGTGCATCTGCCGCAACATAAAATCGAACGCCGCGATGAGCAGGATCGGTGCCGGTAATCAAAATCAAGCCCACAAACCGCGTCGAAGTCGATCAATTTATTCACATTATTTAACGGTATTCTTCGGATATTTGCAACGACGAAATTATAAGATCTGCCTGGTATTCTTTACCGTCGTCTTTACCCAATCGCCCCGCTACCGGCAATCGTGATGTCCGAGACTTCTTTCGTTGATCTTCAGTGCTCCAGATAAAAATTTCCTGCTTGTTGCCGCCATTCGTGCAGAAAACTGTCAGCTGCAGCGCCACAATCATGAGCACCACTGCTTGTTTCATTGTCCGGTTCAAGTCAGACCACCTCCGTTAAGAACCTGCAGGCATATTAGCTATTTTCTTCGTCCGCTCGGCATTTTCCAGGACTCTTCAGAAAATCGGCAAAATCCAGTCAGATTCATCAGAAAATCCCGCGCCTCCAACTTCAAGTACGCTCGTGCCGTTGTCTCGGTTGCAGCTTTAAGTTTGCCAACGCGATAGACTTAGCGCGCCCGTGATTCGGCAAGCAACCACCTTATGTCGTGGTGATCGGCTGCTATGGTGCGTCATCCCAGTGGCACCGTCGCCGCACCGGCTTCGGCCATCAGCGCAGCCGCCTGCTGCAGCGGATATAAGGTGAGCAATGGCGTGAAGTTGAGACTACTGCCATCAGCTAACTTCTGAACTAATTTGTGCGCCTCTGCTTGCAGGTAATCGTCATCCTCGTAGCTCTGTGCTGCCAGCCGCAGCAAGGTTAGGTCAATAGCAGATTATAGTTGGCGAACTGGCAGCAATTCGCGCCGGGCATAAATTGCAGATAATTAACGACAAATTCGAGCTGTCGATGACGGCAAACGCCAATTGATATTGCGCGCAGTGTTCCAGCACTTCGGTGCGCGTAATGTCGAGCATCGGGCGGACGAGGCGGAGGGAGTTTGGCAGTTCTGTTGTGGCATAAATTCCCTGCAATCCAGCGGCGCTCGTGCGCACCATAATAATAACAAAACCGTTTCGGCTTTCCAGTGTTGCAGGTATAGACGATACAATGACATTGGCAGTAGCATTCGAATTGGCGATGCGCTCTAAAAGATTATAGCAGATGCAGCGGCAACGCTTCAAAGTTTTTCTTTCTGGGCAGCGGCGCCGCAACATTTCTAATGCGAGAAAACCGGTAAGGCGAGTTGCTCTGCAATACGCCTAAACGCCTCGTCAGCATCAAATTCTTCGCGCAGTAGTGGTTGAGATGCGCCACGAAAAGAGCTTCGACACTGGCGCCTTCGTGCGATGTAGCGCCGTTCAGATCGTTGCCGCCGGCGGCGACCATCTGATCTGCTTTGACGAACCGGCGCAAACTCGCGTTTTTCCAGCACATCGTTATTGACGCTTGAAGACGCATGAAAATCCTCACCTTATTGCTGCTGCTCTCGCTTTCATTAGCAGCGCAGCCTTGCCGCTGGCGCAACAACGTTCACATTCGTGGACAAAATCACCTCGCGGGCAGAATTCGATCAACTCGCGCGGGTTTATTATCAAGGTCGTTTTTACGCTGCCGCTGATGTTGTCATTGACCGCGCCGAGCAGGGCAAAATTATGCTGATCAATTCAAAGCGCCTTCGCCTGCAAGAATTTCGTCAACGCGAATTATCTCACGCTGGAGCGCGGGCGGGAATTCTTCAAGCATAACTATCTGGAAAGCAACCGCCGCTTTTTGCTCGGCACGATTGCTTATCAGACCAAAGCGCAGAAATTCACCTTTGAATTTTGGGAAGGTGATTTGCTGACGGCAGCATATTGCAGAAGGCGCCGCTTAAAACTCAGCGCCGCATTTTCGCGCAGCTCTATTTTATTTAACGCGCAGCATCAGAGCTATCGCGGCGCAGGTGAAGACTTGGCGGTCTTGCGCGCGGCTGATCTTGGCGAAGCGAAAAAATGCGTGCCGCCGTTGCATCAGGCCAAAGCCGTTGGCGTGCTGCGCATGTAAGACCAATGACGGACGATTCTGGATGCAGCCGTCGTCATCTTCCGCGAATCGCCGTTGGCGTTGGCACCGTGTCCAGCGTATTGACGTGAAACTTTTCGACGCCGCTGGCACATATTGATAGCCATAGTTGAGGTATTCCAGATACCTGCATCCGTGGACGGAATGTTCAAGCTGTTGGTAGGTAAGATTGTACTTCAAACAGCAGAACCGGGTTTATCTTGCGCTGCAGGCTGTAAAAGCCTCCGGCAGGCCGCAAGCTGGCCGAACGTTCCGGGCTTATTATGACGCAGGCGGATTCCCGTTAAAGAACTCCGGAACTCAGAGACCAGCGCAAACATTCGCTCCGTTCCGGGGCGAAGGCGGCGATATCGGCAAAGTGTTGCACCGCGGCTCAGCCAAAATTCCGGCATTCTGGTGCCTGCCGGGATTCAACGTGCTGCCGTTTTACTGCAAACAGGAATTTTTTGCACGACAACAAACTAGATGAAGAGATTGGCGACTATGCTCATGCGTGATCGCTGAAATCACGACGCAAACTATCGCCAGCGTAGCCAATGGCTGCGTCAACGGATCCCGGGCAGGCAAACACGAGGCAAATTTCAACGCCTGCGCGAGCGCAGGCCGCTGCGCCGTTTTTAGCAGCGGAAAAGAAAGGCGTCTTTGCCCGCAGCTCGACAAATTCCGAAGACCTGCCCAACTTCAGCAGCGCGGGACTTTACACCAGCTATTACTGATAAAGCGACGCGGCGCTGGAAGAAGCGATCAAAACGGTCTGGAAGAGCTTCCGCTCTGGAATTACGAAGCCTACGAGGCGCGAAGGTGCGGGGCTGAATCATTCGGGCGTTTATCCTTCCGTATTCATTCAGGAAAGCATCATCTCGACACAGCGGGCGTGATTGCAATGATCCGGCAATGCCGAAAACAAAGGCGCGATTTACCTCAATGCCAAACGCGGCGCCGGTATTCGTGTTGTCGAGGAGCGGCGCGTGGCAGAGCAAATCATTTATCAACCGCGCACGGGCGCAATCAAAGTCTTGACGCGGTCGGACGATGACACGATGCTGAAGTTCGATGACAAGGGCGGCGTGCAGAAATTAAAATCGAAACGAATCGTGCCGTGCTGACAAATGATTTAATCCGACGGCTGGCGCGGGCAGCGATGCAAAATCAAACGCGCTTTCAATGGTCGTGACCAGGATATTGAATGGCTCACGGTCGGCAACCAAATCTACATCGTGCAATCGCGTCCGTATGGCTGCGCCAGGTGAACAAATGAAAATCAGATGGCAATTCGCGGTGACTTTCACGCTTTCGCTGCTCGTGGCAATGACGCTCCTCGGCCTGAATTCCTGCCAGCGCGAGCGCCGCTTGACCGGCGCAGAGTGGCAACAAATCACCCAAACCAAGCAAGCCAAATTTCGCGCCTGCATTCCGACAGAGAAATACGAAGGTAAAGCACAATTAGCCGTCGCCGAGATTCGCAATGAAGCCGAGCAATGCCGCGTCAAACTGGTCGCCTACGCGGCTGGAGAAGCGGCGGAATTTGATGTGCCGCAGTATTCAATGAGTCGCGGGCGCTGGATGATTGCCGACAAGTGGCGCTCCTTTATTCGCGACGAGCAGTGCAATGAATACAAGCTCAAGGAACGCACACCGACCGTTGGCAAAGTACCGGACAGCGGGCGCGTGACGATCAAACCCGGCGAGTTTTATGAAATGACGTTAAGTTATCCGCGCCTGTCGGATGAGGTGCGGCAGGGCGTGTTTGTCTATGGCAATTGGGTGATGCCGTTCACGTTGCCGGAAGCGCGCTAGCTAATCTTTATTTTCTTTATTCTTCCGCCGCGCATAAAAATCGGCTCCGCAAATGCGGCATTGATAGGCGCGAATATTGGTGAAGGCAAAGACGACTTTTTCCCATAATTTGCGGCGGCGACGTTCCGTGTCGGTAGCACCGCAGCTAGGGCAGATTTGGTGCGAGCGATGATGCGAGCGGCGCTTGCCTTGCAGTTCCTCAAATTCCTGCGCCGGCATTTGCCACTGTCCCTGTCGTGCAGCCGTGGTTTCTTTTTGTACAGGCATGGTGGTAGGAACGGCTTGGCTCATGCTTGACGCGGCAGCGCTTTTAGCTTGTGCCAATAAGGGGTTCGGTTGCGCAGCATCCGGCACCGCCGACGTGGTTTCGACGCGAGCAGAACTATGCGAGGTGGAATCAGAACTCTTTTTGCTTTTGCGGCGACGCGAGCGGGGAGGGATTAACGAGAAGCCGCGAAATTGCAAATTGCAGTTCTCACACAAAAAGTCGTGGAAAAATAATAATCGGAGCAGCAGCGGGGCGGGGCGATACCCTTTATAAACTCTCGTACTCCGACAGGCTGGACATTTAGCCATGCTGGAACAGTCTCCTTATAAAATAGCGATTGGTGAGGCAGCATTGACATCCCCAATGTCGCGCCGGCAGGAGCGGTTACGGAAATTGCCCTCCACCCGCCAGGTCTTCTCTGCTCCCTTACGTTGATGCAATTCCGCCGCAGGTTAACACTTTTTTACCGCAAAGCAAACCAGGGAATGAGGTTGATTTGACATTGCCGCGCAAAAACAGCTTAATAGGCAGTCGCTCAATGGATGCGAATTTGGCTTGATTCCCCCTGTGAGGCACTGAAATTTCGATGGATTATAGTTTTGAATTACTCAAGCATTATGCCCGCGTGCTAACGGGGCGCGTGACCTCTCCGGTCGTCCTGAATATTCTCGTTACTTCGGTCTGTGATATGCGCTGCGTTCATTGTTTCTTCACCGAAGAATTGAACGACAAAGCGCGCAAGAAAAACCAACTCAGCACAGCAAACTTACAACGCATCAGCGAAACGCTCGGCGGCAAATTACCAGTGCTAATTCTGGCTGGTGGCGAGCCGTTTACGCGCAAGGATTTGCCCGAAGTCGTGCGGGCGTTTTATGAGAATAACCAACTTGAATCCGTTTACCTGATGTCGAACGGTGGCATCCAGCAACGCATCATTCCCGACGTTTCGCGCATTTTGGATGAATGCCCGAAGCTTAACGTGACAGTCGCGCTCGGCATTGATGGATTAAAAGAAGATCACGAAAAGATTCGCGGCAAAGTTGGCAGTTGGGACAAGGCGATTGACACTGCGCGCCAATTGCAGGAAATCAAAAAGCAGCATCCGCAACTCGACGTGCAAACCTGCACCTGCTTTATGAACTCGAATCAGGAGCGTATTTTCGAGTGGTACGATTTTCTCCGCTACGATCTGAAGCCGGACAAAATCAATGTGAATTACATTCGTCCGCCCGCGCATGAACCGCGCGAATTGGAAATTGACCTGAATCGCTATCGCCAGCTTTCGGCCTGATTGACGAAGACTCGCGCAAGGCGCTCATCAAAAATCACTACGCGAGCAAAAACGGTTACTTCAAAACGCGATTAGGCGTTCTATGCACGGTCATCGCCAAAACCGAAGTTGAAAAAGAAAGCTAATTACGCTGCCACGCACCCGAACGGCACGGGCAGCGTAATTTATGACGAAGGCACGGTTTCAAGCTGCGAAAACGCTTGACCCGGTAGCCAACCTGCGCGACTTCGACTGGAATTTCTGGAAGCTGTGGAACTCACCCGCAATGGATGCCCGCCGCCAACACGCGCGCAGCAGTTGTCATTGCACGCACGAATCGAATTGTTATTACCCGTCGCTGGCCTTTAGCCAAGGCATCTGGTGCAAATCAAAAAGCTGGAGCAGCAACTGAAAAAATCGCACCGCGCCGAACTAAGCGGACAAATGGTCGAAGCCAGTGTGAATTAAGTCGTAGCCCTCAACCTTACACGAATGGAAGAGCGCGCCAAAAAATTCCTCATCATCACTTCTGCAACTGGCGGCGGTCACACGAGCGCCGCCGCTGCGATTGCCGACGGACTCAAGCGGTTTTCCGCGCCGGACTGTCTGGTAAACATCGCCCGCGCGATTGAAGAGTCGCATTTTCTGGCGCGCAAACTCGCGGACTTTTACAACTACCTGCTCAGGCATCATCAGCCGTTGATGAAATATTACTATGCGGCGATTGAACGCTGGACCGAATGAGTCGTTTGATTTACCGGCTGGGCGTGAACTACCTGCGGCAACTTTTTGAGCGGTTCTGCCCGCAGGTCGTCATCTCGGTGCATCCGATGACACAGCACGCGTCTTTGCGCGGGTGATGAAAGAAACTGGGATTGCTTGAGACAATTCCGCTCGTGACGGTCGTGACGGATCCGTGCTACGGCTTTTGGCGCGGCTGGGCATTTGAGGATGTGAGTTTATATTTAGTGGCGACGGAAGAGGCCTGGCAGCAGTTGATTGATTACGGCATCAGCGCGGAGAAAATCAAAATCTGCGGCATTCCGGTCTAATCCCGAATTCCATTACCGAAAGCCCAGGAAAGACGCTTCACCGCGCGCCGAGCTGGGGCTTGATCCTGAAAAATTTACGGTCTTCGTCAATGCTGGTTGGATCGGCGGCGGCAATATTCCGCACATCTTTGAGCAAATGGTGGACGAAGGGCGGCAGTTTGAAAACGCACAGGGCATCTTTCTGGCCGGGCGCAATGAAGAGTTGCAAAAGGACGCGGAAGAACTGGCGAGGCGCTCGCGTTTTCCGATCAAAATCATCGGTTACACGGACGCGATGGAAAAGCTGATGCGCGCGGCGGATGTGATGGTTTCCAAACTCGGCGGCCTCACAACGTTCGAGGCGCTGGCCTCGCGGCTGCCGATTATTGCCGATGTCACGACGACGCCGATGCCGCAGGAATCGCAAACGGCACAACTGCTCGCACGACATAAAGCCGGAATTCTGCTCGAACGCGCGGGCGATGTTGTACCGATTGTGCGCCGCCTGATCGCCAATCCGGCAGAGCACGCGGCCTTACGTTTCGCCGCCGCCAAAATTGCCATCCCCGACGCCACGCGACGCATCGTGCATGAAATCACGCAGAAGCTCGAACCTAAAACCTCTGATTTGCCTCGCGCGTCCGCCATTCACGCGCCTTGACTCCCCTTCCAGGTCATCAGCCATGCCAGAAAAAAAGAGAAAACAACTGCGCACCTACCCCGGCCTTACCGCCAAAGATTTTCAGCATCCGTTAGATGTCTCCGCCACTGAAGCGCTCAAGCAGGTTCCGGCGCTTGATAAAGTGATTGCCAAGGTGATGGAGTACAGTTTGGAGCGCATTTTTTATCTCAACAACATTGCCAACAGCGTGCGCGTAACACCAAAAATGTTCGGGCGATTGCATCGAGCGCTCGGCTGGGGTTGTAAGGTGTTGGACGTGGAAGAGCCAGAGTTTTATGTGAAGCTTGATCCGGTACCAAATGCTTTCACGTACGGCCACACCAAGCCGTTTGTCGTGCTGACCACCGGGTTGATTGATTTGCTGGATGATGAAGAATGCTTCTTTGTCATTGGCCACGAACTCGGTCATATCAAAGCCGGTCACGTGCTTTACACAACGCTGGCGAACAACCTGGCCTTTATTCTGGAAGTGATTGGGCAACTCACGCTCGGCATCGGGGGACTGATCGGGCAGACGCTGTCAATTGCCCTGTATGACTGGTATCGCAAAGCCGAATTGACCTGTGATCGCGCCGGGCTGTTGTGCGTGCAGGAACTGACGCCGTGCCTGCAAAGTTTTATGAAAATGGCGGGCGGCGCAAGTCGGCTGTACGAAGAGATGGATCACGAGGAATTTCTCTCGCAGGTACGCGCCTACGAAGCGGCGGACGAATCGTTGCTGAACCGCGCATACAAAGGGTTGCTGACGAGTTATCGTACTCATCCCGTGCCGATTTTACGCGCTCACGAATTAGACGAGTGGCACCGCGATGGATACACACAATTTGAAAACTGGCCTAGAAATTAGGCGCTGCAAAATTCAACTATGGGCTTATTAGAAGGAAAAAAAGTTATCATCACCGGCGGCTCACGCGGCATCGGGCGCGCTCTGTGCGATGTGTTCGCGCGCGAAGGCGCAGACATCGCGTTCAACTACAATGTCAGCGACGAACGGGCCGCAGCGACGGTAGATCAAATCAAATCGCACGGGCGGCGAGGCTTGTCCTACAAAGTTTCGGTCACAGACCGCCCGGCCATCATCAAGATGGTGAAGCAGATTCACGAAGAATTCGGCACCATTGACATCCTCGTCAACAACGCCGCCATCAATCGCGGCGATATGTTTGCCACCACGACGGAAAAGGCGTGGGATGAGGTGATGGACACTAATGTTAACGGCGTCTTCAATGTCACGAAGCCAGTCTTCAAGTACATGATTCGCCAACGCTCCGGCGTAATTTTGAATATGACCAGCATCGGCGCGATTCGTTCCCTGCCGACCGCCGTACATTACGCGACTTCCAAAGCCGCTATCATCGGCTTCACCAAATGCCTCTCGCGCGAAGCCTCCGCCTTTGGCATCACAGTCAACGCCATTGCCGCAGGTATCTTCGACACCGACTTGTCTGACGCCCTGCCGGATCGTTTGTTGCAAATGCATCAATTCTGGTGCGCAAAAGGGCGACGCGGACACCCGGAAGAGTTGGCAGAGTTCGCCGCGTTTATGGTGTCGGATCGCAACAGCTATATGAATGGCGAGGTCGTGACGGTGGATGGCGGCAGTGTGACCTAAAGCGAAAAGGTGCGCCGCCATCCTGGTGGCGCACCTTTTTCGGCTATCCTTCGCTCACCTTGACGTGAACTTCCATTTTTTCCTTGGCTGATCCTTTGTACATCCCGCGCGTCGGCGGAACATCGGCGTAATCGCGTCCTGTTGCTACGCGCACATAGCGGGCATCTTGCGGGCAGTTATGCGTGGGGTCGAGCGAACACCAGCCATATTCCGACACAAACACATCCACCCACGCATGCGAAGCCATTTCCGGTGCGTTTGGACTATACAAATAACCGCTCACATACCGCGCCGGTAAGCCGCTCAGCCGACAGGCCGCAAGCATTACGTGCGCGTAATCCTGACACACGCCCTTGCCGATTTGCAGAGCTTCGTCGGCTGTCGTCTTCACACTCGTTGCGCCACGCTCGTATTGAATGGCCTGATGCACAGCAGACATCAGCGCGTAAGCAGTCGCGGCCTTATTGCCCACCACAACATTCGCTTCAGCGAGTTGATGAATCAGTTCGTGTTCCGGCGCATACCTGGTCGGCGTCACGTAATCGAACTGATCCAGCGGCGATAGTTTCCGTTGCTCGTCCTCGAATTGCTCCGACGTATGCACTTCGCTCGCTGCAATCACGCGCAATTGCTGATGCGGTTGCAGCACGTCGAAGTAATGCACTTCGTTGCCGTACCGATCCAGGTAGCGCGTCACTTCTCCGCCCGGTTCCGTCCTTAATCGAAACGCCGTGCGCCGTTGCCCGCCCAAATCAATCGGCGCGAGTCGCATTTCCGTATACGCCTCGCTAATCGGCAAATCGTAAGTAAAAGTCGTGATGTGTTCGATACGAAGTTTCATAGGAATTAAGAGAGATGCTGGATGCTGGGAAAAAAGACGCGCCCGATTTCTAGCATCCAGCATCCAGCAGCTCTTCACTGCTGCTGCTGCGCCTGTTGCGGGTGCAGTTCCGGCAGGATGACCTGCGTGCTAAAAAAGGCGCGGGTGATGTCTTCGCCCGCGTAGTTCAGGCGACGGAGCAATTGCTCTAAATGCGCGTGCAAACGTTCGCCGAGTACGTCCTGAATATCCAGGTATTCCAACTCTGACACCAGCCGCCCGAAGGAGCGTTGCGGGGCGTTCAGTCTGCCCGTTTCCGCACTGCCGGAAATCAGGTTGATGGCTTGCAAACAACGATGCAAACCGAAGGCGACGGCGCGCGGGAATTCACGATTCAAAAGTAAGTATTCGACCACCGCACCAGCGCTTAGTTGCAGCGCGTATTCTTTGCGAAACGGCTCAAATGCGCTACAGGATTTGAGCATCGCGATCAGTTGTAGCGCCTCTTCGGGCGAGCCTTCGGGCAATTGGCTGACGTCTTTATATTTAATGTCGAGGATGCGCGTGGTCTTTTCAGCGCGTTCCAGATGCTTACCGAGTTGAATGAATTGATACGCCTCGCCGTGCATCATCGTTTCGTTCGTGATGCCTTGAAACGCCTGCGAACCATCGCGGATTTGCGCGAAGAATTCCAGCAGCGAACGCGCGACCGTCGTGTGATCCGCTTCTTTGACCGCAAAGTACAAGCGGTTCAAATATTCCCACATCTCTTTGCTAAGTTGTTCGCGCACGCTGCGCGCATTTTCGCGCGCCATCGTGATGCACCAGCTCAGCGCGTTGGGATTGGTCTGATTCCAGAGCATGAAATCAATCACGTTGTTCGCGCTGTAGGCGTCGTAGTGTTGCTGGAACAACGCTTCATCGTGCGTCATCACGATCAGCGGTTGCCAGCCCTGCTCCGAATCCACATTGCCCGCATCAAGCAAGGCGTGAAAGTTAACGGCCAGCAGGCGCGTCAAATCTTCAGCCCGTTCGATGTAACGGGACATCCAAAACAAAGAATCAGCAACGCGGGAAAGCATAGCAAGTACCTTATTCAGTGACAGGAATAGGAGTCGGTAATTCTGATTTCGTCGGCTTGCGACGTAAGGCGCGTACCACCAACGCCGCCGCGCCAGCCGCCGCAGCAATAATCAGCACATAATAAATAATCAACATCGCCAGTGTGGCGCTGGGCGGAATCCGAACTCCCACGCGAGCCAGCGCATACAGCAACCCCATCAGCACGCCACCCGCAACAATTTCCGCCCCCACCCAAGCCACCACGGTGATCAGGCTCCATTTGAGCATGCTTTCGCCTCGTTCCTGCGTCAGCGGCTTGATGAGGAGCAGAATCAAAAAAACAAGAACGGTTATTTCAATCATGAATCATCCCTTTTCATAACACGAGAATTTCTTCCACGATGGATTCGCCGCTTGCACGCTCGCCACACGTCCATTGCCACGATTCGTGCAAACGCAGGCGGCCATCGGTCAATACTTCCGGCGTTGAAATGCAAATGCCCGTCATCAATTCGCCGTCTT
>JAXLQQ010000010.1:0-100321 GCA_046331525.1 Blastocatellia bacterium
TATTTTTCTGTCGGCACGGCAACACGCCCGGCGCGTTGGCTTGGCACGGAAGCAGTGGCCAGAGGCCGGAACAACACGACGCCTGCAACTGCTCCTGTGCCGGAAGCGTTGGCGGGGCGCTACATTGTGTTGGCGATTGACGACATTCATCTTTCTGCTGCAAGTCTGATGCAGGCGCGGCAGGCGCTCGTCAAATTCGTAGATCAGCAAATGGGCAGCGGCGATCAGGTCGCTGTCGTGACGACCAGCGGACAGGTCGGGATGTTCCAGCAATTTACCGATGACCGCGAAGTTCTCAAACGCGCGATCAATCGGTTGAATCCGCGCGAACGCACGGTCACCAGCAATTCCGACGTGCCGCGCATCACGCCGTCGCAGGCCGAACTGATTGATCGCGGCGATCAGGAGGCACTGGAAATGGCTGTGCAGGAAATCCTGCGCACGCTTTCGGTCAGCGGCGCTTCGCAAGGCGCAAATAATGGCGGCAACAACACGAGTAACAATCGTCGTGGCGGGCAAAACACCGGGATGAGCGAACGCGAACGCGCGCAGGAAATGGCCAGGAGTTATGCCCGGATGATCGTCACGCAAAACGCGCATTACACGACCGCCACGCTGGACACGCTGCAACTCGTGATTCGCAATCTCAGCAGTTTGCCGGGGCGCAAGGTAATGACGCTGGTGTCAGATGGCTTTCATCTCGGCGGCAACAGCGCCAGCAATTTGCCCGACATTCGGCGCGTGATTGACACGGCCACGCGCGCGGGCGTCGTGATTTATGCGATTGATGCGCGTGGGCTGTATACGTCGCCGCTTTTCGATGCATCGCAGCCGGGCTTCAACGATCAGGAAACGCCGGGTGTCCGTGAGCGCGTCGAGAACTCTGGGATGGAAGCCGTGCGCAACGGCCCGTTTGCGTTGGCGAACGACACGGGCGGTTTTATGGTGATGAACACCAACGATTTAAATCTGGGGATGAAACAGGTGTTGGACGATACGGAAGTTTATTACCTGCTCGCCTTCGAGCCGAACGAATCGTATCGTGATGGCCGCTTTCGCAAGCTGGAAGTCCGCGTCAAAAATCACCCCGAATACAAAGTCCGTTCCAGCAAAGGCTACTTCGCGCCCGACGACAAAGCCGAAGCGAAAGCCGTAGAAAAAGAGCAAAAAGAAAAAGCCCAACTCGCCGCCGACCGCGCTAAAGACCCGGAAAAAGCGGAGAAGAAAGAAGCAGCCACGCGCCTGACACGCGCGCGCGAGGCGTTGAGTTCGCTGTATCCGTTGCGCGGCATTCCGGTGCAAATCTCCGCGAGTTTTGCCGACACGGGCAACGGGCAGGGCTACGCCTTAATCCTCAGTCATCTCGATGTGGTGGGCGTGAAGTTTGAGCAGCGCAACGGGCTGTACAACGCAACGATTGATGTTATCGGAACGATTTTTGATGAAAATGGGAAATCCGTAGACACCTTCAACCAGCGTCTCAGTATGAACTTGAAACAGTCTTCGTATGAACAGACGCTGAAAGCCGGGCTGGTATTTGCGCGGTGTGTGGCGCTCAAGCCCGGTTTGTATCAGGTGCGGGTCGCCGCTCTGCGCGATGGCAACAAACAAACTGGCAGTGCTTTTGACTGGGTCGAAGTTTCTGACATTACGAAAAAGCAATTGACCCTCAGCAGCATTTTTCTGACGACTGAGAAAGAAACCAATTATTTGCTGGCGCAGGCAAGCGCCAAAGCGGGCGAGGAAAAACAGGAGGCTGCGCCCGTTCCCTCTCAAGTCGCGCGCCGATTCAAAATGGGCAGCGCGTTCGATTTCTCGCTCTTTGCCTACAACGCTAAACCCGACAAGCAGGGCGCGACTGACTTGGTTGTGCAGTCGCAATTGTTTTCGGGCAGCAAGGTAATCTACGCCTCGCCCCTCTCGAAAATGGAACCGCCGCCGGAAACCAGAACAGCCAATTTCATTCCTTACGCCGCGCGCCTGAGCGTGGATAAATTTGAGCCGGGCAATTATGAATTGCGTCTGCTGGTCATTGACCGCATTGCCAAAACCAGCGCCCGACGCACGCTAACCTTCGTTGTCGAACCATAATCATGAAACTTTTCCGAGTTGTTTCTTTCCTGGTAGCCCTGCTGTTTTGCGGCCTCGTTGTCTGGTCACAAAGCACGCCTCCCAAACCTAAAGACGCCCCGCAAAAACAGGACGACACGACGATTCGCATCGAAACCGAACTTGTGCAGATCGAAGTCATTGTGACGGACAAAGCGGGCAAGCCGGTGCGCGATTTGAAGCGTGAAGATTTCGAGGTAAAGGAAGACGGCAAGGTACAGGACGTTTCGTATTTTTCCATTGGCACGATCAACACCCCGGCGCGCTGGCTGCCGCTGGAACCCAAAACCAAAGGCACCGCGCCCGTACCTGCACCTGCGACGCCTGCGCCCGAAGTGCGCGCGGGGCGTTACATCGTGCTGGCGATTGATGATCTGCATTTGTCCTTTGGCAATCTGGTTTATGCGCGGCAAGCCTTGCTCAAATTCGTAGACGAGCAACTCACGAATGATGATCAGGTCGCGTTGATTACGACCAGCGGTCAATTAGGAATGCATCAGCAATTCACGAACAACCGCGAAATCCTCAAACGTGCGATTAATCGCCTCGCGTTTGCCGAACGCCGCGTGACGTTGAGTTCCAGCGACGTGCCGCGTCTGACGGCTTATCAGGCAGAGTTGATTGAAAATAATGACCGCGAGGCGCTGGCCTTAGCCATCAATGACATCATCTCTAAATTGCCAGGTACGTCGCGCCAGATGGCTGAGTCACAGGCGCGCGCAGCCGCGCGGGGTGTCGTTGCAGAAAATACTTCTCTCACAAAGGCCACGCTCAGCACGCTCGAAAACATTATTCGCAGCCTGCGTGGCATGCCGGGGCGCAAGACGATGGTGATGCTGTCGGATGGATTTTTGCTCGGCGGTTTCAATCAGGGCACGGGGTACGACGTGCGGCAGATTACGGACGCGGCAACGCGCGCAGGTGTAGTGATTTATGCGCTCGACACGCGCGGACTGATCGCTATGCCAGACGCTTTCGATGCGTCACAGCCCGGCTTTGGCAACGAGCAGCCGCCGGGGGCGCGCTTCTCGATGGAATCCGCCGCGATTGAGGCGAACCGCGATGGGTTAAATGCGCTGTCGCGTGATACGGGTGGTTTTCCGATTTTCAATAACAATGACCTGTCGCTCGGTTTGCAAAAGATTATTGCCGACACGGAAGTCTATTACCTGCTCGCCTTCGAGCCGCTCGTGTCCTACCGCGACGGGCGCTTTCGCAAGCTCGAAATCCACGTCAAAAATCATCCCGAATACAAAATCCGTTCCAGCAAAGGCTACTTCGCGCCTGATGACAAAGCCGTCGCAAAAGCCTCGGAGAAAGAAGACCGTGAACGCGCCAAGCTCGCCGCCGAGCGCGAAAAGAATCCTGACAAAGCCGCCAAAAAAGAATCCGCCGCGAAAGTCGCGCTGGTTGCCAACGCCTACAATTCGCTAATCCCGTTGCGTGCGATTCCGACCGAGATGTCAGTGGATTACGTGGACTCCGGCAAAGGCGAAGCCTATGCCACCATCATCGCGCATTTCGATGTGTCGGGTATTAAGTTCGAGCAGGCCAACGGTCGCTATAATGCAAACGTAGAGGTAGTCAGCACGATCTATGACGAGAAGGGAAAAAGCGTCGACGGTTTCAGCCAGAAACTAGCCATGACGCTGAAACCTGCGACCTACGAAGGTCTCGTCAAATCCGGCTTTCTGTTTACTCGTCAGGTGAAGTTGCCGCCAGGATTCTACCAGGTGCGACTAGCTGTTATTAAAGAGGATTCACACCAGGCGGGAAGCGCTTCGCAATGGGTGGAGATTGCCGATTTAAGCCAAAAGCAACTCGTGCTAAGCAGCATTTTTCTGGCCGCTGAGAAGGAATCTGTTTTTTCCGAACTGCCCAAAGATGATAAGGCCGAAGAGGAAAAGAAAATCGAAGACCAACAGGCTCGACCTGTCCCCGCGCAAATTACTCATCACTTTACGCGCGGCTCAAAATTCGATTTCACGATTTTTTCCTACAACCCGAAACACAATGACAAAGGCGAAATTGATGCCGTCATTCAGACGCAAATCTATGCCGCGAATAAACTGGTGATGGCAACGCCGCTCATACCATTACACCTCCCGCCCGGTAATACCGCCACTGCCTATGCGCCGTATGCCGCACGATTGACGCTCGAAAAATTTGCGCCCGGCACCTATGAACTGCGGCTGGTTGTGGTGGATCGCGTTGCCAAGACAAATGCGAAACGTTCTATAAATTTTGTGATTGACCCCTGATTATCAGGAAACAGGGAGCAGCAACGGCGGAAGCCCGACTGTGAAGGAGGGCATAGGAAAGCGCACACGCTCTTACCTGCGTGCGCCTTGCACAATTGCCGCAATCGCGCGCACTTCATCCACCATTTGCCGGAACATCTCAAACAGCAACGCCTGCGGCCCGTCACACAACGCGCGTTCGGGATACGGATGAATGTCCACCAGCAAGCCATCCGCGCCGACGGCAATGCCCGCGCGCGACATTGGAATCACCGTTTCGCGCGTACCGGTGCTGTGGCTGGGATCAAGAATGATCGGCAGGTGCGAGAGTTTTTGCGCCGCCGGAATCACCGCTAAATCGGGCGTGAAGCGCGAATGATTGCCAAACGTGCGCACGCCGCGTTCGCAGAGAATCACCTGATAATTGCCTTCCGCCATAATGTATTCCGCCGCGAGCAAAAATTCTTCCAGCGTCGAAGACATTCCGCGTTTGAGGAGAATCGGCTTGCGCGCTTGTCCGGCGCGTTTCAGCAGGCTGAAGTTCTGCATGTTGCGCGTGCCGATTTGAATGACATCGGCGTATTGTTCGCACAAATCCAGCGCGGGTTCGTCAATTGCTTCGGTGACGATTTTCAAACCGTAGGTGTCGCGCACATCGGCCAGGATTTGCAAACCTTCTTCGTGTAAGCCCTGAAATGCATACGGCGAGGTGCGCGGTTTGAAAGCGCCGCCGCGAAACCATTTGCAACCTGCCTCGGCCACAACTTGCGCCGTCAGCATCGTTTGTTCGCGCGTTTCAACCGCACAGACGCCTGCGATAATGGCTGGTTCTGCGCCGCCGATTTCCGCTGCGCCCATTTTGATGACGGTTTTGTCGTGTTTGAGGTCGCGGCCCACCAGCTTATACGGCTTGGTGACGCGCACGCATTCAAATACGCCGGGCAATTCGACGAACGGTTCAGGATCAACCGCACCCGTGTTGCCCGTGATGCCGATGGCCGTCCGATTCGCGCCGGGCATTGGGTGCGCTTTAAGTCCGTTAGCTTCGACAGTAGTGATGACGCGCTGAATATCCACTTCCGTCGCGTCAGGAGTCATGACAATGAGCATCTAAAATGTACTGCAAACATCATGTTTGCAGCCCTCCAAACATATTTTTCGGATAGGCAAACAGGATGTTTACCCTACATTCGCGGCCCCGCCGGTAGCCGTTCGTGCAGAAAGCGTGTGAGCAATTCGTACAGGTGCCGGGTCGTGCCTGCACCTTCGTAAATGCCGTGCGAGCGGTTGGGGTAAGACATCATCGTGAACGGTTTGTTCGCCGCGATGAGCGCGTTAATTAACGCTTCGGAACCCTGATAATGAACGTTGTCATCGCCCGTGCCGTGTACGAGCAACAACTGTCCCTGTAACTGCCCGGCAAACGTGATCGGCGAGCTTTGCTTGTATTCTTCCGGGTGATCCTGCGGCAAGCCACAATAACGTTCCTGATAAATCGAATCGTAATAGCGAATGTCTGGCACGGGTGCGACCGACATGCCGACTTTGTAAACATCAGGATAACGAAACATCGCATTCAGCGTCGAAGAACCGCCGCCGCTCCAGCCCCAGATGCCGATGCGCGCGGCGTCTACGAACGGCCATTTGCTGATGGCGCGTGCGGCGTTGGCTTGATCAAGCGAATTGCGAATGCCCATTTGGCGATAGATGCTCTTGCGCCACGCGCGACCACGCGGTGCGGGCGTGCCACGATTGTCTACGCTCACGACGATGTAGCCTTGTTGCGCGAGCATCCGATGCCACATCATACGCCCGCCGCTCCATGCATCCAGCACAGTTTGCGACCACGGCTCGCCATAGACGTGGAAGAGAACTGGGTATTACTTGTCTGGATCAAAATCAGGCGGCTTCATCATCCATCCGTCGAGTTCTACGCCCTCGCCAATATTGACGCGGAAGAACTCTTGTCCGACAGGTTTCAATTTGGCGATGCGTTCTTGCAGCGCCTGATTATCAAACATCGTGCGCACAACCGTGTGTTGCGGAAAGCGCACCACATCCGTCACGGGAACTTTGGTGAAGGCGGAATAGGTGTGATCACAAATGCCGCCGCGCGGCGAAATCGTATAGTTATGCGTACCTGATTGATCGGCAGGCGATAAGCGTTCGGCCTTGCCGCTGCCGTCGAGCCGTGTGCGAAAGAGATACTTTTGCGTCGCGTTGTCAGGCGAGGCGGAAAAATAGAGCCAACCATTCGCTGCGTCTACTAACTCAGCGCCAATCAAATCGTAGTTTCCGGGCGTGATGCATTTGACGTCTTTGCCATCGCGCGACACCGAATAAACGTGCCGCCAGCCATCGCGTTCGCTAACCCACAAGAAGCGTTTGCCGCTCGATCCACTCGACATCGCCGCGTTGCAAACCGTGACTGTCCCAATCCAGCGAACCCCAGGCCGTGTCTACCCAGGTGTCATCGCGTTCAGTGAGAATGGGGCGAACCTTGCCGGAGCGTGTGTCGCCGAGCATTACGATGTTGGTATTTTGCAGGCGATTGAGTTGTTGAATCACAACTTCATCCGAGTTCGCGGCCCACTCCATCCGTGGCAAATAGTTTTGTTGCGCATCGCCTGGTACTTCAAACCAGCGCGTCTTGCCGCCTGTTGCACTGACAACGCCGACCCGTGCGGCAGAGTTGGTTTCGCCTGCTTTCGGGTACGGAAATGAAATGATCTTCGGATAAAGTTCATCCGTGTTGTTGATCATCTTGAATTCTTTGACGCCCGCAGAATCCAGTTGCCAATACGCGATTTGCCTGCCGTCCGGCGACCAGCGCCAGCCATCGCGGCAAAACAATTCTTCCTCGTAGACCCAATCAAACGTGCCATTGACGATGTACTCTGTGCCGTCCGACGTGAGTTGTTTGACTTGCCCATCGGCGAGATTTTCGACGTACAGATTGTTCCGATGCACATAGCCCACGCGCATCGCATCGGGCGAGAATTTGGCAAACATCAAGCCTTTCATCTGCCCGCCAAGCTTTTGCAATTTCGCGCTTTTTACGTCAAAGACCCAGTAATCGCCGCGTGTATTCGACCGCCAGACGCGCTCGGAGTTGGTGAAGATGAGCAGCCGTCGCCCGTCCTGGCTGAGGTCGAATTGTTCAATGACAAGTGGCGAAGCAGCTCCGGGAGGAATCAATTTATCTACCGCCACCAACACCGTCCGCGCCCCGCTCGCCGCATCGTAGCGCACCAAATCCACTGCGCCCTTCGCCGCCGGTTCCAGCATCAAGTACCCACTGCCATCGGCTTGCCATTGATGCCAGCCCACGGACTTCGCGCCGTAGCTGAAAATCGTGTCGAGCGAGAGCTGGCTGGGATCAATCTGTCGGACGGGTTGCTGCGCCGCAAGCGAAGTGACAAGCAACAGAAGGAAGAAGGCGACAGGAAGGCGACGGAATTGTTTCATAACTATTCTCCAACTGAACCGAAAAGCCGACGAAATTTATGCGCGCGGAGCGCCTGGGCACACGCGCGCGGAGAAGTAATAGTAACTTTTCTCAGAGCGAATTTCTCTAGCGGCCGATTTACATTTTTTCCGGCACTTGGATGCCGAGCAGCAAAAGCGCCAGTTCCAGCTTGCGGCGCGCGATGTCAGCAACCATTAGCAGGAGCGTTTTGCGTGTTTCGTCTGCTTCACTGAGAATGTGGTGATCGTGATAAAAGACATTGAATTGCTTGGCCAACTGAAACGCATATTTGGCGACATGCGTAGGCTCAAACGCATCGGCAGACAGGCGCGCCACGTCATTCAAACGGGCCGCGAAATATATCAGCGACCACAAATCATTGCCGCTCTCGCCTGCAAAAAATGTGTTGATTGATGCCGCTGTGATGCTCGCAAAATCGTTTTGCACGTCTTCCGGCTGGCGGCCCAGCTTGCGGAAAATGTTGTTGGCACGCACGGCGGAATATTGTATGTACGGCCCGGTTTCGCCATCAAAGCTCAAGGCTTCTTTGAAATCGAACGCGATGATCGAAGTGCGGGTGTATTTGAGCAGGAAGTAACGAAGCGCCGCGACCGCGATTTGATGCGCAATTTTTTGTTGTTCTGCCAAAGACAAATCCTCGTGCCGCGCCTGCACTTCCTGCAAGGCGTTCGCATCCAGCCGATCCATCAAATCATCCGCTTTGACGCCCAAGCCTTTGCGCCCGGACATCGAAACTGCGCCTTCCGCCTCTACGCCCAATTCTTTTGCGGCGTCGGCGCTGAGCGTGACCTTTTCGTAGGCCAGATGCGCGCTGCGCGAAACTTTCGCGCGTTGTTCTTCCGTCGCGGCGAGCAACAACACAGCTTTTTTGACGTTGGCTTGTGGATAAGATTGGCCAACGTCAATCACATTCAAAAACGCCGTGCCATTGCCAAAGCTTGTTTGGGCTGTTGTCGCTTCCGCCTCGTTGCCCGTCGTGATCCAGACTTCGTGGCTGTGATGATCGTGGCGGAGCGGGCGATAGTGAAAATCCAAGCCGAGCTTGCCGAGCTTCCATAAGTGATAGGCGATGTCTTTGCCTGTGTAGGTCACCGTGCCATTCGAGCGGACGATGATTTTGTCGGCGTCGTGTTCGCTCTCAGCATTTGAAATTTCAGATTTCAAATTTGCAACCTCTTCCGCCTTCATCACCCAGCAGCCTTTGTTGCGGCCCTCGGTTTCAAAGACGATAACGCCGCTCTCCTTTAATTTCTCAAAGGCGTGCGCCCAGAAGTGCAGATGCAGGATTTCGCTTTCACGCGCGAGCAGGTCATAGCTGATGTCGAGGCGGGACATCGTGTCGAGATGACGGTCTACGATTTGGGCGGAGATATATTCGGCGATGTCAGCGGTGGCGTTATTGCCTGCTTCGATTTCGTGCAGCGTTTTCGCGCGAATTTCCAGCCGCGCTTTATCCTCCTCGTACCACTGCCCGACCTGCGCGTATAAATCCCAGCAGTAATAATCAAAGCTTTCGGCGCGACTGGCGGCAGGGCGTTCGGCCAGCGCCTGAATTTCGACGAGAGATTTTTTTTCTAAATGCAGAAAGCCGACGACGACATCAGCAACTTGTACGCCAGTGTTGTCAATGTAGTTGTGGACTTCGACGGTGTCGCCAGTGGCTTGCAGAATGCGAACGACCGTATCGCCCAAGACGGAATTGCGGACGTGGCCAATGTGCGCGGCTTTGTTCGGATTGATGGAGGTGTGTTCGACGATAATCTTACTGTCGCCTTCTAAGATTTTTTTCGCCAGGCGCTCCTTTTGTGCTAACTCTTCAGCACTATATTTCCCTAGTTTTACAAGCTCACTGAACATCTCGGCGCGGTCGAAGAAGACGTTCAAATAGCCTGCGCCAGCGATTTCAACTTTGGCGATGCCGGGGATGTTGCTCAGACCTTCGGCTAGTTTCGTGGCGATTTCGCGCGGGTTTTTCTTTTCTCCGGTAGCGGCTTTGATGCGCTTCGCCAACTCAAACGCGACGGGAAACGCCACATCGCCGAGTTCTGTGCGCGGAGGGATTTCGGTGGGGAAATCGGTTACTTCCAGATTGAATTGTTCGCGTACCAGAGAAATGACCCGTTGCTTCAGGTCTGCTGACAGGGATGACGCCATAGATTTTGTCCTTACTTTTTGGTAACAACCTGCGCGAGCCGAACGTCTTATGCGGTTTCGCTTGTCTGCTCGAAAAGCAAAGTTTGTAGCATCTTTCGCGCGGCAGCGTCAAACCGGAATCTGCCCTGAATTCGCATTGCCGCAGAACCTCTTCTTGACAATCGCCCGGTTCGTTTTCTATCCTTACCGCTTTTGTGTGCGGCGACGTCTGCTGCTAATGCTACTGGTTGATTATGTTTGAGGCGCTCTCGGATAAGCTCAAAAAAGTTCTGAAGGATTTGCGCGGTGAAAGCCGCCTGTCGCCGGAGCATCTGGAATTGGCGATGCGTGAGATTCGCATTGCTTTGCTGGAAGCTGACGTCAACTTCAAAGTCGTCAAGAATTTCGTTGAGCGCGTCAAGTCCAAAGCCGTTGGCGTGGATGTGATGGAGGGGCTGAATCCGGGGCAACAGGTCGTCAAGATCGTCAATGATGAACTGGTGGAAATGCTCGGCGGCACGTCTTCGCGCCTGCTGTTTACGTCAAAGCGTCCGAACAGCGTGATGATTGTCGGCTTGCAGGGGTCGGGCAAAACGACTTCGACGGGCAAGCTGTCCAAGTGGCTCAAGGAAAATCAAAATCGCACGCCGCTGCTGCTTTCCGTAGACGTCTATCGTCCGGCAGCCCGCGACCAACTGGCGGTCATCGGCAAAGCGATTGGCATTCCGGTCTTTGATGGCAATGGGCTGAATGATCCGCTGGAACTGTGTCGCGCGGCGCGCAAGCATTGCGAGCAAGTTGGCTTCGACACGCTGATGATTGACACCGCAGGCCGTCTGCACGTTGATGATGCGCTGATGGACGAGTTGCGCAACATCAAGTCTGAAATGCAGCCGAGCGAAACGCTATTCGTGGCTGATGCAATGACAGGACAGGATGCGGTCAAGAGTGCGACGGAGTTTCATAATCAGGTCGGCATCACGGGTGTGATTCTGACGAAGATGGACGGCGATGCGCGCGGCGGCGCGGCGCTTTCGATCAAAGAGGTCATCGGCCAGCCGATCAAGTTTGTCGGCGTGGGCGAAAAGTACGACGCGCTCGATCCGTTTTACCCGGATCGCATTGCTTCGCGCATTCTCGGTATGGGCGATGTGCTGTCGCTGATTGAAAAAGCACAGTCCGAAATTGACGAGAAAAAAGCGGAAGAGATGCAGAAGAAATTCGAGCGCAATGAATTCACTCTCGAAGACTTCCGCGATTCGCTGGGGCAAATCAAAAAACTCGGCTCGATGCAAAGCATTATGAGCCTGCTGCCCGGCGATATGTTCAAGGGCATGCCCAAGATGACGCCGGAAATGTCCGACCAGATGGAGAAGCAGCTCAAACGCACCGAAGCGATTATCGGTTCGATGACGCCGGGCGAGCGCGAGAATCATCAGATCATCAATATTTCCCGGCGCAAACGCATCGCGCGGGGCAGCGGTACGACCGCCAACGAAGTCAATCAGATGTTGCAGGAATATGTGCAGATGAAACAGATGATGCAGCAAATGATGGGCGGCGGCGGAATGTTCGGTGGACTCGGCGGCAAAGTCGCCAAACGCATTGCCGGCATCGGCGGCAAAAAGAAAAACAAGGTTAAGAAGAAAAAGCGAAGATAACTTCGCCGTTTTCGATTTTGGAGGTAAGAACGTTGTTAGCAATTAGATTAACTCGTATGGGAGCCAAGAAGCGTCCGTTTTACCGCGTCGTGGTAGCGGAAAAGCGTGGCAAACGCGATGGGCGATTCGTCGAAATCGTGGGGCATTACAATCCCTGCCGCGAACCGCTCGAACTGAAATTGGATCATGAGCGGATTGATTACTGGCTCAAATGCGGCGCACAACCGACCGAAACTGTGCGCAGCCTGATTCGCAAGAGCGCACCGGAAGCAACCGCTGCGGCGTAACTGTCTTTCGCTCGCTCATACTTCTCTGTGCACCGTTTTTCCGGGTTGTGTTCTGGACTGACCCTTTTCTCCCACAACCGAGGAGCAAGCAGTATTTTTCACTCAGTGTGGAGGTTAACGAATGAAGGAACTCGTGGAGTTGATAGCCAAGGCGTTGGTGGATCATCCTGACGAGGTCAATGTCAAAGAGGTCGAGCGCGACCAGAAAACCGTCGTGGAATTGCGTGTTGCTCCCGGCGATCTGGGCAAAGTCATCGGGCGGCAAGGACGAACAGCAAGAGCGATTCGCACCATTCTGGCGGCGGCGGGGACGAAATTGAAAAGGCGCTTTGTGCTGGAAATTTTGGAATAAGCCCGGCGGAACGGATCAAACGTGAGTGGGGAGACAGACGCGGTACAAATTGAAGACTTCATTTCCATTGCACGAATTGCCCGTCCGCAGGGCGTGCGCGGCGAAGTCATCGCCGACATCCTGACGGATTTTCCAGAACGGTTTGCCAACCTGGAAGAAGTCACAGCGACACGTGGGGGTAAGATAATTGCCACCTTGCAACTGGAAAACTTTTGGTTTCACAAAGGCCGCGTCGTTTTGAAATTCACTGGTTACGATGACGCGAACAGGGCTGAGGAACTGCGCGATATCAGTCTCGTGATTCCGCCGGAAGACTTGGTCGAATTAGAGGAAGACGAATATTTCCTCTTCGATCTGGAAGGTTGCGAAGTTGTCACCACAGCGGGAGAAGCGTTGGGGATGGTGAACAAGGTCGAAGATTACGGCGCGGCTCCCTTGCTGGTCATCCACCGACAAGGCAAAGAAGTTTTAATTCCACTCACGCGCGACATCTGCCCCGAAGTGGACACCGACCACAAACGAATTGTGGTGAACCCGCCCGACGGGTTATTGGATTTGTGATGGCGTAGTTTTATGCGCTTCGATCTGGTGACAATCTTCCCGGAATTTTTTGCCGGGCCGTTTGATTTCGGCATCATCCGCCGCGCGCGACAGCAAGGCCAGATCGAAATCAACATTCACGATTTGCGCTCTTTTACAACTGACAAGCATCACGTCGTAGATGATCGCCCGTTTGGCGGCGACGATGGGATGGTGCTGAAACCAGAGCCGATTTTTCGTGCCGTCGAAGCGATTCGCCAAAGCGATTCACAAACCGCCGTCGTACTGCTTTCGCCGCAAGGCCGCGTGTTTCGCCAAGCCGAAGCAGAGCGATTTGCCAAAGAGTTTTCGCAGCTGATTTTGCTGTGTGGTCGCTACGAGGGCGTAGACGAACGAGTCGCGCAGCATTTAATTACCGGCGAAATTTCGATAGGCGATTACGTGCTGACCGGCGGCGAGCTTCCAGCGATGATTCTGGTGGATGCGATTACGCGCTTGCTGCCGAATGTTTTGGGCAGCGAGACTTCGGCGGTGAACGATTCTTTTTCGACGGGATTATTGGATTTCCCGCATTACACACGCCCGGCGAGCTTCAATGGCATGGACGTGCCGGAAGTTTTATTGAGCGGGCATCACGCGAACGTTGCCAAATGGCGCAGGCAAGCCGCGTTGGAAAAAACCCTGAAAATGCGCCCGGATTTGATTGAAAATTTACTGGCACAAAAGCTCTCACCAAAGATGAGCAGCGCTGGGTAGCAGAACAGTTAAGACAACAAGAACATTGAGGTGACCTATGCAATCATTGGATCAACTAGATAGTGCGCAGTTGCGCAGCGACATTCCCGAATTTATTCCGGGCGACACCGTGCGCGTACATGTGCGCATCAAGGAAAGCGACAACAAAGAGCGCTTGCAAGCCTTCGAGGGCGTCGTGATTGCCCGCAAAGGCAGCGGCGTGCGGGAATCCATCACCGTCCGCAAAACTTCCTTCGGCATCGGCGTCGAACGCATTTTCCCACTGCACGCCACAATCATCGGCAAAATCGAAGTGGTCAAGCATGGCCGCGTACGACGTGCGAAACTCTATTACCTGCGTAAACTGCGCGGTAAAGCTGCTCGCCTGCGCGAACGCGATACGCGCACGCATGCGGCCAGAAATAAAATCTGGTTTCCTGTTTTTCAGCGCGGAGAGAAAGTCCTTTTTCTCCGCGCTGTTTCCTGTTAACTCCGACCGTAAGTCGTCCTGCGGCCTTCCGTGTGTAGAACCTCACGATAACGCTGGTTTCTCTCCTTCTCTCTTATTGCAGGCTGCAACATACTTCCTCAAGGTGGCTGCGATGATGAAAAAAGCCAAGAAGGTGACGGTTGAACAATTCAGGATAGGAATAAATGCCGCCGTGCCAGCTAAGGAAGCGACAGCACCGCTCGCTTTTCGCGGTTGCATCTTCTGCCTGGCCATTGGTGGGGCGTTGCTGTGTATACTGGTTTATGTGCTGCGTGTGGATCAGGTGGCTGGTCTTCAGCAGGATGACGGCTGGTACATTCTGCTGGCCAAGGCGTTAGCCTCCGGGCAGGAGTATACGCTTATCAATTCGCCAACGCCAGGGATTCCTCCGCTCTATCCGCCGGGCTTTCCGGCAATACTCTCGCTGGTCTTTCGACTTGCTCCGCACTTTCCTGAAAATCTTTACTATCTCAAAGCTGTTTCCATCCTGGCAATGATTGGCACGGGCGTAGTTTCCGGCTGGTATTTCCTGCGTCATCGAAATCTTTCTCCCGGCCTGGCTGTTGGGTTAGCGATGGTAACGATATTGGTCCGCGTTCGTTTTTAGCGACTCGACCGTGCTGTCAGAATGCGTTTTTACCTTGTTGCAGCTCCTGACAATTGTGGCGATTGAACGTAGTACGCGGGGGCAGGGGAAGCGGCATTTATACTACCTGATTTTGGGCGCAGGACTGGCCGCCGCGACCGTCCTCACTCGTTCGATGGCGCTTACTTTGGTGCTGGCGATTTTTCTTTATTTGTTCCGAGAGCGACAACGAAAGTCGCTGCTGATCTTTGGCGCGGGGCTGATTCTCCTGCTCGCCCCCTGGTTGCTGTATGCCCGGACGCACGCGCCAACGCCCGCACAGCGAGGGGAGCAGGGCGGTTATATCGTGATCGGTTATGCCGAGCAGTTTTGGCATAAGGTGGCGGGCGGAGAGCATCTGGGAACCATCTCGATCACGGATTTGCCGGAACGGGTTTGGAACACGGCTGTAATGATTATGGGGCGAGATGTCGGGCGGCTAACCCTGTCGCCGTTGTATTCGCTGAACTGGTTCCAACGACGGCGGAATCCTTTCTTTGCTGCTCAGCCTCGTGATGATTCTGGGATACGTGGTTGTCTGCCGGGAAAGCTGACGTTGGTTGAATATGTTGTCCCGCTTTCGCTAGCGCTCACGTTGCTGTGGCCTTTTGATCCGACGCGGTTTGTGTTGCCCTTGACGCCGTTTCTCCTGTTTTACCTTTTGCGCGGGATCAAATTCTGTTTTGACTTGCTGCAACAAAAACTGGGCGAAGGAGAAGCGCAAGCTCCCTGGCAATTGTTGGCTGTTGTCACGAGCCTTTTCCTCGTGCTGCATTTGTATGAGCACGCGACGTATCTTTGGTCAAAGTTCCAAACGCAGGAAGACCTGCGCCCGTCGTATATTCGCGTCTTTGAGCAGAACCAGGAAATGCTCAACTGGATAAAAGCAAATACCCAAACCGATGCGCTGTTTGCCGCCGAAAATCCGCCGCTGGTGTATCTCTACACGAATTGCAAAACGGTTCATCAAGGTGTGATTCGCACGGATTGGGAGCGCTACGAAAAACTAGGTGTTCGTTATTGGGTACGCTCAGGCCGGTTCCCAAATGGGCCGGTGACGGCAGATGAAAAGCAGTATCGCGTGGCCTATCTTTCCCCCGGCATTTTAGGATTGCGGGTGATAGATTTGGGCATTCCCGGACAACGCAGAGCCTGGGGCAAGTGAGGTGGAGCAACAGCAATGAGCGTGAAACTTCCTTCCGCCTGTGATCTCAGTTTTGAGCGCGAGGCCGAAAGCCTCGGAGCCAGGTTCATTGCTGGCGTAGATGAAGTGGGGCGCGGCGCACTTGCCGGGCCTGTCGTGGCGGCGGCGGTCATCTTTGATTTGAATCGCATCCCTGCCGGGCTAAACGATTCCAAAAAACTCAGCGCCGCTCAGCGCGAAAAGCTTGATGTTGAAATTCGCGCGACGGCACTCGCCTACGCCATCGCGCGCGTGGAAGCCGCAGAAATAGATCGCATCAACATTCTGCAAGCTACTTGCCAAGCGATGCGCGCAGCCATTAGGATGCTCGCGCCCGCGCCGGATTTTTTGTTGCTGGACGCGGTGCAATTGAAAGACCTAGCGATCAAACAAAAAGCCATTATCAAAGGCGATGCCAAGTCGGTTTCAATTGCCGCCGCTTCGATCATCGCCAAAGTCGCACGAGATCAGTGGATGGTGGAATATGACCGGGAATTTCCCGGCTATGGCTTTGCCCGCAATGTTGGCTACGGCACAGCGGTGCATCTGGAAGCTTTGCGAGCCATCGGCCCCTGCCCTCTCCATCGCAGAAGCTTTCGTCAAGTACTACCGGAATCCCCACAGCTTTTTTCATAATCACGGTCAGTCAGCCCCCTCTGAAAACTCATGTCGTCGTTTGTTTTGGCAGACGCGAGGCTGTCCTTGCGTATGATTCTGGCCTGCGCTTTTGCGCTGCGTGTCGGCGTGTTTGCCGCTGCGTTATGGTGTGCGAAGGATTACACGATATTTTATGCGAAGGACAGCGCGACCTATCTGTTACCCGCAACCGCCTTGCTCACCACCGGAACGTTTTCGACCGAGCAGCGCACCGAAATTATGCGAACGCCGGGCTATCCGCTCTTGCTGCTGCCCGGCATCAAGTTGGGACACGTCGAACTCATCACCATCCTGCTGCAAATCCTGCTCAGTTGTGGCACCTGTTATTTGGTGTATGCCACCGCGCGGCACGTTTTTCAGGAGGAGCGGAGTGCTATTTTTGCTGCGTTGTTATTCAGTTTGGAACCCCTCAGCATTTTGCATAGCGTTTTGTTGCTGAGCGATACGTTGTTTGTTTTCTTCGTTGTTGCTGCCCTCAATCGTTTGCTTTGCGCGTGGCAGGAAGGGCACTGGGCAAATTGGGTTGGGGCGGCGCTGGCATTGGCGGGCGCGGTGTACACGCGCCCGGTCGGATATTTTTTACCGCTGGTACTGACGCTCGTTCTGATGGTGTGGGCCAGCGTGAAACGGGAGCGAAAAACACTTTTCCGCGCAGCCGCCTTTGGCCTACTGACGATGAGTTTGCTGATTGCTTGGCAAGTGCGGAATTGGCTGGCAACGGGGTACGCCGGATTTTCCACGACCTCTGAATTGGTGCTGTATTTTTATCATTCCGGTGCAGTGAAGGCCCAGCAGCAAGGTTTGCCATTTTATGAGGTAGTGGAGCAGCTCGGCTATTACGATTCTGCCGTCTATTTCCGCCAGCACCCTGACCAACAAACCTGGACGCCGGGGCGGCGCTACGCTTATCTCAGAAGCGAGGGGTTACGCACCTTGCAGCAGTCGCCTGGGATCTCTGCTCAACTTTACACGCGAGGGATATTGGTGATGCTACTTGATCCCGGTGTCGTGGAATATCTCCGGCTATTTCAGCAATACCGTAAGTCGGATCGCGTTATGAATGTGATGGCGAAGCAGGGAATGTTGGCTGCCGCACAGCGCGTGATCGGCGAGAATCCGAAGCTGATTTTTTTTGGCGGGCTGCTGGGGGGGGGATTGCTGGGATTTTATCTACTTTCGTGGATCGGGCTAGGCAGGGTTTCGTTACGAACAAATTTCCCCCTGCTTATTTTGCTCAGCGTGGGTTTTTATTTCATCGCCGTTTCTGGTGGTCTCATCGCGGTTAGCCGTTTTCGCCTGCCGTTAATGCCGTTGTTGAGCATCTTTGCAGGGCAAGGAATCAGCCGCTGCTGGGATTGGGCCAAGCGTAAAAATTTAGGGCGAAACCGAACCGATTTCGCCCTAAAAACAGAGTCGCAAGAGAATGCGAACCAGCCTTAGATTTTATCCACAACCTTCGTGCCGGAAGGAACGTTCACATTGAATGCGGTATCCGCGATATTCGGATTGATTTCCATTCCCGTAAATTTGACCAGCGTTGAATCGCCGTTGCGCTCGAACATTTGATACTGCACTGGCAACCAGGACTTATTGCTCACCCACAATTCAATGCGGCTGAAGGGCCCGCTGGCTTTCGGGATTAATTGCAGGCGGGTCGTTGTTTCGCCGTTTACCAACTCATCTTTCACATAATCTACGTTGTAATCTCTCGTCAATGTCTCCAAGGAACCGTCCAAGCCAACCATCGCTGAATAACTGCTGGTTTTGCCTTTGGCCGCTTTGGAGAGCGTCGTTTTTAGCACCTGATTGATGCGTGGTTGATAAAACACCAGATTTTCGCCGAGGACGGAAACGCTCTTTTGATCAGGGCGCGTGTAATCAATCCGCAGCTTGCTTTTCCCTTTAGCTCCTGGCTTGTAAATCAGGGTGCCGTAATCGGTTTCGGTCGAATCGATTTGGGGGTTATGCCGCACCTGCGCCATGCTGGCGCGCATGGAACGCAAATTACGATGGGCGGCTTGCATCTTGGAAAGCACGCCAGTTAGTAATTGCCCGCCCGCTGTTGCCTGCGTGTGCTGATAAATCCCCGCAGTCATGAGAAGGGCGAACATGACTGCAAGGCTGATAGTACGTTTCATCATTCTAATTTCTCCCATTAAGACTTCGCTAAAACAGTCTATGACTGAGCGGGGCTTATGATGCTAACAATGAGGTGAAGGTTTATTAAAACCAAACGCTGTATCCGGTAACTTTGCCACCCGTGTCCGTTTCAACCTCGCAATTGGTTACTTTTATATCCGGGCGGATGACTTCGCGCAAATACAACTGTACGACTTCGCGCGGATCATGTTTCAGCGTTTCAGCATTTCCACTGCGCACGGCAAAGGAATTAATCTTTTTCGATTCGATGCTCCACCGCCGCTCCACAGTATCGTTCAGAGTTCGCAGTGGACGATCCCGATCTCCAAAGAATTGTCCAGGGACAAAAAAGACAGTGGCGATAATTAAGGCAACGAGCAGGTCGTATTGCCAGGTGGCGCGCTCGTATGACCAAAGCAGAATGTTTCTTACAGGTTGAGTTAGCTTTTTCATTGCAGTGTCTCTTTGGTAGCTTGAAGCGGTCATTTAGTTGCTGACGATTTGTCCGTCGCGCATCAAAATTTTCCGTTTGGCAATTTCTGCTGCTTCGGGATTATGCGTAATCATCACAATCGTCTGTCCCAATTCCCGATTAAGCTGCACTAGCATTTTCAAGACAATCTCAGAGTTTTCCGAATCCAAGTTGCCGGTTGGTTCATCCGCTAAAATAATGGCCGGACGTGTAATAACCGCTCGCGCGATTGCCACGCGCTGTTGCTCTCCCCCCGATAATTCCAGGGGCTTATGATGCATTTTATTTTCCAATTTGAGTAACTGCAAGACTTCACGGCGCAACTCCGCGCTGCCTTTGCTTTCCCTACCTTGAATATGCTCCGCCAGTTTCAAGTTGCCTTCGGCTGTCAGCGTCGGGAATAAATTAAATCGCTGAAACACAAACCCAATTTTGCGACGACGAATATCTGTGCGTTGGGCATCGCCGACGGCTGCTAAATCTTCGCCATCCACAATTACTTTGCCGCTTGTGGGTTTGAGCAAACCACCCAGAATATGTAGTAACGTGGATTTGCCACTGCCAGAATGTCCCATAATCGAAACGAATTCGCCCTTTCAACTCCGAAATTGACGCCGCGCAACGCCTGTACATCAACCTTGCCGACGCGATAGGTCATCACCAGATTTTCCGTTTGCAAAATAGGCATACTTCGTTATTCGTAAGACAGTGCTTTCACCGCATCCTGATTCGCTGCGCGCACTGCCGGATAAAACGCACCGCCAATGCCTGCGGCCAACCCAATCAAAGCCGCCGTCAAAATCCACGAGAGTTGAAATTCAACCTGTAGCGTCGTGGCGGTTCGGATTCCCCACCCAATGAGTAACGCTGCAAGCAACCCGACGCCCACGCCGATCAAGCTGATCGTAATGGCCTCTTTTTCTATTACGCCGACGATAAAGCGTTTGGATGCGCCGAGCGATTTCAGAATGCCAATCTCGCGCGTGCGTTCCGTAATGGTCGTATACATTGCCAATAGGATCACCAGCGAACTCACAACCGTGGAAAGCACCAGAATCGTGCGGATAAAACCGTTGATGCCAGGAATCGCACGTTCAAAGCTCGGCAGATCGCGCATCAATTGCACCGCATTGCCCGGCAGTTCGGTGTTAATACGCCGTTGCACTTCTTCTTCCTGCTTTGGGTCAGTGCATTTTATGGCGATATAAGAACATTTGTTCGGCGAACCCATATAATTTTGTAAAGCTGCCAGAGACATTTTCATACGAGCGCCAGATTCAGGCGCGTAGATTCCTGCCACTTTCAACTTTTTGCCAAAGACCTCAATCTCGCTACCGACTTTTGCCTTGCTCTTACGGGCTTTGAAATCGTCAATGATGACTTCATCGTCTGCTTGAAAAATACGTCCTTCGACCATTTTTATTCCGCTCATCGCGGCATAGCTCGGAAAATCAATGCCATCCACCAATTCAAAGCCCAACCCGCCATTGCCCTTCTGCAAGTGTTTGCCCAAGGGGCTTACGACCTGCACGCCAGGAATTTTGGCGAGGCGTTCGACATAGCGAACATCCAGCGTTAAGCCCGACGCCGACAAAATATCGTTGGCACCAGGGCGCGAGAAGAAGATTTCGGCCCCGATCCCGCGTTCCCGCCGCGACCGATCATTAAGCATGCCGCGTACCAAACCTGTATTGACCAGAATCAGCACCACGCCCAGCGCGACCCCCAGCACACTGACAAGCGTGCGCGTCGGGCGTTGGCGAATGTTCGCTAAGATCAGATTGTCCATTGCTGTTATTGGTTTTCAGGTTTGTCGAGATTGGTTTCCGGGAGTTTTTCAGTATTTTCCAGGACAAAAGCTGTTGCTGGTAAATTCTCCAGATTGAATTCGGTGCTATCGGGCAGAAAGTTTAGTTCTGCCGAATACTTATCATTCGGGCGTCGGACTTCCACGACACTTGGACGCAAAACCTGACTGTTGTTCGTGAGTGGAATGTAGTTGGCATAACGCACATCTGTTGATAATTCCCCTTTGCCGTCAAACACCTGCTGGCGTTTCAAGCGCAAATTGTCATTACGGTCAAACCAGAAGCGGCGTTGCAAGATACCAAAACTCTTGGTCGGATCAGTGATTTCAATTTCGGAAACGACATAGAAGCTACGAATTACGCGCGCATTCTTCTTTGCGCCGGGCCTTGTGTCCGCCTCTTCGACCAGTTCTTCCTGCAAACTATAGGTGAAACCCGGCTTGCCGATTTGCAACGGGCGTACCAGCAAGGCATCGGTGAAATGAAATGGACGCGCATTGATGAAAGCTGATTGCGCTGCTTCTTTTTGACCTTGTATCTTTTCGCGCCAGCGGCTGTAATCTGCCTTGTTCGTGCCGAGCAGAAAGCGTTTGTACTTATCGTAGTAAATCGCCACGCGAAAATGCTCAACGTCAGAAACCATTTCCGCCAGTTTCGTTTTCGTCACGGGCACTTGAATAATCAGCCGCACTTTTTCGGGCCGTTGCAGCACCAGCGTAGCGTCCGCTGCACCGCGATACCGTTCTGCTGCCAGCACATCCACAAATTTCATCGAAATGCGCGTTGCTCGCATGGATTGAATGTCGGTGAAAGGTTTTAGTTGCGTGACAAGGGTATCGAAATTCGCCGTCGCCACCGGAGTAAGTGGTTGCGCGATGGATTCATCCTTGTATTTCACGAGACTGGAACAAGAAGTAACCAGTGCGGCGCTTGCCCATACGCAAGCAATTACTAACAAACGAAACCAGCGAAGGCCTCGTTCAGCATTGGCCTCAGTCATAGCGGGTCTTGACTCTTTACTGCATCACGTAATGCCCGAAAACAAGGCAGCCAAGCTAACAGATGACCTATACCTTGTCAAACCTGACTGCCTTACGTTTAGGCTCTTGTTGCTCATTACACCAAAACGTAAACCTGCCTGACAGATTGGTATGCAGGGCCACTTACTAGAATTTTGGAAGGCTCAGGCGTTTTTTCTGTAACACACTGGCTTTTCGATGCTTAGCTGAATCCTCCGCCCTATGTTGACGGCAAAAGCAACTTGGCACAAGACTTGATTTTGTCTCAGGCACCTGAACAAAGATTGAGCTCAGGATTTTGACAAGGCGATTTGAAAATTAGGGATGTTGAGAACCATTCCTAATGTACGCCGCAGAGATTGACTTTCATCACGAAGTCGCCCAGTTTCCCGGCAACCAATCGCTGGTTGAGGTGGGAATAAGCGCCGCGGGGATGCACGAAAAGGGGGCTGAAAGGAATTCTTTCAGAGTGCATCACGCGGCGTCCTTAATTTGACCTTCCTTTCTTTTTCCACCTTTCTTTTTGTTTTGTCAGCTGCTGGTAATTTTCAAAAATATGAACCGCATCCAAAATTCTGGAGGGGTGGAGAGTTCTCACCTGCTCTTGCTTGCTTCTAAAAAAACATTACCTGTCTATTAACTCGAACTAATAAAAAGATTTGTCATCACTCCTTAAAAACGAATTAAGGCGAAAATGAATTTCTCCTCAGGGGCATATTGCTTGCGTTAAGGGCAATCACTTAGCGGCAATATTTCGGATTATCTGCCGATTTCTGAATCGGTTACCCAAATCAGGAGGAAAAATGAGTTACAAGGATTGTTTGAGAACTCTATTTGCTGTCTTGCTGACCAGTCTTTTTGTCACCCTTGCGCTGGCGCAAAACACATCTATTTCAGGATCAGTAACAGACCCACAGAACAATGCTCTTCCGGGCGCGACAATCACCATCACGAATAAAGCCACAGGTGCCACGCGCACTGTAACTTCAGCCGGAGATGGGGCCTTTCAAATCCCGCAGGTTCCGCCAGGGCTGTATCGCATTAAAGCCGAAGCAAAAGGTTTTGCCTCGATTGTAGACGAAGAAGTGCAGGTCTTGGTCAGCACTCCACTTACGTTAAATATGCAATTCAAGCAGGTTGGTGGCGTCGCCGACACCGTCACGATCACGGGTGGAGAGGCGGTTCTTAATACAACCGATGCCACGATTGGAAATACATTTGACAATCGCAAAGTGATGGATTTGCCGCTGCTCTCACGCAATATTGCGGGTTTGCTGTCTTTGCAACCGGGTGTTACAGGCGCAATTGACAATCCTAATAGTTCGACGCGCGTGGATGTCAAACGCGGCGGTTATGTAAATGGCGCGCGCTCTGATCAGTCCAACGTTACTTTGGATGGCGTTGATGTTAATGAACAACAGGGCGGGGCTGCATTCTTTACGGTGTTGCGGTTGACGCCAGATTCATTACAGGAATTTCGTGTAACCACCACGAATGCGAATGCGGATCAAGGGCGTTCTTCAGGCGCGCAGCTTTCTTTAGTAACGCGCGGCGGAACGAACCAGTATCATGGCTCACTGTACGAATACAATCGCCTTGACAAGTTTGCCGCCAATGACTGGTTTAATAACAAAGCTGGGGTGCCGCGCCCTAAATTGTTACGCAATAACTTTGGCGGAGCCATTGGCGGGCCAATTTGGAAGGACAAAATCTTTTTCTTTTTCAACTACGAGGGCTTCCGCGAATCCAAAGGGGCTCCTGTCGTGGCTGAAGTGCCGTTGCCTTCCCTGGGGCAAGGGATTGTTCGCTACAAGACAGCCAATGGCAAAAGCAATGAATTTAATTCCTGCCCAGCCGGAACGCCATCGGGTGTTAACTGTTTGAGCCGGGCGCAAATTAGTGCTGCGTATGTGGCCGCGAATGGTATTGATCCTGGCACTAACTCTGCTGCTTTAGCCGTGTTGGCAAGTGCTGCGACTCGTTATGTTGCCAATGACACAACGGTTGGCGATGGCTTGAATACGGGCGGTTATCGTTTCAATGCCAGCCTTCCCGTGAAGCAAAATACATTTATTGGCAGATTCGACTTTGTTCCGACGCAGCAGCATAACGTGTCGGTTCGGTTGAATTACCAAAATGATACGGAAGCCTTGTCCAGCGCCTTTTCCGATACACCTTCTCGTGTGGTGTGGCGTCAACCAAAGGGGATCGCTTTGGGCGAAGCCTGGACGATCTCGAATTCCTTAGTAAACAATTTTCGCTACGGATTAACACGCGCCGCCTTTACACAAGGGGGCGATTCTAATCAAACGTTCCTTAATTTCCGCTTTATCTTCCAGCCCCTTTTGTTTGCTCGTGGCTTTAGCCGCGTGACGCCGATCCACAATGTCATTGATGATCTTTCGTGGACAAAAGGCTCGCATTCGATTTTGGGCGGAACAAACATGCGGTTTATTTCCAATCAACGCAGCTCTCTGGCCAATGCGTTTGACACGGCGATCATTAACCCATCGTATTATGATTTGTCCGGCGATGTCGTACTGAACAGCGATGCTGGCAACCCGATCTTTTCCAATGTCGGCGGCTCATCTACAGATTTACGTGATGCCCTGGCTTCCGTCATCGGGCGTTACTCGCAATACGCCGCGAATATTAACTATGATCGGCAGGGCAATGTGATTGCGCCTGGCACACCGATCAAGCGCGATTTCAGAACCCAGGAATACGATTTTTATCTTCAGGATGCCTGGAAGTTGCGCCCGAACCTGACAGTCAATTACGGATTACGCTGGTCGAATTCCGTGCCGGTTTATGAAGCCAATGGCTTACAAGTAAAACCTGTCCAAAACCTGGGCGAATATTTTGATAAGCGTGTTGCTGGGGCGCTGGCTGGTAAGCCTGTGGTTGATCCGATTTCAATTGATCTGGCAGGCAAGGCCAATGGCAGAACCGGATTTTATCGGCACGACTGGAATAACTTTGCGCCTACGGCCTCCTTTGCCTGGTCGCCAAATTTCAAGGGCGGCTTGCTCGGAACCTTGTTCGGAGAAAACAAAACGTCCTTCCGGGGCGGCTATCGGCTAGTGTTTGACCGTTTGGGCGGTGCCTTGGCAGTGAGCTTTGACGGACAGGCGATTTTAGGATTCTCTTCTTCCAGCCAGATTTCCGCGAACACCTTCAACGTTTCGACTCGTTTGGGGCCGCTGTTCACAGGGGTGGGGCAGAACGTGCGTGCGTTGCCGCGCCTGACGATCAATCCAAGCTTGAAGTTCCCCCTGCAACAACCTTCCGATCAGGATCAGCGCATTGAAAGCGCGCTGGATGATTCCATCACGACGCCTTACAGCCACACGTTCAATTTCTCTATTGGGCGTGATTTGGGGAAAGGCTTTTCGTTTGAAACCAGCTATGTCGGACGGATGGGACGCAAGCTGCTGGTGTCACGCGACATCATGCACTTCAACAATCTCAAAGACCCGAAATCCGGTGTGGACTTCTACACTGCAATGCGCGAGCTGATTTCGTATCGTGAGAAAAACTCTACGATCACTGCTGTTCCGAAGATCGCGTACTTTGAGAACATCTTGCCTGGCTTAGCTGGTACGTACAGTATTCTTGGCACCAACACAGTCTTGACCGCGTCGCAAGCGGCGTATCGTCGCATCGCTCGCACGAGCGTTGGCGGAAGAAATACTACCGACTATACCTTCGTGCAAACGCTGTGGAATGATGGATTAGGGTATGGCGATAATCTCTTCTATCACCCGCAGTATGCAGCCTTTGGTGCATTAGGGTCTATCGGAACTTCGGATTACCACGCCTTACAGGTTTCCTTGCGGAAACGTCTCACGAATGATTTAAATTTTGATTTTAATTATACGTGGGGACACTCACTCGACATCGCTTCCGGTTTGGAACCAACGGGGTCAACCGTTTCCGGCGCAGCCCTGATTCTGAATCCGCTGGATATCAACAGCAATCGTGGCAATTCTGATTTCGATATTCGTCATATCATGAATGCCAATTACAACTACGTTTTGCCCTTCGGCAAAGGCAAGAAATTTTTGAGCAATCTGCATCCAGTGGCGAATGCAATTTTAGGTGGCTGGCAATCCACGGGAATTTTCCGGTGGAACACCGGCTTGCCAGCGCGCCAGCCATTTGATGATGGACGCTGGGCCACGAACTGGAACGTGCAGTCAAATCAAGTCGCCATTCGTCAGGTTACTGCCTCACCCACGCGCACGGGCGATCCCAATTTGTTTAGCGATAGATTGGCTGCTTATACCAGCTACCGCAATCCGTATCCCGGCGAAGTCGGAGATCGCAACGTTTTGCGTGAGCCGGGCTATGCCGTTTTTGATCTGGGCTTATACAAGGCATTCAATCTGCCGTGGGAAGGCAAACGCCTTGTCTTCCGCGCAGAAGCCTTCAATCTTGGCAACGTCCAGCACTTCACAGACGTAGGCGGCTTTGGCTTTCCGCAAGACCCCTATCTGGATACGACGGGAAGTAAGATTCCCTCTGACTTTGGTAAGTTTACTGGTATTCAAGGCGCGCCGCGCCAGATGCAATTCGCGCTGCGAATCGAATTCTAAAGCGCTTAGAGACATCCAGCTAAATTAATGGCTGGCAGCTAACAAAGCTGCCAGCCATTTTTCCTTTCATAATAGGCTTTTGTGTTTAAGCGTTTACACTAGCAATCTGGCGGCGCTCTTATTTTGCCACTTCGCGATACTCGTCAATAAACCCCACATAATCATCCATTGTGGCGGCGGCGTGGCCGTACCAAACACGCTCATATTTGCTGGTCAAGGTAGAAACCGGCGGGTAAAGGTAAAGTTCTTTCTTCAGTTCGCTCAAATAATCTCGATTTGTTTTTGCGCGGTGCAATTGTAATTTGCCGCGTTGTTCGAGTTCATATAGCAGGGCGAGATAAGCACGCCGAATGGCCAGACGGTATTCACCTTTGCGTGCCATTTCGCCAGCAGTTTTGAGAAGGTCATCTGCTGTAATATCTACATCGAACTGCTCGCCCAAAATCTCGCGCGTGTCTTCTTCGCTTTCTTCGTGAAGTTTTGCCTGGCGCAGTCGAAAGCGCCGCAGAAAGAGGATCGCTGCCCAAGCCAGACTAGCGATGAGCGCGAGAATGATTACCCACCGCAGCACCTGCAACGAAGTAGAATTCACACCAGGCGCTGCTGAATTTTTCAGAAAAAGTTTGGCGAGCAGGTCCCGGATGCGCTGCTGAATTTTTCTTAGCCAGCTTTGAATTGCCGATTCCTTTTTTTCCTCAGGCTGATACTCAGCACGCGCCAGGATACGTTGCAATCGCTCCGGCGTGGCGTTAGCTGCCGCATCTGGCGCGGACGATTCCTGCAAGCGACGGCTAAGCGCTTCCAGCCGATTGGCAATGTCAACGATTTGGGACGCTCGTTTATTGTTGTCCGTCCGATCTAGGGTTTCGATGGCGCGATGCAGCCAGGCATTGTCTACGTGCGTGATGTCTTTGCCCTGCGCATCGCGTGCAATGTCTTCTGTCGTGGGCAGCAAATCGGCCACTTGCCGCAGCAAGTCTGCATCTTCTTCCTGCGAATGCTCATTGTCTGCGACATCAGCAGCAATTTTGGCAGCGGTTTCTACGCGCTGCACATAATTATCGAGCGGTGTAACCGCCTCAGCCGCAGGGCGCAACAGGCAAAGGGCAACGAACAACAGACAAATGTGGCAAGCGATCTGCCTTCCTTTTGCCTTATCTCTTTTTCCTTTTTTCTTTTCCCCTTGCATGGCCGGGCATCATAGCGCGTTGGAATAATCCTTGCCAGTGCAAAGCCCGGCTGTTATTTTAGCTGTTTATTTTATGCGCGCTGAAGGTTGCTATGGGCAGTTTCGTCAAAGTTTCAGACACCTATCATCTGTGCGTTGCCGGTGAACGGCTGACGCTTTACAAACGCGCGGGCGAAAGTTATGAACACGTGCTGATGAAGGCACTGGGCTATGCGATGTTTCGGCCCGCGCATCCGACGCTGGAAATTGAGCGGCGCATCGGTTTGCGGTACAAGCCGGATTTGGTCGCGCTGAGCGCCGTACAGCAAATCGAGTTTTGGGGCGAGTGCGGTGCCGTGAGCTTTCGCAAAATTGCTTGGCTCGCCAAACACACGCGCGCTGAGCGCATTGTAATTTTTAAGTTTGCACAAACGCTGCAAGCTGCCGCGCAATGGATTCAATCGTTACGGGCGGAAGTCGAACCGCGCTATCGTCCAACTACGCGGCTATCGCTCATCAATTTTGCCGCGCGCGTGATCGAAGACGTGGGCAAAGAAATTAACGAAGTGCCAGACGACTGGTATCAATCGCACGAGATTTAATTTGCACAACGCTCCTTGCTGAGCCACAGGATTTATGGAAAACAACATTCGCAATATCGCAATCATCGCCCACGTAGACCACGGCAAAACCACGCTCGTGGATGCTATGCTCAAACAATCCGGCCTCTATCGCTCCAACGAAAAAATTATCGAACGTGTGATGGATTCGATGGATTTGGAACGCGAACGCGGCATCACGATTATGGCCAAAAATACGGCGGTGCATTACGGCACGACCAAGATCAACATCCTCGACACGCCTGGCCACTCCGATTTCGGCGGCGAAGTCGAGCGCGTGCTGAAACTCGCCGACGGCGTGGTGCTGCTCGTGGACGCTTCGGAAGGCCCGTTGCCGCAAACGCGCTACGTGCTCTCAAAAGCCCTGGAACAAAAACTGCCCGTCATCTGCGTCATCAACAAAATTGATCGTCAGGACGCGCGCCCGCAGGAAGTCGTGAACGAAGTTTATGACCTGTTCATTGACCTTGATGCCTCAGACGAGCAGATTGATTTTCCAATTCTCTACGCCATTTCGCGCGAAGGCATTGCCAAGCACGAATTGGATGAGGAAAGCACGTCGCTACAACCGCTGTTTGAGGAAGTTCTGCGCACGATCCCTGCGCCGCAAGGCAATGCGGAAGCAGCGTTGCAAGTGCTAGTCGCAAATTTGGATTACAACGATTATGTCGGACGTTTGGCGATAGGTCGTATTTACAACGGAACGGTTTCGATCCGCGATCAGGTCTGCGTCGTAGATGTCGAAGGTGCGCTGAAGAAAGTACAGATCACGCAGCTTTATAACTTTGATGGCTTGAAGCAGACGCCGGTTGAGAGTGCAGCAGCAGGCGAAATCATCGCGCTCGCCGGCATCGAAGGCATTCAAATTGGCGATACGATCACCTCCGTCGAAACGCCGCGCCCGCTGCCTCGGATCAAAGTGGACGAGCCGACGATTTCAATGAATTTCGGCGTCAACACGTCGCCATTTGCAGGCAAAGAAGGCCAGTACGTCACCTCGCGCCAACTCGGCGAACGGCTTGACAGAGAATTGCTGAAAAACGTTTCAATTCGTGTGGAACAAACCGAATCGCCTGACACTTTCAGAGTTTCGGGACGTGGCGAATTGCAGCTTTCGATTTTGATTGAGCAGATGCGGCGCGAAGGTTACGAATTACAAGTCGGACGCCCCGAAGTCGTTACGCGCGAACTTGACGGCGCGAAACACGAACCGATTGAACTCGCCGTTATTGACGTGCCCGAACAATTCATCGGCGTGGTCACCGAAGCAATGGGACGACGCAAAGGCCAGATGACGAAAATGATCAATCACGGGCACGGGCGCGTGCGGATGGAATTTGAAATCCCTTCGCGCGGCCTGATCGGCTTCCGCAATGAATTCCTGACTGAAACCAAAGGCACCGGCATTCTCAACACCCTGTTTTTGCGCTGGGGCAAATGGCAAGGCGAATTGCAGGGGCGCGGCACCGGCAGCCTCGTCGCAGACCGCGCGGGCGACGCCACCGGCTATGCGATTTTCAATTTGCAGGAACGCGGCGAATTGTTTGTGAAGCCACAGACCGAAGTTTACGAAGGCATGATCGTCGGCGAAAACTCGCGCGACGTAGATTTAGACGTGAACATCATCCGCGAAAAGAAACTCACGAATATGCGCGCCTCGACCGCCGACGAAGCCTTGCGCCTCGTGCCCGTGCGCGACCTGACGTTGGAGCAGGCGATTGAATACATTGCGGATGATGAGTTGGTCGAAGTAACGCCGAAGTCTATTCGGATGCGCAAGAAAGTATTAGCAGCGAATTTCAGACCGAAGTCGAAGAAGGCAGCGGAATAACACTTGGCTACCTTGCCGAAGCGAAATTCTAGCGAGTTTGGGGTAAACTCTTTTCGCGCAGGAGGTCTTTTAGCATGAGCCAAATTACAACCGCACCGCTAGGCGACCAGGGCCAAATGATTTTGCCGAAGGCATTCCGTGAGGCAAATCATTTGGAACCTGGTGACCCGATTGCAATCATTCAGCTTGGCACTCACCTTCTTCTGATTCCTGAAAAAGCTCGTTTCGTAGAAATCAGTAATTCGCTGGCTGACAAACTTGATGACGCTGGGATTACTGAAGAAATGTTGCAAGAAGGATTGGCTGAAACGAGAGAAGAGATTGCCAGAGAGCGGTATCCAAAGCTTTTTCTAGATTGACATAGTCATTTTTCACTGATCGTTTGTTTCAGGATAATCAAGATTTTGTTTATGCCATCTCCCCTTCATCTTTTGAAGGGAGATTTTTATGAGCGATAGTCTTCGTCCTCGTTTGTTTTTGGATTCCAATATCTTGACTGGAGGTTTGGTCGCGCGCTGGGGGGGGGATAAGGCAATTCTTTCACTTTGCGCCGCGCACGCTTGCCAATTGGTTTTGGCAGAAATTGTTCGTGAGGAAGTCGAACGCAATCTTTTGAAAAAGGTATTTGCTGTTGGGCGAGATCAAGAATTTGCCGATCAACTCTTGGCGGACTACGACAAATTTCTGCAACTTGCCAAGCCAGAAATCATTCCTTTTCCTGACAAGCAAGTTGTGTTGGCTTCTCGCCATTTAATTCGTCACGCTGCTGATGTTCCGGTGCTGGTTTCGGCAATGGAAGCCAAGCCTGATTGGTTGATTACCAACAACACAGATCATTTCACCCCAGCCGTAGCACAAAAAACAGGATTGCGTATCACGACTGCTTCAGGCTTTTTTAGAAGCCTTGTAGAATCGTCGCTCAAAAATCAGGACGAAGACTAAATGCCCCGACGCACACGCCCTTCCAACTTAACGCTTTCGCTCTTCGCCGAAAATCCGGTGCTGTCGGTCAGCAAATTGACGGCGGACATTAAAACGGCGCTTGAAGCCGATTTTCACGATCTGTACGTGCAGGGCGAAATCTCCAACTTCAAAAAATACCCTTCTGGCCATTGGTATTTCACGCTCAAAGATGAGCAGGCGCAAATCAGCGCTGTGTTCTTTCGTAACTGGAATCGGCTGCTGCGCTTTGCACCAGAGAATGGCTTGGAAGTGCGCGTACGCGGGCGGTTGTCGGTATGGGAAAAGAGCGGCAACTATCAACTCAACGTTGAATCAATGGAGCCAGTGGGTGTCGGCGCGTTGCAATTGGCCTATGAGCAACTCGCGCGCAAGCTGCAAGAGGAAGGTTTATTTGACGAAGAGCGTAAGCGTCCGCTGCCCGTGCTGCCGCGCAAAATCGGGATTGTCACTTCGCCGCAGGGAGCAGTAATCCGCGATATGCTCAACATTTTAGGGCGGCGCAACGCGAGCATTGATGTGTTGCTTGCACCGGTACGGGTGCAGGGCGCTGGCGCGGCGGTCGAGATTGCACAGGCGATCAAAACGCTCAGCGATAATGCGGCGCGCTTTGGCATTGACGCAATTATTGTGGGACGCGGCGGTGGTTCGGCAGAGGACTTGTGGGCATTCAATGAAGAGATTGTCGCGCGGGCGATTCACGCGGCAAAGGTGCCAGTTGTCTCAGCCATCGGGCATGAAACGGATGTCACGATTGCGGATTGGGTAGCGGATATGCGCGCGCCTACGCCTTCGGCAGCGGCAGAACTGGTTGGCACCGAAGCCGAAGAATTGCGCGCACACGTCGAAGGTTTGCTCGCGCATTTGGGGCGCGCGATGGATTATTACCTGCTGCAACGGCGGCACGAATTGCGCGATTTGATCGAAAGTCAGGGCTTTGCGGAAACAATTGGCACGGTCATCAAACTCGGCTCGCGCGTGCGTGAATTGGAACTGCGGGCGTCGCTGGCTTTGAAAAATAATCTACATCGCGCCAAGCTGCGCGTTGAATCGGCCGCGCGGCATTTGACCTCTGCCGACTGGCGCGCGCCGATGGCAGTCGCTGAAGCGCAATTACAGATTGCCCATCAACGCCTGGAGCGCGCTATGCAGGCGAAAATCGAACGCAAATGGCATCAGCTTTCTTTGACCTCAGGTAAGATGGAAATGCTCTCGCCCTTGTCGGTTTTGAGTCGTGGCTATACGATTGTGCGTGATGAGGCGGGGCAATTGATTCCCAATGGCGCAACGCTCCGGCGCGGGCAAAAAGTTACACTGCGTTTTGAAGACGGCGATGTTGGCTGCCAGGTTATCGAACCACTCAAATGAACACTATGGCACACGGAAAAGCTCAACCTGCAAATTTCGAGGATTCGCTTTCCAAACTGGAAAGCATCGTGTCTCAGCTTGAATCCGGTGATTTGCCACTCGAACGCGCGTTGGAAATTTTTGAGGAAGGCGTGGGCCTCGCGCGGCTCTGTCAATCGCATCTGGCCGAAGCGGAACGCAAAGTCGAAGTCCTGCTGCGCGAACGCGGCGAACTGAAGACGATGCCGTTTGATACCGATGCCGATTTGCCAGAACCGCCTGCCCTGCGCGCGATGACGACCGCAACGCCCAAAACCGCTTCGCCTGCGACAGTACCTACGATTGATTTTGACGACGATATACCCTTTTAGGTGTGAATTGTTCGAGCGCGCTACAAAGACCTGACAACGGGAGCAGAATTGAGTATAATCCCCCACGTCTTTCGCGGACGGGATTCACACTCCCTGACAAATCTTCTGGAGTCCCGTTCATTCAGAATCTGAGAATGAATTTCGCGTGTGTGTCATAACAGCTGTGTGGAGTAACACAGTACCAGAAAGTTCCTGGCGTTCTTTTTCCTGGTAGCCTCGCTTTTACTCAAAGTATTTCGCCTGATTTGAAAACGTGTGATGCCGTCTCTGGCCGAGAGCGGTATCAATTTGCTTAGGCCTTACGCGCTTCGTTGAGGAAGCCTCACCCGGACGAGTATTGAAGTGGCTAAAATCTTAATCGCAGACGATATTGAAGGCGTTCGCCGCATGTTGACTCAGACTTTAGAGGATGAGCACCAAATCGTGCAGGCCAATAATGGTCTGGAAGCCGTGCATCTGGCGCAGGTCGAAACTCCTGAAATTGTGATCCTCGATCTGGATATGCCCGTGCTGGATGGCGTCGAAGCCGCGCGTCAAATCAAGACCTGTGTGCCGGGCAGCAAAATCATTGCGATGACCGGCCAGCCCAACAGTGAAAACGCCGCACTGGTCAAAGAGCTTTGCGATGCCTTTCTGGAAAAGCCTTTTCGCGTAACGGAACTGCGCGAAGCAATCAAAACACTCCTCGGCAATTGAATTATTCATACCGTAACGCTTCGACCGGTTGCACACGCGCGGCGGCTCGTGCCGGGTAAAGTGTCGCCAGAAAGCTAATCAACATGGCCAGCAGCGCAATTAACAAACAAGGCAACGGACGAACTTTCAGCGTGATGTGTGAGATCGAATAAATCTCTGCCGGAATCGAAACCAATTTATACGCATTCGCCAGCCAGCTTACGCCCACGCCTAAACTTACGCCGAGCGCCGCGCCCAGCACCCCAATCATCACGCCCTGCCACATAAAAATCTTACTGATGCTGCGCGCCAACGCGCCTTGCGCGCGCAGGATCGCAATGTCGCCTTGTTTTTCAATCACGGCCATCGTCAGCGTCGTGATGATATTCAGCGCGGCAATCGCAATCAGAAGCGAAAAGAAAATCACGATCAGCATTTGTTGTAGCTTAAAGGCGGCGAACAGCGAACGATTCAACTCCTGCCAGGTTTGCGTCATAAAACCAGAACCGGCGGCGTTCAGCACGCGGCGGGCGGTTTCATTTACGGCATACAAATCGTCCACTTTCATTTGTATCACGCCTGCGACATCGCCTTCACCGTTCAATCGTTGCGCGGCGGCAAGCGAGACATACGCCCAATGCGCGTCGTATTCGTAGAGGCCGGAGGCGGAAAGCCCCACGACGCGGAAACGTGCCATCAAAGGCGTCGTGCCGACGGGCGTCAATCGCGTTTTGGCAGAATAGGCCGTCACCACATCGCCACGCCGCAAATTCATTACGCGCGCCAGCTCTTTGCCGACAATGATGCCATCCAGTGTCAGTTCGGGCAGGGCACTTGGCGCGGCGGCGGAAACTGAGGGCGGAAGCAAATCTTTTGGATCGCCTTCAATAATCGTCGTGAAAATTTCGTTCGCGTTCTTTTCCGGCGCGGCGAGGTCTACGCCTTTCAGCACGGCTGGCTCTTGCCGCTCGTTGGCACTCAGCAAGACCTGATCGTACATCGTGGCGGTGGCGGCTTTCACGCCCGCAACTTTGCTGAGGCGTTCGGTCAAGGCGCGATACTCGGCAATGCCGCTGTTATCGGGCTTGAGCAGATTCAAATGCGCCGTGCCGCCAAGTATTTTGTCCTGTACTTCTTCTCGAAAGCCCGTTGCCAGCCCCCAGGCCACGAGCAACGCTGCCACGCCGACGGTGATGCCTGCGATGGCGACGCCGGTAATGACGGAAACAGCGGCTTGCCGACGTTTGGCGCGGAGGTAACGCAAGGCGATGAACAGCTCGAATGGCAGAGAGGATTGAAGATTTGAGATTTGAGATTTGAGAAGGGAAGCCATTTTCTGAAATCCACTTTTGCCGAATGCGATTTGCCGTTTGCCTGGCTCAGGGCTTCTTTTCCAGCTTGACCATTGCGGAAAGATAGGGGTCTTCGAGTTGAAGCGTGGAATGCGTCAGGTTGAAGCGATGTGATAACAATTCGCGCAGTTCGCGCAGGATTTGATAGCTGTTGCTGGCCTCGTCAATCACAACGTGGGCGGTGACGGCGTAGCGATTGGAGGTGATTGTCCAGATGTGCAAGTCGTGAATGTCGCGCACGCCGGAAACGGCACGCATCGCTAATTCCACGGCAGCGGCGTTAATGTGGGCAGGCGTGCCTTCGAGCAGCACGTTAACGGCTTCGGACACCAGCCGCCACGAGCTATAAACGATCAGCAAACAAATCACGACGCTGAAAACCGGATCGGCCCACAGCCAGTTGCGCCACAGAATCAATAGCCCGGCTACGACGGCGGCGAGCGAGCCGAACAAATCGCCGAGGACGTGCAAGAAGGCTCCGCGCAAATTCAAATCGTGCGCGTGCGCGCCGTGGAGCACTTTGGCGGAAATCACATTCACCAGCAACCCGCCGAGCGAAATTACCATCATCGTCGGCGCATCCACCACTTCGGCCTGGCGTAGGCGATGCCAGGCTTCGTAAGCGATCAGCAGCGAAATCAAAATCAACGTCACGCCATTCGCCAACGCCGCCAGAATTTCCATCCGATAATAACCATACGTCTTACTCGGTGTCGCAGGCCGCATCGCAAAACGCGCGGCAAAGAGCGATAAGCCTAAGGCCGCAACATCCGTTAGCATGTGCCCCGCATCGGAAAGCAGCGCCAGACTGTTGGCCAGATAACCGCCAATCGCTTCGGCCAGCATATAGACGACATTCAGTGCCAGGACGATTAGCAAAATGCGCTGCGATTTCTGTGGCTCGTGCGCGTGGCTGTGCGCATGGTCGTGCGTGTGTCCCGGATGATGTTCGTGTTGATGTGCGTGCGCCGTCATAAAACCTGAGCTTACAGGATACGCTAAAAAAACGTGAGCCAAAACGCACGACCGACTACCCTTCTTCTGCGGTCAGCGCTTGCGCAATTTCAGCCGCAATGCGCGCGTTGTTTTTGAGGAGTGCGAGATTGGCTTGCAGCGAACGCCCGGCAGTTTGCTGGGCAATGCGCGCGAGCAAAAAGGGCGTGACGGCTTTTCCCATGATTTGTTGCGCGGCGGCGGCGGACAAGGCTTCCTCGATCACGTCGGCGATTTCTGCTGCCGGAACTTCTGCCGTTGCGGGCACAGGAGCAACGACCAGAATTGCACTCGTATTACCCAGCGCCCAATGTGTGCGCGCGAGGGCGGCGACCTGTGACGGAGCATCGGCGCGAATGTCCAGTTGGATGCCGCTGGTGCGCGAATAAAACGCGGGCAGTTCGTCTGTTTGATAGCCGATGACGGGCACGCCTAAGGTTTCGAGCATTTCCATCGTTTTCGGCAAATCAAGAATTGCCTTGGCTCCGGCACAGACGGTAATCACCGGAAAGCGCGCGAGCGCAGTTAAATCGGCAGAAACATCAAAACTCTGACTCGCCCCGCGATGCACGCCGCCGATGCCGCCAGTGGCGAAGACTTGCAACCCGGCCTGATGTGCCAGACACAAGCTTGCCGCGACCGTCGTTGCGCCCCATTTTTTTTCGACAAGCGTTTGCGCGAGATTGGCGAGATTTACTTTCGCTACGTCCTTTCGCGCAGCCATTTCCTGAAGCTGATCGTCGTCCAATCCAACCACCGTTCGTCCCGCTACAATGCCAATCGTTGCGGCGTGTGCGCCCTGTTCCTGCACGATAGCTTCACAGGCGCGAGCGAGTTCGAGGTTATGGGGAGCGGGCAGCCCGTGCGCGATAACAGTGGATTCGAGGGCGACGACGCCTGCACCAGCCATCAATGCCTGGGCGATAGAGGGAGAAAGAGAAAATCTTGCCAAACTACTATGATTCATATCGTGTCGCTTGAAAAACCTAAGGGGCTATGCTCAGATGCGCGCGACAGCTTAACGCATAAAGGCGCTTGCGCCAAATAAAGGAAAATAGGACTTTCGTCCATTAACATTAGCATCTGGTCGTTAGTTTGAAGCGCAGGAGGGAACGATGAAAAAAGGAATTCTAGCTTTGATTCTAGGCGGCGGGCAGGGCACCCGCCTTTTTCCGCTGACGCATCACCGGGCCAAACCTGCCGTACCGTTGGCGGGGAAATACCGTTTGATTGATATTACGGTTTCTAATTGCCTGCACTCTGACATCACAAAGATTTACGTTCTCACGCAGTTCAATTCGGCTTCGCTCAATCGTCACATTTCGCGCACGTATCGGTTCAGCGGCTTTTCAGATGGTTTCGTCGAAATTTTGGCCGCCGAGCAAACGTCAGAAAATAAAAACTGGTTTCAAGGCACAGCCGATGCTGTGCGCCAGATTATGATGCATGTGCAAACCGTGAACCCTGAATACGTGCTGATTCTTTCCGGCGATCATTTGTATCAAATGGATTACCGCGATTTTATCCGCCATCACGAAGAGACGGGCGCGGACGTGACCGTTTCGGTGATTCCCTGCGATGAAGGGCGCGCGACAGGTTTTGGGTTGCTCAAGACTGATGATGAAGGGCGCATTGTTGAATTCCGCGAAAAGCCGCCTGCCGATCAATTGGCAGCGATGCGCGTTGATACGACCAAGCTGGGCTTGAGTCCGGCAGATGCGGAACAGCGTCCTTACATCGCTTCTATGGGCGTGTATGTTTTCAAATATGAGGCGCTGCGTCAGTTGCTCCGCAACGAAAAGTATGTGGATTTTGGTGGCGAAATCATTCCTGCTGCCATCAATCAATACAACGTGCAAGCGTTCCTCTTCGATGGATACTGGGAAGACATCGGAACCATCAAATCGTTTTATCAGGCCAATCTCGATCTGACGAGCATCGTGCCGAAATTCAATTTATTCGATGCGGACTATCCCGTGTACACGCGCCCCCGCTTTTTGCCGAGTTCCAAACTACTGGATTGTCAGGTGCGCGACGCCATCATTTCCGAAGGCTGCATTCTGAATCGAGTTTGGGTAGACCATTCCATCATTGGCATTCGTTCGCGCATTGAGAATTACTCACGCATCGAACATACCCTGATTATGGGAGCCGATTACTATCAAACGCTGGATGAATTGGAGATGGAACGGCGGCAAGGGATTCCATGGATGGGGATCGGCGAAAATTCCATTATCCGCAATGCTATCGTAGACAAAAATGTCCGCATCGGCTCGAACGTTCGCATTCTCAATGAAGCCGCGCGCGAAAATCATGATGGCGATAACTACTGCATCCGCGATGGCATTGTCGTGATTCCAAAAGGCGCGATCATTACCGATGGCACAGTGATTTAATTGAATGTACGGTAAACATCCTGTTTGCCGTATGGGGACAAAACGATCTAACAGAACAGCAAACAAGATGTTTGCTGTACAGCAAAAGAAAAAGGCAGAGAGATGAGAAAAGCTCTGCCTCTTTTCATCTCTCTGCCATCTCCCACCGTAGCCGCTGGATGGCAGTTGAGCCGCTACGACAGGGATTAAATTGGGGGAGTAGTAGATTGGTTTTCTACCCCAATCTCCTCACGCAATTGAGTTAATCGAATCGTGAGGCACTAAATTTGCTCCTTGGCTCACGTCGTAAGTTGCATCCCTCGTTCCACAAATTTTGTTTTTTCGCAACTTGCTGAAAATTGATAAAACCCCTGGTTTGTCAATGATTTACGCGGAATGCAAGAGATTGGGACCGAATTAAGGAAAGGTTTGCCTGGGAGTAGTAAGTACTCGCCAATTCTGCCATTTTACTGCTAAGTGATTCCGAAGAATATGGTTACGATGGCTGATTACTAGGTATGCACTGTATATTGAGTAATACCCTGCCAAGTACGCTATGAAGTACTCGTACTGCCAATATCCCCCTGAAATAGATAATCAAGTAGAGATCAGCCCGCAACAGGAAGGCGAACGCGCCGTCTATGTGATCGGACACCCGGGCGTAGGTCGGTATATCAAACTGGGGCTGACGGAATATCAGGTTTTACAGTTGATTGGCGGGCGAACATTGCCGGAAATTGCCGTCGCATTCCAGCAACGGCAGGTAGGAAATTTATCGGTTGCCACACTAATTAAATTTCTCACCAAACTGGAACAGATAAAACTTCTGGCAGGCGAAGGCTTGCAGGCGGAAAACTCTGGGCAACTGCTTTCGCGGCATGCATATTGGCGCTGGCAATTGTTTGACCCGGATGCGCTTTTCAGCCGCCTGGTTCCGTTGCTGCGTTGGATTTGGACGCCCGCGTTTGTGTTAGTAACGGGGTTGCTAATGCTGCTGGCGTTGTTGCTGGCACTAGGCAATGGCGCGGAACTTTCGGCCCACGTGACGCGGCTAATCGCTGCGCATTACGGACTGATTTTTTTTGCGGGGTTGATCGTCGTGTTTTCACACGAATTCGCGCATGGCTTAACCTGCAAAGCTTTTGGCGGGCGCGCGACCGAAGTGGGGTTGTTGCTGATTTATTATTTCATTCCCGCCTTGTACTGCAACGTTTCGGGACTGCACACGATTCCAGAGCGTAGCCGCCGCTTATGGGTCATCGCGGCAGGCGTTTATTGGCAGTTGTTGGTGGGAACGATTTCGCTGCTCGCGTGGTTTTGTCTGGAGCCGTATACGTTGCTTGCGGATACAGCATTGATTTTTTGCCTCGGCAGCCTGCTTAACATTGCGTTCAATGCAAATCCGCTGATTAAGCTGGATGGCTATTATTTTCTGACGCAGTTGTTACGGCTACCAAATTTAATGGAGAAGTCGCGGGGATACTGGCGTGGGCTGTTGCGCCGCTTGAGTTTCGGCGGAGGCGAGGTGATGAAGTTAACGCCACGACAGCGCATCGTCTATTTCATTTTTGGGCCACTTTCGCTGGGCTACACAATCGTGTTTTTGTCCGCTATTCTGCTTGTTGCCCACAACTATTTTGTGGACAACCTCAATCTGGCCGGGTTTGGCGTTACTGGCATTGTCGCTGCCGTCTTGATGCGACAGCAAATCAGCAAAGGAGCGGAAGTCATTAGCACCGCACTCTTCAAACGCGAGCCGAAAGCCGAACCGTCCGCCGATGGCACAACCAATGTGCAGCCTTTGCCGCCCGCCGCGCAGTCCAGCAAAAAAACTGGTGTCCCACCAAAATGGAAACGCCGCACTTTGTTGTTAGTGTTAGCCGTCATCGTCACCACCATTTTGCTCGCGCCGTGGGAAGCGACAGTTCCTGGTTACGGCACTTTGACGCCACTTAATGAAACGGAAGCGATTATTACTGCGCCAGAAGGCGGCATCGCCACTGTGCTGGTTAGGCCCGGAGAAGCGATTGAGGCCGGAAAAGAAATCGCCCGGTTGCACAACCCGGATTTGAATGCCGATTGGCTAGCCTTGCGCGCCGAGATTGGCAAGACCGAAACCGATTACGACCGCTTGCAGGGCGAAATCAAGGTCAAACAACAGGACGCCGAACGTGCCACCGTACAATTGGACGAAACGAAGCGTCTGGATCGTGAACTGCTTGATGAACAGCGCCGAATTCTCGCGCGCCGCTTGGGCGGGCAGCAGCAGGAGGTCGAATATCCGGCGGCGCTGGCAATGTTACAAGCGGATATTGACCTGAAAAAATCGCGGCTCGACGAAGCAGAGTTGCAAGTGACTCGTTCGCGCCAGCTTTTCCGCGATAACCTGCTGCCCAAATCTGAGCTGGAAAGTGCCGAAGCCAAAGTGACGGCAGCGCGCCACGAGGTCGAGGCGGCGCGCGAAAAATTACAAAGCGCTTTAGTCGAACATCGGCGGCAGGTGGAGCGCTCCAACGGCAATGTGCGCATCAATCAAACGGAATTGCAGTCCGCGCAGAGTGGTGTCGCCAAAACTGCGACCGAATTGGAAAGCACGCGCCGCCAATTGGAAACGCTGCGGCAGAAAGAACAGGTGTTGCTGGCCAAACAAAATTCCGTCGTGTTAACAGCACCGCGCAAAGGATTGGTGCTGGGAGAATCTCTGGCCGAAATGAATGGGAAATATCTGGCCAAAGGGGCAGAGCTTTGTCGCATTGCTGACCCTGCGCAATTGCGGTTGCGCCTGCAAGTGCCGGAACGGGAAATCGGCGACGTGCGCGAGGGCGCATCCGTGCGACTGAAAACCCGCGCGTGGCCGGATCGTGTGTTTGAGGGACGGGTAGAAAAAATCGGCAGCCAAGCCGAACCAGACGAGAACAAGCAAATGACCTACCGCGTCGAACTGCTGGTGGATAACCAAGACGGCACGCTCAAACCGGGCATGACAGCGTTTGCCCGCATTAACTTTGGTCGTCGCGCGATTGGTTGGATTTTGTGGCACAAGGTCAAGCAAGCTCTGCGCCCGGAACTCTGGCTTTTTTAAGCGCCTTCGGATCAATCCGCAACCGCCCCATTTTCAGCGACAACCCACGCCGTGTCAGTCCCAATTCGCGCGCGGTTTGCGACAGGTTGTAATTCACCCGCTCCAACGTCTGCGTAATAATCTCGCGTTCTAATTCATCTACCTCTTGCGCCAACGTCCGCCCTGGAATTGCCGGACGGCCTGTGTGTGGCGGTAACTCAGCCGGTTCTGTAATGGTCGGAGCCGTCGGCGGTGCAAATGGAAGCGGCGCAGCTTGCAGAATTTCATCTAGCCAGTCGCGTTTGCCATTGCGTTTGGTTTCGCTGGCATTCATGGGCCAGAGATGCTGCGGATAAATTGCTTCCTCATCCGTCACGAGCGCAATCGCGCGCTGAATTTCGTTGGCCAATTGACGGATATTGCCCGGCCACTCCGCTGTTGTTATGCGCGCCAGCGCTTCGGGCGTGAAGGTCAGCCCCGTCTTGTGCGCTTCCGCTGAAAAGCGTTCCAGCAAGTGAAACGCGAGCGGCGGAATTTCTTCGCGGCGTTCGCGCAGCGGCGGCAGGTGAAAGCGCAGGATGTTGATGCGGTAGTACAAATCCTCGCGGAACAGCCCCTGCTGCACCATCGCTTCCAAATCTCGATTGGTCGCGGCCAGCACGCGCACGTCTACTTTCACGGGCTTATTTTCACCGAGCGGATGCACTTCGCCTTCCTGCAAAAAGCGCAGCAGTTTAGGTTGCAACTCCAGCGGCAGATCGCCGATTTCATCCAGAAACAGCGTGCCTCCCTGTGCCACGCGAATGGAGCCGAGGTAGTTCGCGTCGGCTCCCGTAAACGAGCCTTTGCGATGGCCGAAAAGCTGCGAGCTGATGAGTTCTTTCGTGACAATCGTGCAATTAAAGGCGATGAAGGGGCCGCTTTGCCGGTCGCTCAACAAATGAATCGCGCGGGCAATCCCCTCTTTGCCGGTGCCAGGTTCGCCCGTGATGAGAACCGGCAATTTGCTATTGCGCGTTTTATGAATGCGCTGGGCTAGTTCGCGCATCGCGGCGCTGCGATAAACCAAACCGGGCAACGGAAATTCTTCCTCGCTGGTTTCCTCGTGGCCAGCGGCCTGAAGCGGGTCTTGATTCAGCGCGCGCGCGAGTTCTTTGACAAGTTGTTCATACAATTCCGATTCGCCAAGCAACCGGTTTAAGGTTTTCGTAATGATGTACCACTGGGCGTCCAATAAACTATTCTCATCCGCCTCACCTGCCAGGGTAGAAATGTTTTGCCTTGCGGTCTCAGCCGAATCCGTGCCAAGTACCGAACGGCGAAAATTCGGAGATAAGAGGTTCTGCATCTCTGGGCGTCCTTTAATAATGAAAGCAGGGGCAGGTTATTGATAGTTTGATTCAGTGCGAATCCGCAATCTTCTTTTTCTGAATGTCGTCGGTGCAGGGAAACGCGCGTATTGTAATCGGAGCAGCGCGCGAATGCCAGCCTCTTTCCGTAGGCGGTTTGTTGCTCGCCCCGGTTCAGTGATAGAGTGCCCGTCGCACTTACACGAAACCTTCACACGCAGGGCAAATCATCAGGAGCAAGACGCATGCAAACAGAAGCAAAGGCCAATGCTGCACCCGTTTCGCAGATTGGACTTCTCCCCAAACTTCGCTATTACTGGACATACGTTGTCGCGGCGCTGTGCTTTGTCATTATGGGCATTCCGGTGATTCCCGTAGCTTACGTGCTACGTCGCTTTTTCGGCGTGCCGGATTTTATTTACCCTTTTGGAAAACTGGGTTGCCGCCTGTATTTACGCGCTGCCGGAGCCAGAATTCACGTGAGCGGATTCGACCATCTTGATCCCCACACGCCTTACGTTTTCCTGGCCAATCACCAGAGCAATCTTGATCCGCCCTTGATGTTTGCTTACCTGCGGCGCAATCTCGGCTGGATTGCCAAAAAAGAATTGTTCCGCATTCCGATTATGGGGCAAGCGTTTCCGCTGGGAAATGTCATTCCAATTGATCGCAGCAACCGCCAGGCAGCGATTGAAAGCACGCGACGCGGCGCGGCTATTGTGCAGCGCGGGCGTTCCGTCGCCGCCTATCCTGAAGGCACTCGGTCGGCAGACGGCGTGGTGAAGCCGTTCAAGAAAGGCGTGTTTTTTATGGCGACTGTATCCGGCGTGCCCATTGTGCCCGTCGTCATCAATGACACGCGCCTCGTGATGCGAAAAGGAACCAATTACTGCCTGCCGCACGACGTATTCGTCGAGCTCCTGCCGCCAATTAGTACACAAGGCTATAACGAAGAAAACCTCGAAGCGTTAATGGAGAAAGTGCGCGCCCAGTTTATCGCCCACGTCCGCACGGATTGAAAAACGAAAGGCGCAAACAGGAATTTTACTTCTTGCTTGCGCCCTGCTTGGGATTGTTACTTGTGGGTTATTTGGTCAACTGCGTAATTGCCTGACTGACATCGCCAAACGGATCAGCCTGATCAGGATCAAATCCTTCGTGCTTGAGTTTGATGTTACCCGCCGGGTCAATCACGATCAGGCTCGGCAATGAAGTCAGCCCAAACGCCTTGTATGCCGCCTTATCCGCATCGCGCAGCACCGGAATGCGCAAGCCATTCTTGGCGGCAAACGCCTGCAAATCCGCATCCGAAGCAAAATTCTTTTCGCCTGCTTTCGCTGCGTTCGTACTCACCCAGTAAAAGCTGGCTTTCGGATGCGCGCTCACCAGTTTTTGCAGGGCTGGTAATTCCTTTGCCGTCATCGGCACCCACGTTGCGCCAAACGAAAGCACAACCACCTTGCCTTTATTGCTGGCGAGCGAAAAACTGCTGCCGTCTGCGCCGCTCAAACTAACGTTCGGAGCCTGCGCGGCAAAGGCGCTAGTGAGTAAGGCAAAGAGCGTGAAAGCGGTGACTAATTTGGATTTCAAAATCATAAGTTTCATCTTCCTTGATGAAACGCCCGTTGGCAACCTGTGCCGGTCGAGCCAGTTTATTGCAACAGGCGTTTCATCTTTTTGCGCCTGCTTTGATGCGGTTGATGTTGTGCAACGTTGTCGTAGCTAAAAATCTTTCAGTGACCGCACACGCGAGCGTGGCATTAACGTGTAGATGTTCGTGTGTTCTGCCTTTGTCCCGATTCTCATTTCCTTCAGCGGTCCCAGCATTTCCAATTCCACATAGGCAAGAGGGTCAACGTTCGTGTACACCTCAGCGCTGCTGCCGTTGTCTGGGTAGACGGCGTTCGGCACGCGCGGCGCTTCAATGCGCAAGGCGTGTTTCGCGCCGACCCAGATGAGCATCGTCGCTTCTGTCCCGATTTTAGTGGATTTCTTCGGGTCGCGTTTGAGGGAAATGGTATTGTTTTGCACGCGAAAATGTTCGGGTAATTCCTGTGATTGTTTCTGAAAGCCTTCGCCCTTTTGCGAATCTTTTGGCACCGGTACGAGCACCATTTCCGGGTCTTTCAATTGCGTAATTGTCCAAACGGCCACATTGCGCGGTTCGCCTTTCACTTTCTCAAAAACGGTCGTAATCGTCATCACGGGCTGCGTCGCATCAAGCTTGATTCGCCGAATTGCACGCATGCCGTAATGCGGATCAACGGGAGAAATTAGTTCGACCGTTTCGCCGCTGATTTTCGCTTCCCATACGCTTGCGTCAAAACCGACGGGCGGCGGCCACGCGCGCGGTGTGATGGTTGGCCAATCGGCTTGCGGCGCAGGCCACGGCTTGTCGCCGCCAAAATTGATCCACTCTTTTGCGACTGGATTGACAGGCTTGCCTGCGACGGCTGGGTTTTCCCAGAACACTCCTTCTTCTCCTACGAAGCGAAATTGCATTACACGCCCAATGGACGGGACGATGATCACTTCCACACTGCCATTGCTCATCAGCAACGCATCCTTCCATCCGTTGTAAGGTTTCGGTGTGACAGACACTCGCGCGAGTACAGGCAGCGAAAACAACGTCAATCCAAACAAAAACAGAAAAGCTCGTTTCATCGTTTCTCCAGGTTCATTTTGATGCCGCGCGCAGGCCGCAGCGTAACAGAGGGCAGGGGCTTGATATTTTGGTTGGGAACTAACGTAAGGCGGAATTTTTGCGCGATGGTGGCCAAAATCAATACTGCTTCCATCGTTGCAAACGAATTGCCAATGCACAAACGCGGGCCGCCGCCAAACGGAAAGTACGCATAACGCGGCAATTGCTTCACAAACTCTTCTGTCCAGCGTTCCGGCTTGAATTCCTCTGGCGCATCAAAGAAACGCGGATCACGCTGCACAACATAGGGAAAGAAGAAAAGCTGCGCTTTGGCCGGGATGCGATAGCCGCCGAGTTGAATGTCCTGCAACGTCTGTCGCCCCATTGCGTAGGCCGGTGGATACAGGCGCAGCACCTCTTTGATAATTTGATCGGTGTACTTGAGCGCTGGTACATCGGACATCATCGGCATGCGTCCTTGCAAAACCGCATCCAGTTCGGCGTGCAGCTTTGCTTCCGCCTGCGGATTTTGTGCGAGCAGATACCACGTCCATGACAAGAGCAGTGCGGTAGTTTCGTGCCCGGCTAAAAACAAGGTCATTGCTTCATCACGCAATTGCTGATCGGTCATCTGACTGCCGTCTTCATCCTGCGCCGCGAGCAACATTGACAGCAAATCGCCGCGATCCGCCTTACTTGCGCGGCGTTCGTTGATGATGCCGAAAATAATTTCGTCCAGCCGTCTGGCGGTGCGATGAAAGCGCCGATTGACAGGCGTGGGCAAGCGATTATCCAAAATCCATTTGTACGAAGCCTGATACGAAAACGGCTCAACGATGATTGAAAGCAACTGGCCGACTTCCCGCGCCGTGTCTGCCACATCAGCATCAAAAAGCGTTTTGGCCACGATTTCCAGCGTCAATTGCATCATCTCTTCGTGCATGTCACGCACTTCGCCCGCCCGCCACGACGCCACGGTACGCACCGCATACTCCGACATCACCTGACTGTACCCAGCAATTCGCTCACGGTGAAACGCTGGTTGCGCAAGGCGTCGTTGCCGTTTCCAGAACTCGCCTTCGCTCGTCAGCAAACCATTGCCAACAAGACGGCGCATAAATGGCGTCTGCAACGAAACCGGTTTAGCGAAATTGCGTTGATGTGTGACGAGCGCGTATTCGATGTAGTCCGGATGCGAAATAAAGAAGCACGGCACATACAAAAAACGCGCGCTGACAACATCGCCGAACTCCCGCGCGCAATGCGTTGCAAAGCCAAGCGGATCGGCTTGATATTCGCGCATTACACCGGAAATTAAACGTGCTTTGGGGCCGGGCGGGGTGGAGGATTTGACGGTCGTGGCGGTGGATTTGACTTCGAGAGTACTCATAGTGAGAAGGGGAACTGGGGCATTACCATTGTGCGCGTGAAATGGTGAATTGCCAATCTTATAACCACTTTGTCAGCAAATAGCGGTCGTGATCCTGAAAGCCCTGCTTGCGATAAACTTCCTGCGCAATCGTGTTGGCGCGTTCGACTTCCAGATGCAACGCGGCAATATTTTCGGCAAAACAAACGCCAGCTAAAAAATCCAACGCCTGTTTGCCAAAGCCGCGACCACGCTGATTCGCCACCAGATAAAGTTCATCTACAAACGCATCGCGCCCGTGAAATTCCAAACTGTAGCCGAAAGTCAAAACCGTATAGCCGACCGCCTCATCCGCAAAGGTAAGCAGGAAAATGCGGCCAAAGGAGGAATTGGCAAGCAATTGTTGCAGTGCTTGCCGCGCGTTTTGCTCATCGAATCGCAACGCTTCATGTTCATAAAAATCCCGCATGAAAACCACCAACAAATCAATGTCAGTGGCTTCAGCGGGAACGATTTTTAGGCTCATATTTTTAGGACGCAGCGGCTACGTCTGCACCGATAATGTCCGAAATCTTGGTCGGTTGATAGGGTTGCCAACCGTCCGGCAAGTCGCCATTGTCGGCGCGCAAAAACTTTTGTTGATTCGGGCGAATTGTGGCGAGCAGTTCTTTGCGCGATTTCACTTTGAGCGGTTTGCCGACATAAATCTTGCCCATTGCTGCCATCAACTTTTCCGGTAATGCGCTGGCAAACATGAAGAGCGGCCAAGTGAAATTTTTGCCGTTTGCTTTGCGCAACTTCCACGCCCAGAGACCCAATGCGCCCACGCGCCATGCCGTTGGTGCCCACCAACTGTATTGGCCGGGGCGCAGGTTCATTTTCCAGCACTTCATAATCAACTGCCATTGCAGCGGCGTCAGTTGTTGTGTTTCGGTCACGCCTTTTTTGTCCTGCATCCGTGTGTCATGCAGCGGAGTGAAGATTGAGGGAATGAAGAACGCAAATAGGCCGCGCCGCTCAACTTCGTAAATCAAATCCAACGTCGCCTGCACGTCCTCATCCGTTTCGCCAGGATTGCCAACAATCAGCGTGACAGCCGGAAACCAGTTATTTTCATTCAGCACTTTGAGGCCATTGATAAAGACGCTCGGCCAATCTTCGGTCTGAAACGGAATGCCTTTGCTCGGCATAATTTTCTTTGCCATGTTCACGGAACCGGTTTCGAGTCCAATTAGCGGCGTCAACGCTTTTTTCTGCGGATGCGAACTCAGATACGGCAAATGAATCGGGCTTTTGTCGAGCAGGATTTCCGAAAGTTTTTTGATTAGCAACGGATCAACTACGGCTGGCGCAATGGTCGAATGGCTCAGGACGTGTTGTTCGACGCCGGGCGTGTTGACGATGTCGGAATATAGATCGAGCAACGCCTCGCGGTTGGGGAAGTAAAACGGAATGTCTGTGTGAACCTGTCCCCAAATGAACATATCTTCGGTCGCAAGCGAAATCTGTTTGTTGCCATCACGCACGTTGGCACGCACAGCATTCATGATTTTGTCTTTCGGCATGTCAATTTGCGGATTCAAATCCGGCACGCAAAATTGGCAGCGTCGCCCGCAACCGGTCGTCATTTCGACGACGCCAAAGGTCGTGCGCTTGTCAGGAAACAAAAACGCATTGCGGTCTTTCGGATGCACAACGTCCACTTGTTTCGGCAATGCCTCGCCGCGAATCGCTTTGGCAAATAAATCCAGTGTGTCAGTAGATTCGCTGCGCCCTTCGACGACGCAATCAATGCTCAGGTCTTCGTAACTGTTGGTTTGAATAATCTGCCAGCCGCCGCTGCCGCCGACGATGACTTTGAAATTAGAGCGGTGCGGGTTGGCTTTGATCGTCGCAAATAATTCTTTTGAGTAATGCGAATTGATCGGCTCGCGCGATGAACCAAAAATGGACGTGTACACGCCCGCAGCAAATGTCACGCCGAGAGGATTATGCGTGGACACGGCCACAACGCGCGTGTTTGGGCCAACGAATTTATGCAGGTCTTGCGGGTAGCAGCACACGATGTCATCCGTGCTGTATTGCCTGAGCAACGATGCTTCGACCAAACGGATCCCGGCGGGCATATATTTGGCCGAGCCGTCCGCGTTGTATTCCACCTCACGCCATTGCGGGTATTTTTTGTTCAGAATGCCCTCTAACCAAATCGGCAACGACGCCATACTCATTTGAATGAAGTATCCGGCGTGGTCAATGATTTCAGTTAAAGGAGCCGTCAGCACGATCAGCTTGCCGCCGTCAATCGGAGCTTGTGAAGAGGCCGCCGTCGGCTGATGATTTTCGGTTGTCATTTCGTTTTTTCTCCAAGTAAGGCTTTCCATTTTTGCGAAAGCCGATTTGCGAAGAGTGCGCCAATCCCGCGCAACAACAAACGCTCTGTTTTTGCCGTGTAGGGGAACCAAAGAATTTCCCGCTTCAAACCGAAGCGGTCAGTGATGATAACCTGTTCATGGCAGAACCGTCGAATGCCGTGCGCGCCGTGCCGTTTGCCGAGGCCGCTTTCTTTCAATCCGCCCGACGGTGCATCCGTCATTGCAAAGCCGACAATCACATCATTCACGCAGGTAATGCCCGCTTCAACCTGTGCCGCAATTCGTTCGCCTTTCGCCTTATCTTTTGTCCAGACGCTCGCGTTCAGGCCATAAATTGAGTCATTCGCCAGCCGCAACGCCTCCGCTTCATTCTTGACTCGCATTATTGGCAGAACAGGGCCGAAGGTCTCTTCGGTCATGATTTTCATCGAATGATCCACATTGGCGAGTACCGTTGGCTCGTAGAAACGACCGGGTAGATGCGGATTGCGTTGGCCACCCGTCAGGATGTTTGCGCCGTGCGCTTTGGCATCGTTGACGTGATCTTCCACCGTTTCGATTTGACGCGGGAAAGTCATTGCGCCCACGTCAACACGCTGCTCTGAGGTCTTTTCATCGATGCCTTGTCGCAGTTGTTTGGTTTTTTCGACGACGCGCCTGGTGAATTCGTCCGCGATGGTTTCCTCCACATACACGCGCTCGACCGAAATACAAACCTGGCCCGAATTTGTGAACGCGCCCCACACCGCAGCATTCGCTGCACGCTCAATATCGGCATCGCGACACACAATCATCGGGTCTTTGCCGCCGAGTTCGAGGCTGACCGGGATTAATCGTTTCGCTGCGCGTTCGGCAATGCGCTTACCCGTATTCACGCTGCCCGTGAACGCAATCATATCGGCTTCGTCCACGAGCGCTCCACCTGTCTCGCCGTAGCCATTCACGATCTGCAGAATCTCTGCTGGCAATCCCGCATTCGTGAAAGCTTGCTGCAAAATCTCGCCGCCGAGTTTTGCAATCAGCGGTGTCCATTCTGAAGGTTTGATGACCACCGCATTGCCCGCCATCAACGCCGGAATCGCTTCGCCAATCGTGAGGATGAACGGGAAATTCCAAGGCGTAATCAAGCCAATAACACCGCGCGGCTCGTAATGTACTGTGACCTTTTTGTTGCGCAGTAAATGCGGCGTGACGTGTTCGGGTTTGAGAAATCGTTTTGCCTGCTTGGCATAAAACGTAATGACATCACAAACGTAGAAAAATTCGGAGATGGCTTCCAAACGCGGTTTCCCATTTTCGGCACAGATCGTTTGGATGATGTCTTCTTGACGTGCAAGCAGCAAATCACGCGCTGACAACAAAACGGCGGCGCGTTGTTTGTAATCCAATGTGCTCCATTGTCGAAACGCTACGCGTGCGGTTGTTATCACGGCGCGCACATCAGCGGCAGAATCCACGGCAACTTCGCCGAGTTTTTCGAGCGTGGCTGGGCTAAGAATTTCGATAACGGGTCGTGGTTCAAGTCGGAGTGGTTGTGCCATACAAGTCTTCTCAGTTAGCGGTGGCGACAATGGTAAAATTAACAGTCAACGGATCGCCAATTTTGATTGCGCCTAAGCCGCCGGAATACGGCGTGATGCCGAAGTCCGTTTGCTTGATCGTTTCTTCGCCCGTCGCACGCAGTTGAGTGCCATTGAGCGTGACTTTGACGGGGAAGGCCACACGGCGCGTTACGTCACGCAACGTCAAATCGCCGTGCAACGTGAAGCTGCGATTGTCGCCGAATTTCTGGATGTTGCTGATTGCCACGGAGCGAAATTTGATCGTCGCGTACCGTGCGCTGGCCAACACCTCTTCGTGCAAGACTTTGTGAAAGCCGCTGCGCTCGAAATCTTGCATATCGCTATCAATATTTACGAACGATTTCGTTTCAGCCTCCAGCTCGACCGTCGTCTTGCTTTCATCGGCGAGCAGTTGAATGCGCCCGCTGAAGCTTTTGACGCCGACGTGATGTGTGGGGTGAATCTTGCGCAGCATGCCTTCCTGCACGAGTGTGAGCGTGATCTGGCTTTGTGCGGCAGAGAAAGAATAGGTTTTGGCGGTAGTATCCACAGGCTTCTTTGGTGCTTTGCTGCGTTGCGCAGAAACGACCGTGAGCAGGAACAGCACAACCAGCAAGGTGAATCGGGGTCTCAGCATAATTCAAACAGACAAAACTGCTTCCTGCCCCCTGACCACAAAATCCATTTCCGTTTTGTGGCCGGGGGCAGGGGCTGGGAATCAGTTGCGTATTACTTCTTGCCTTCAGTGCTGGCGGTCAAGGCTTTCTTGTCTTCGTCAATGCCCAGCACATACTTCGCAAAATGCGCGTATTCGCGTTTCATCTTGTCGAGTTGATGGCGCGGTTCCTGTAAACCGTGCGGTTCGCGCGGGAAGAAGACCAATTGCACCGGCACGTTGTTTTGTAACAGGCCCATATACAGTTCCTGAGCTTGTCCAATAGGCACGCGGGTATCGGCTGCGCCGTGCAAAATCAGCGTGGGCGTTTTCGCTTTTTTAATGTGGGCCATTGCCGAAGTCTTTGTCCAGTAGGCCTCCAAATCATCCCAGGGCTGTGCGCCGAAATAGCTTTCTAACGTCCGCTGCAAATCGTTCGTCGAATACATCGAAAACATATTCGTCAAGCCTGCGCCGACCATCACCGCTTTGAAGCGATTTGTTTGCGTCAGCGTCCACGCTGTCATATAACCGCCGTAGCTACCAGCCCGCTTGCCCCAAACGATCAGGATCAGCAATGCCGCGTTTGATGAGTTCATCCCAGTCCCGTTTGAATATCCTGATAATCGCCGCCGCCCCAGCCCTTCAAATTGGCCAGCAGAAACTTTTCGCCGTAGCCTGAACTGCCCCGCACATTCGGCAAAAACACGGCCCAGCCCTTGCCCGCCCAGACGTGCGCGTAGTTGCTCCACGAGCCGGGGAAGGCTTGCGTCCATACGCCGGACGGGCACCGTGAATGTTGGCAATGAGCGGATAGCGTTTGCCCGCTTCGTAACCGACGGATAAATCAAAATGCCTTCGGATTTCCATGCCGTCTTTGCTCTTCCACTTAATAACTTCACCGCGCCCGCGCGCAATGTCTTTCAATTGCGGATTGTGATCGGTGAGCTTGGTCTGATTGCGCCCGCCAGCGAAGCAACATATACATCCGGCTGCTGCTGCAAATCGCTGCGTGTGAACGCAAGTCTATCAGCATTGCGGGCCACAGAGAGGTTACTATGACGGCGTCACCAGAGGTTATTCGTTTCGCTTCTCCGCTGCCGACTGCGACGCTGAACACTTGCCCTGTCGTGCGTTGGCCAACAGCAAAATATAACGTTGCGCCATCACGTGACCACGTGACAGGCGGAACTGTGCCGTCGAAGTTTTGCGCGAGTTGACGCGGCGTGCGCTCGGCGGCAATCACATACAGTTTCTGAAATCCGAGCGTACCGTTCTTCGGTTCGCGGCTGCGAACGAAATCCATTTGCCATCAGGCGACCAGCGCGCACCGCTGTCCGGCCCCGCGTTTTCATAGAGCTTGCGCGGCGTGTTGCTGCCGTCTGTATTGGCGCGATATACACATCGCTCAGGTTGCCGTCGTTGGCTTTGGTTGTTGGCAGCGCGGTGTACGAAAGCCGCTTGCCATCGGGCGAGAACTGCGGATCGCTGAGGACGAGATCGGCTTTGACTACTTCGGTGGCTTTCTTCGCTTCCACGTCAATCGTCCACAAATGCGAGAAACGGAAATTCGCATCTACGACTTGCGCATCGTCTTTGTCCTTTTGCTTTTTCTCTTCGGCATCTGTGAGCGGCACTTGTGCGACATAGGCAAGGCGTTTGCTGTCAGGTGCCCACGCAAACGAACTGACGCCCGCTTTGGCTTCGGTCAGCTTTTCCGCTTCGCCACCAAAAGGCGAAATAACATAAATCTGCGGCTTCGTGGCTTCACCTGTGCCACGTGTCGAGAGGAATGCCAGCCATTGTCCATCGGGCGACCAGGTTGGCGTAGTGTCGTTTTTGCCGGTCGTGAAGCGGCGTGCGTTACCGCCATCTGCTGCGACCATCCAGATTTCCGTGTGCCGTTCGTTCTCCTTCATATCCGCGTATGCGAGCGTGTAGGCGATCCATTTGCCGTCAGGTGAGATAGCTGTCGTCCCCACGGTTTTTAATGCCATCACGTCATCGAACGTCATCGGACGTGGTGTTTGCGCGCTGACCGAAAACGCCAGCAATAAGAAACAGGCACAAGTGAAATACAGAGTTTTCATAGGGTACTCCTCCAAGATATGACAGACGGGCCATCTGTCATAAAACGGGCAAATCTCTCAGCGCAGACAGGCGGGCCCCCTGTCATACCTCAAGATTGATAACTGGCATTTTCTAGCGGCTGCACAATCACTGCTGTGCCATAGGCCAAGACCTCTGTCACACCATTCATCACTTCGTTTGCATCATAGCGCGCGCCGATGATCGCGTTCGCGCCAATCTCAGAAGCGTGCTGCACCATAATCTCGAATGCCTCTTCGCGCGCCTTCTCGCACAATTGCGTGAACAGCGAAATGTTGCCGCCGACCAATGTTTGCAGGCTACCGCCGAGCGTGCCAAAGATGGAACGCGAGCGCACTGTAATACCGCGCACAACACCGAGATTGCGCACGACACGAAAGCCCGGTAATTCAAATGCTGTTGTGACCATATGATGTGCGACGGAATAAGTTGGCTTGGCGACTTGATAGGGTGCTTGTCGAACCGGTGCATTGTCCATAATGATTTCCTTTATTGCTCCGTAACAAACCAACGTTTGCCATTGATGAAGGTTTGTTCGCCGTTGGCTTGCAGGGCATTAGTTTCGATTTGTCCGTTTTCGTATTTTATTTCCAGCAGCGCCTGTCCGTCTTTTGCGTAGATGCGCCACGTGCCAACCGCTTTTTGCATACCGCTCGAACCGCCGTTTGCGCCCGGCACATAAACTGAAACGGAGCTTTCTGAACGGCCCAGAAACGAGCCGTCCGCATTTAAATAGATTTCCGTTTTGCTGCTCATTCCGCCGCCGCCGCCGCCGCTGTTATAACTGCTGAGCATCGTCAGCTTTTTGCCGCGCAATCGTTGCAGCCATTGTTGTGCTAAGGGCGAGCGATCATTCGCGGCAGGCGGTGTGCTTCGCTGTGGTGTGTTGGATACAGCAGCGGGCAACGCAATGCTGGCGGCGATGTCGCGCAGGATCATTTCGTGCGCCTCCAGTTTGTTCGGCAAGCCTGCCGCAAACAGCACAATCGCCAAACCGTTCAGCGTTGTTGCATAGAGGCGAAGTTGTACGCGCTGCCCGGTCGTCTGATTCATTCCTGCCCACAGGGCGCGCACGCCCGTGCCACTTTTGGTTTTGTAATTTTGCGTCGTACCGAGTTTGCTAAAGCCGGGAAGCTGTGCGGCGAGTTGATCGAGTTCGGCAGTGAAGCGCGGATCGGCTGCGTCTACGGGAACCGCTTCAGTCAAAACGCGAATGTTTTCGGTTTGATCTTCTGCCGTCAATCCTGGTGGCAGTAACTGCGCAAACTCAGCATTGCTCTCCACCCGCCAATCTGCCGGATGCTGCAAGCTATAGCCTTTGGGATGCGTGAATGTTTTGTTCGCAGGAGCCGGGCGCGATTGCGCGAGCGCACAGAGCGTTGCACAGAGCAGGCAAAGCGTGAAAAGAATGTTGCGTGCGAACATAAGAGCTTTGTTCTATTGGGAGTGTTGCTATTTTGCATTCTCCATTACTTTTCCGGGAAAAAACGGAGAATGCAAAATGACAGTCACTAATCGAATAAATTACCTTGATTTTGCGGCTTCGCTTCCGCTTCGTATTCCGGCGGTATCCAAAGATAGTTTTCAATGTCGCATTTGCCCTTGTCGTTGAAGACAATGCCTTCGCTGGTGAGCAGGCGTTGCTGCAAATCGGGCGGCGACGTTTGCCCGGCGGTCGAACAGCCGCCTTGTGAGTTTATGACGCGATGCCACGGGATGTCGCGCCCATCGTCTGGTGTCGCGTACATAATGTTGCCAATGGCGCGCGCGTCGTACCCGATACCGAGCACGCGCGCGACTAAACCGTAACTCATCACCCGGCCTACCGGAATGCGCAGCACCAATTCGTAGGCGCGTTCGCGGTAGCTCGGATCGTCCTGCGGGCGCTGTTTGACGGCATTGCCAATTATGTTTTTTGCCATCGCTTTTTATTCGTTGCTTCGTTTGCGCGCCACCATTCGCGCCACTCTTCAATCGCCTTTTCGCGTTCTTCCTGCGAGGCCGCAGGCTGAAAATGAAGTCAGGTGCTGGTGGCATCGCGTAGCGCCATTTCGGCCAAAAACCGCACAGGCAACTCGTCGCTCGCCAGCAATTCGATTAATTGCGGAATCGGCAGACAAGCATAAGCAGCCCGTGCGGTTTTGAATTCTTCAGCGTTCATTAGCCAAACAACGCAGGGCATTCACAGCCCAAAATGCGCAGATACGTGTAAAGCTGGCCGCGATGATGGATTTCATGCTCCAGCATAACATTCATCAGGAACGAGCGCGGCATTGCTTTGTCAGGGCCAAACGGCGCGACGATTTCATTCATTTGTTCCGGCGTGAGCGAAGCGATTTTCGCCACACCTTCTTGGTGCAATTTGTCGAAAGCCGCGATCAATTCGTCCGTGTCATTGATCGGTTTCGGCAAATCTTCCCCCTTGAAGCCGCCGGTCATTGCGGAGTCAATAAATAGCGATTCGGCGACATACAGATGGTTCATCAATTCACCGAGCGGCATCGCGGTATCCGCGGGCTTCCAATCATATTTGTCATTGGGCGCAGCCTTCATAATCTTTGTGCTTTGATTATGAACACGATTCCAGTTCGCAATGAAGGGATCAAGATGTGATGCAGGTGCAGACATGGTGCTTTCCTTTCGTTTAAGTGGACTGTAAAAAATGGATTTGCGACGGCGCGGATTATACCGCTGAAAGGAATTGATTGCGAAGGCGTGTTCAGGCTTCGAGCTGTTTTCCGCGCGTTTCCGGCAAGGTCAACATCAATGCCGCGCCCGCGAGCAGGAATAATGACGTGACGCCCAGCGCCGGGCCGACGCCTTTGTGTTCGGCTATAGCTCCGACCAGCCAAGGCGAGAGCGCACTGGCGGCGCGCCCAATGTTGTAAATGACACCCAATGCCGTCGCACGAATTCGTTGCGGAAATAATTCCGACACCATCGCACCGAAAATGCCGAAATAGCCGGAACCAAAAAAACCGAGTACCGGCCCCAACGTCATCAACAAAGTTTGATTAGTCGCGTTCAGGCCATACAGCGGCGTGACAACCGCTGTGACAAGCAGGTACAAAATAAACGCTGGTTTGCGTCCTAGCCAATCGGCAATTACACCGAAACTCAAATAGCCGAGAAACGCGCCGACTCACCGGAATAATCCGCATGCCTTTATGATGCTGTTCCCGCGCCGCCTCTGGCTACGGGCGAGGCCAAAAAGCCCGGCAACCACGTAACACACCCCCAATACGCAATCAGCACGCAAATCGCTACGGCTCCCGCGCGCAGCGTGAATTGGCGAAAGGCGGGGCTAAATACTTCAAGTGGCGAGGCCGGATTTTGTTTGCGCGCCTCATCCAACGTTTCCGGCACGTGTCGCCGCACCCAAAGCGTGAGCAAGGCAGGGAAGAGTCCCAGAAAAAATAACAATCGCCAATTCGGCAAAAACGCAGCGGCCAGCAGTGCCGCGATGATGTACCCAATCGCCCAGCCAGATTGCATAATCGCAATCGCGCGCCCGCGCATTTCGGCAGGCCAGGTTTCGGCCACGAGCGCCGCGCCGCACGCCCATTCGCCGCCCATTCCCAAACCCAGCAGGGCGCGCCAGCCGATCAATTGCCACAGCGGCGAAACGGGTAGCCATCCGGTTGTCGCCGTCCCCGCGCTCGCCAGCGAATACAGCAACAGCGTGAACGAAAGTGAAGTTTTGCGCCCAATGCGATCCGCCAGCATGCCAAAGCCAATGCCGCCCATCGCCGCCGCAAAAAGCTGTGCCGAAGCGATGCGGCTTGCCTGTTCCAGCGTCAAGGCAAACTCTTGTGCCAACGTGGTCAGAGCAAATGAATACAGCATCGCATCCATCGCATCCAGCATCCATCCGGCTTGAGCCGCGAAAAGAGTGTTCCATTGTGTGCGGGAAATTTTCATAGACAGGGATGGGCCGTGAGCCGTCAACGGTTCGCAAATATGCGTAAACACAGGAAGGCAAATTGTAATCAAGGATTGGCGAAAAGCTAATAGCTAACGGCCAAAAGCTTATTTTCTGGCTGGTGCCAAGTCCGCTTTGATCGTTGCGATTTTGCCAGCAGGCAGGAAGAATTTTTGCTCGAATTGGCTTTGATTAGGCGCGACGAGTAATACGGTATGTACACCCATAATCAATTGCACTGTGCGGGGAGAAGTGCCGCTGAATGTGCCGTCAATGTATAACCGCGCGCCGGGCACGGAGCATTCAATGACCAGTTCGCCCACGCTGACGGGCGCACCGACTAACTCTCCAGTAACGGGCGCGATCGGAATGCCTTCGGTCGTGGCTGCCTGCTGCGCTTGTTCTGCGAGGCGGGGACGAGCGGCAGGCGCTTCTTTTGTGACCAGGGCTGGATTGGGAACCAGCGTGGTGATGTCTACGGCAGGAGAGAGCAGGCGATTGATGCTTTGCAGATTCAGATCGCGGGTTTCAATTTCGCGGGAAAATCGCAACACGACGCGCGGATCAGGCATCGGCTTCGCCACTTTGGGCGTTCTGGGCGCAAGGGCAGCGGGCGGTGGGCCGACGGTGGCATCAGAACCGTGCGGGCCAATGGGCGTAAGGCCAGGGATGCCTGCGGGCGGCGGCGGATTGACAGGTTCAGTCAATCGCTCGCCGTCAAAGCGCACTTCGATTTCCCGGTTTTTGAAGCGCAGTTCTTTGATCAGCACCATTTCTCCCGGCTGCACCGCCGCTGTTAATTCCGGCACCGGGTAAATCTTAAGTTGCCCGTCCAGCACTTCCAGCCCGCGTTCATTCGCTGGAATCACAACTTTCGCGCGTACGGGCTTACCCGCGTAATAATCATTGAGCAGCAGCTTAAGATCAGCGTTGATTTGCTTTTCTGACGCGGCGGCGCGTTTCTTGTCGGCGGAATCGGTGGGCGTCTGGCTACTGACGGCCACGACTAAACTGGTGCAGAGCAAAACGTGTTTGAGAGCGCATCCGGCAAAGGAGGAATAGGCGAGCGACATAAAGTAAATCTCAGAAACTGCCTGAGCGTGACTTCAGGTGGGGCGACGGGCTGCGGGATGCGCTGGGCGGCAGGCCGAAAGGTGCGGTTTCTCTTCAGCCTGCCGCATTCTGCTATAAACTAACTGCTTTTGACAACTGTGAAGACTTCTTTGCGCGTGAAGCTCTTACCCGCCACGTTGTCCGTAACTTTTACGGCTACGTCGTAGGAACCCGGGGGGAGTTGCTTGAGCGGAATCAACCGCGCCAAAGTAATCTGTTGTCCATTCAGAGAACCCAACCCGGATTTTCCGTCCTCTTTGAATTTCAGGACTTCCTTATCTTTCCCGGAATGCGTGATGACATATTCAATATCCACACTGGGGCGCAACGTGGCCTGATCTATGGCTACGTTGTAGACCTGCATATACAACCCAAGCGTTTGATCTGACTTGTATTCTGCCGTGGCGTTGGGAATCACCTTCATCTGTCCGCGAATAAATTGCCCCGTCGCCAAACGCCCATTGAGCGACTCAATCCGCGAGGCCAGTACGAGGGTAGAAGAGGACAATTCGCTTTCGCTATACTTTGGAACGACAAAGCCTTGATGTTTGATGTCAGTGCGTCCGCTATTCACATCGCGCACCACAAGGTCAATTTTATAGGTGCCGGGGGGCAACAACAGGTCTTTCTGATAAACCGATTTTGATTTCTGCCCTGTTTCGAGTTGTTCCGGCAGGTAATTCGAGGTCACTACATCTTCAAACAGGGCTGCTCGACGACCGGAAACATTCGTGATGCGGGCGTGAATATTCGCCGCTGCTTCCTGGATGCCGCCTTTGGATTTATAAACTAAATCGGAGTTTTCCAGTTGCAGGGTGAAGGAGGTCATGACGGCCGAATCCGTCACTCGTGCAAAGTTAATGGCCATCCCGGTAGCCAGGACGTCCACATTGATTTTGGGGTCTTCTGAAAATCCGAGCGTTGCTTCGAGGTCTTTGAATTTCACTTTGGGCGCGCGTTGCAACGCAGCCAACTGTGCGAGCTTTTCAAACGGCTGATCTTTGGCGCGCTGACCAAACATCTGGTTACCATTAGTATTGTTAGCTGAATAACCCGCAATGCGGTCTGCTTTGGTTGACAATCCTAGTTCTTCCGAAAGCGTCAATCCAGCGTTCGGCACATACAGCAGCGCGTCTTTTTCGTTGGCATTGCGCGCAATGCGATATTCGCCAGAACCACTGGGGTCTACGAACTCGATTTCAATGTCGGAGCCAACTCCTTCCAGGTAACGATACCACCAGGTTTCAAACGGATAGGTTGACGTTGTCCCGCCGCCTTCCCACACGGGACGATTGTAGGAGCCGCCCGACGGATGCGATTCTTTTTCGTCCGGTTTGCCGAACATAATGTAAATGCGCCCGCGATCTGTTTTCCAACCAGGGATGCCGCTGGCGAAGTTTTCGTTCGCGTAGGCGATGCGCTGGTAATATTCCTCGCGGTATTCGTTAACATCGGTGTCCGGGTCAGGATCGCGGCGCAGCCAGAACTGTTCGATGAATTGTTCGCGTTCGTCATCGGTCTTGAGCGACTTGAAGATTTTCTTTTCTTCGTCGGTAATAATGTAGGCAACGTCCTCATCCATCCACTTCTTGTAAACGCTGTTCATCCTTTCCGCTTGCCCAGCGCGTTGTTGTTCTTTCCGCTGTTTGGCCTTTTCTTTCTCTTTCTTGTCGTCCTGGGCGAAGCCCGTGAACGATGAAGAGAGCAAAGCACAAATCAACACCTGCGCAAGGCGGCGCACGGTGGAACGTTTGAAATCTAAAAGCATAGGAAATCTCCTCGGTATTTCACTCAGGCTTGCAACGGCCCGAAACATTAGCTCACATCAGCTTCCTCAAAACCACAGCAGCTTCTTGTCAGCCTCGGCTTTTATGCCTCACCAGGCATTCGCCATCACAGGGCTTACCGAGTTGGTAGGAAATTAAGTACAGCGAATTCTACGCGAGCCAGACGGGGTGCGTCAACGCTTGGCTTAGACTTTCTCGCTGGCAATATGTCAGCACGGGCAAGTCGAATGCCAGCACCTGAAGCCTTTGCTCCTCAGCTATTCGCGGGGCATTTGACCTGTGTTTCAAGCGGCGCGGCAGTTTTTGGGGTCGCCACTGTTTTTGAGGCGTACAAAATTCTGAATCTTATTCAGAATAATGGATAAAATTTTTAGACGTGATTTTGTGCGCCCGCAGATAAGCAGGCACTAATCGGGAAAATCGTTAGGTTGTCCAGCTGGCACAATGCTTGCTTTTCTGCTCCTTCAAGCACCAGACGGAGTTTCGATTGAGATGCGTGAGGCTCGGCAAGCTTTTTGGTTTGCAAGCAGATATACCAGCACTCTTTACCCGAATCACGATCAAATCAGGAAGCAATCCCGCATCCTCGCATCAAGTTTTTGTAGAGAAACTCAAAGCAGGCCGCTGCAGCAATCGGTCTGCTGACCAACTATCAGGAGGACCCAAATTATGAAATCGCTGATGAGACTTATGACTCCTCTTTTCCTTCTCCTTGCCAGCTCTGTGCTGGTGTTTGGACAGGGAACTACGGCGTCGTTGTCCGGCACTGTAATTGATCCGTCCGGCGCTGTGGTGACAGGCGCTGCGGTGAAGGTCAAAAATATGGCTACCGGGGCCGAGTTCCAAACTACGACGGCCACGAATGGCGGCTATACCATTCCGTCGCTCGGCGCAGGAACATACGCGGTTGTTATCGAAGCGCGCGGCTTCAAAACCGTAGCCATCAATGAAGTCAAGATTGATGCTGGAACGCCTGCCACCGTGAACGCTACGCTTGAAGTGGGCGCGCAAAGCGAAACCGTTACAATTCAGAGCGGCGGCGAAGTGTTGCAAACGCAATCGGCCAATATTGCGACGACGATTACGGGGCGACAGATCACGGAATTGCCTTTCACCTCGCGCGACGCTTTGGATTTAGTATTGTTGCTGCCGGGCACCAGTTCGCCGGGCCGTCCGCGCCAATCTTCGGTGAATGGTTTGCCGAAAGGTTCGCTTAACATTTCGATGGACGGCGTGAATGTGCAGGACAATGTGCTGAAGTCTTCAGACGGATTTTTCACCTACATTCGCCCCCGCATTGACGCGATTGATGAAGTGACGGTTTCGACGGCGACGCCGGGTTCAGAAAGTTCCAGCGAAGGTGCTGTGCAAATCAAATTCGTTACTCGTGGCGGCACGAACGAATTTCACGGTAGCTTGTACGAATACCATCGCAACCCCTGGCTCAATGCAAATTACTGGTTCAATAACCGTGACCTGCCCGCTGATCCGCGCACGGGCAAAGCGCCGCGCAATCGCATTTTGCTGAATCAATATGGCTTCCGCCTCGGCGGCCCGATTTGGCTGCCGAAGATTTTCAATGGCAAAGACAAAGCCTTTTTCTTCGTCAACTACGAAGAATATAAATTACCGGAGCAGTTCACCCGTACCCGCACCATCCTCAGCCCGGACGCGGAAAAAGGAATTTTCAAATACACCCTGAGCGGCACGACCTATCAGGTCAACCTGTTGGATATTGCGGGCAAGACGAATTGCGCGCCCAGCGGTCAACCCACTTCACCCTGCACCTCAACGCCTGATCCGACGGTCGCCAAACTGCTGGCGGACATTCGCTCCTCGACCAGTAAGGGCGGCGTTGCGGCGCGCTCTGACCCGAACTATCAGGATTTCACTTTCACCAATGTGGGCGGGCAATCGCGTTACTTTCCGACGGTGCGCCTGGATTTAAATGCGACCAGCAAGCACCATTTAGAAAACATCTGGAACTATCAATACTTCACCGGCAAGGTGGACTTTCTCAATAACGTAGACCCAGCGTTCCCCGGCTTCCCGAATGAGGGGTTCCAGGGATCAAATCGGTTCTCGAACGTGACGGCGTTGCGTTCGACGATCACACAAACGTTGGTGAATGAGGCGCGCTTCGGTATCACAGGTGGCACCGTGTTGTTCTTCCCGAACATCAACGCTGGGCAGTTTGCCAATCAAAACGGCTTTGCCATCGGCAGTAGCTTAACAGCAGCGGGCTTTGTCAACGCTGGCATCACGAATCCAACGGTCAGCCGCTCTCCAAGTCGTCGTAACGCACCCGCGAAGCAATTCAACGATAACGTGAGCTGGTCGCGGGGCGCGCATAACCTGAGCTTTGGTTTCAATTTCAGCCAGATCAATTTCTGGAGCAGCGCCTACAACGGTGGCGTCGTGCCGACGATTACTTTCGGACTGGACACGACCGACCCGGCCAGTGCCGTGTTCACGACCGCCAGTAACTTCCCGACGCAGGCGAACGGGCAGGCGGCGATTCCGTCAGGCGCTGATTTGACGCGCGCCCAAGCCATCTACGCCGCCCTGACTGGACGGGTAACGACGATTGGCGCAACGGCGTATGTGGATGAGACGGGCTCGAAATATAACTATCTCGGCGCTTACGTCGAACGCGCGCGCCAGCGCGAGCTGGGCAGTTATGTGCAGGATAGCTGGAAAGCGCGGCAAAACCTGACCGTCAATGCCGGTTTGCGTTGGGAAGTGCAATTCCCCTTCACCGCGCTCAATCAGGCGTATGCGAAAACGACGTATGCCGAATTGTTCGGCGTTTCCGGCGCGGGCAATCTCTTCAAACCGGGAACGACTACGGGCAAGGTAACCGAATTCACGCTTTTCAAGGAAGGCGACAAAGCGTTTGATACCTCCTTCAAAAACTTTGCGCCGAGCCTCGGCTTTGCGTGGAGTCCGAATGGCAACGGCATGCTGAAGCGGGTATTGGGTGAAACCGGGCAGACGGTGCTGCGCGGCGGTTATTCCATTGCCTTCGTGCGCGAAGGCATGAACGTCGTGTCCAGCATTTTGGGCGCGAATCCCGGCGGCAATGTGGACGCCACGAAAAGTTTAGGCAACGGCAATCTGGGGACGCTGCCGGTGTTGTTCCGCAACGCCAGTCAATTGGCTCCGCCGACGATTCCTAGCGGGCCGGTTTACCCGTTGCAGGGCAGTCCGTCGAACAGTGCCAATGCCTTTTTGCCGAACATCAAACTCGGCTACGTGCAATCGTGGACGATTGGCGTGCAACGCGAAATCTCGAAAGACACGGTGGTCGAGGTTCGTTATGTTGGCAATCACGGCGTCAAGCTGTGGCGGCAATACAATCTCAATGAAACCAACATCATTGAGAATGGTTTTGCCAATGAATTCAAACTGGCGCAAGCGAATTTAATAGCTAACAATGCCGCTGGTGGCACGCGTGCTGGCAGCTTTGGCTACTTCGGTGCTGGCACGTCTCCGCTGCCGATCATGCTTGGCTATTTCACTGGCTCAAAAGATACGGCGAACGCGGCGGCCTATCCCAACACGTCGGCTTCGCTTTTCCGCAATGCAACATTTGTGAATGCATTGTTTCCCAATGCGCCGGATGCGTTGGGCTTTGCCAACAATATGATTGGCAACCTGGCGCGTCGGCAGAATGCGGGGGCTGCTGGTTTCGCCGCCAATCAATTTGTCGTGAATCCCGGTAAATTCGGCGGAGCCTTTCTGGTGGATAACGGCAACTGGTCGAAGTTCAACGCGCTCACGGTTGAATTGCGGCGTCGCCTCTCGCACGGATTGTTAGTGCAGGGGAGCTATAGTTTCTCCAAAGGGCTGACGAATTACTTTGCCAGCAGTTCTGCGGTGGCCAAGAATTATGTCAGCATGCGCAATCTGAATCTGGACAACACCGTGTCGCCGTTCGACATTCGGCACGGCCTGAAGATGAACTGGATTTACGAACTGCCGATTGGCAAGGGCAAAGCGTTGTTCGGCAATATGAACAAAGCGACTGACCTGGCGCTGGGCGGCTGGGAATTCCACGGCGCGGCGCGGCTGCAAAGTGGTAGCTCGTTCAATTTCGGCAATGTGCAATTGGTCGGCATGACGCGCAAAGATTTACAGAATGCCGTCAAAATCCGCCAGGACGATGCGGGCAAGAAGACCTTCTTCCTGCCGCAAGACATCGTTGACAACACGATCAAAGCCTTCAGCTTCACGGGCAGCGGCTATAGCTCTGGCGCACCTTCTGGACGCTATATTGCCCCGGCCAGTGACGCCACTTGCCTGCAAACCTACACCGGCCAGTGTGGCTTCAGCAACGTCGTTTTGTACGGGCCGAAATTCACGAAATTCGATTTGAGCGCGGTGAAGAAAATCCGCTTCACTGAACGCTTCAATTTTGAATTGCGGGCGGAATTCCTGGATGCCTTCAATAACATCAACTTTATGGTGGGCAGTCCGGCTAATGACGTGAATAGCATCACGAACTTCAACAACGCCGCTTTTGGGCAAACGAGGAACGCCTATCAGGACACCTCAACGACCAATGATCCTGGCGGGCGATTGGTGCAGATTGTCGCGCGCATCAATTTCTAACGTATTTCTGCGCTGATTGGTTGGGAGGAGCATCTTCGTGCTCCTCCTTTTTCTTTTGGCGTTGCTGTGCGTTTTGTCAGAAGGGAAGTTTAACGATGGGTGCGTTCGCATCTTCATAAAGAATCACTTCCATTCCCACCGTGGCGATCTCGCTGAATTCCTGCGCCGCAAACATCGGGATGCGCACACAACCGTGACTGGCGGGTACACTTGGTACGGCGGGATTGCCGTGAATGGCGATGCCGTCATAAAAATAGTTGGGATAGTACAGCAATCCCAGCGGGCTTTTGCGCCAGCCTTTAATTTGCCATTGGATTTTGAAGCGTCCGGTGGGCGTAATCGCCTGCCGCGTCCTGCCACCTTCAGTGAACCATTCGCCAGAGCCGGTGGAAACCGGGAGGATGCGTAACCGTGCGCTGTCTTCCTCCACAACAAACAGCACCTGCCGTGTCAAATCCACTTCGATATGGGCAACGCCCGTTTCGCGCGGCTGCGGTCGTTTGGCGCTGCGCAGGGCTTGCAACTCCTGCGCGGTGAGCGTGCCAGTTCGTTTACGGCCTTCGATTTTTGAAAGGCGATCAGGGCGTGATGTAGGGAAGCATCCAAGCCTTTGGCTTCCAGATCAACCCAGTAGCCCAGCTGCCCAAGCCGTTCGCGCGCCTCGACAAGCTCGACTTCAGTGAGTTTGGGCTTGGGCGAAACTGCTTTCGGGGCAGGTTTGGTTGATTGTGCAAGGACGGGCTGATGATTACTCAGAAGTGCGAAAAAAAATGCGGAAAAAATCGCCTGGCAAAACAGCTTTTTCATACCTGCAGGAAGTGCAATTGCCAAGCCAGGCAAAAAAGCACACCCCGGAAAGTCGGGCGCGGAGTTTCGCGCTATTAAATGGCAAAACTCCGCAGCCTGCGTTCCTTTACGGGAGCGATGCTGGTTTGAGGGGGCGGGTAATCAGCACCGGACAGGGGGCTTGCCGTAACACGCGGTCGGCGTTCGAGCCAAACAGCGCCCGCATCGAAAACCCTGCGCCGTGAACGCCCAGGCAAATCAAATCTATGTCATGTTCTTCGGCATACGTGAGGATTTCCCGGTACGGCTGACCAGCGCGTACGGATTGCACGACCTTGCACCATAGATGCGCTTCGTCGGGAACGGCCTGATGCAATTGCCGCGCGGCGCGTTGGAAATCCGACTCAATACCCACTGGCATCCCGGCCAGCGCGGGCGACAATGCCACCGGCAACGCATGCAGCAAGTGCAGTTCGGCCTGATGTTCCTGCGCGAGCGAGAGGCCGTATTGCAAGGCCAGTTCGGAATCATTGGAAAAATCTGTTGCCACTAGCACTCGCCGAATACTGATTTCATCGGAATTCAGTCCCGCCCATTCAAATTCGTTGGGATGTGTGACCAACACGGGGCAAGGCGCAGTCCGGCAAACCGCTTCGGCAGTGGAGCCTAGCAGTGCCGCCGCCAGCGGACGCCGTCGCGAGCGCATAACGATCAGATCAATGCGATACTCCGCCGCCAAACGAGCAATGGCGGTGGCGGGTTCTTCTTCGACAATCATGCCTTCGCATACGGGCAGCAGCGTTTCGGTGGAATCCGCTCCTGTTTGTGCGCGAATCGAGGCTTCAAATTTTTCTCGATATTTTTCCCGCTCTACTACATCCACAAACATAGAAGGCGGCACACAATGACAAACAATCAGCTTGGCGCTGTACGTACGAGCGAGCGCCAGAGCATATTGCAGAGCTTCGTCCGATTGCGGTGACAGATCGGTCGGACAGAGAATACGTTGAATTTGAATCATAGAAATTTACGGCGAAGTTTCTCAGGTGCCGTCCTCCTGTTGCGCCCTGTTGCAAGGAATATGCCTCGCGCCCGCACAGGCGGCAGGTAGCGGTTTAATTCCGTTCATGCGGAAAATACCCGCAGTAGGAGGGGAAAAGTTCGCAAGGGGTTGGAGATTTGAAATAGAAGATTAGAGATTAAAGACGGGGCGTCCGTTGGCGTTCCCTCTTTTGCCAACGGCCTATGGCCTTCGCAATTTCTACGACTAACACTGGCAGCACAATTGTGATTGTTACGATACTCCAATCGGTCGCATTCAGTCTCCGCGTGTCCAGCACACGCGCGAGGAAAGGTTGATAAAGGGCCAGCAGTTGCAGGATGACTACGATCACGATTGCGCCCCACACAAAAGGATTGCGGAAAAAGCCTGCGAAGGCGGAGCGCGAGCGTGAGCGGCAATTGAACATATGGCCGATTTGCACACCGATCAGCGCAAACAGTGCCATCGTGCGAGCATGCGCACCTGCCCCGTATGTCTGAAGCGACCAGCCATAGGCAGCCAGAATAATCCCCGCCAGCAGCACCCCCTGCCACGAGATAAGCAGCAAAAACGGACGCGAAAGCAGCGCCTGATTGGGCGAGCGTGGCGGCTGTTGCATTACGCCCGGCGCGGTGGGTTCTAAGGCTAAGGCCAGCGCGGGGAAAACATCGGTCAATAAATTCACCCACAAAATTTGCAGCGGCAGCAGAGGCAACGGCCAATCCAGCACAATGGCAACAAAGATCGCCAACACGGTGCCGAGATTTTTGGAAAACATCAAATGCACGAAGCGAATGATGTTCGCGTAGATCGTGCGCCCCCCTTCGACTGCGTGCAAAATCGTGGCGAAGTTGTCATCGGCTAAGACGACATCCGCCGCTTCTTTGGCGACTTCAGTGCCGCGTTGGCCCATGGCGACGCCGATGTCGGCGCGTTTGAGCGCAGGCGCGTCGTTCACGCCATCGCCAGTAACGGCTACGATTTCGCCCGCTTGTTGCAGGGCTGCGACGATGTGCAATTTGTCTTCGGGCGAAACGCGGGCAAAGACATCGGTGGTTAAGGCAAGTTGCGCGATGTCCTGCGGCGAAGCATTTTCCAAATCGCGGGCGTGGCGGGCTTGCGGTTCGGCGTCGCCGCGCAAACGCAGTTCGTGCGCGATGGCGTGCGCCGTGTGAAGCTGATCGCCTGTGAGCATCACCACGCGAATGCCTGCCTGCTGTGCCTGTCCAATTGCTTCCGCCACTCCCGCGCGCGGCGGGTCTATCATTCCGACAAAACCGAGAAACGTGTAGCCGCTCTCCAGATCATCATCCCGAAATTCTTTTTCTGCTAACGCCAATACGCGCAGCGCGCGCGTCGCCATCGCCTGATTCGCCGTCAGCATTTGCTCGCGTGCTGTCGCATCCAACGTGCGGATTTCGTTTTCAGCCAGGTACTGCGAACACGCCGCCAGCACGACGTTGGGTGCACCCTTGAGGAGTGCGAACGGCACGTCATCGCCCGTGCGATGAATCGTAATCATGCGTTTGGTAGTGGCATCGAACGGACGTTCGTCCAGCTTTTCATATCGTGTTCTTTCCTGCGCAACGTCAATGCCTATTGTTGCTGCCGCAAATAACAGCGCGGTTTCGGTGGGATCGCCCACGGAATGCGGTTGTCCATCGGCTTCCCAATGAAACGCTGCTTCATTGCACAGCACGCCGACGCGCACAGCTCGCGCGAGGTTTTCGTCAACAGAAGCTGCGGCAGGCGGCAGTTCAATTCGTCGGCCATCGGCCAGGATAAATTCGCGCACGGTCATGCGGTTTTCGGTGAGCGTGCCGGTTTTGTCGGAACAAATGATCGTCGTGCTGCCGAGCGTTTCGACCGAAGCCAGACGACGCACGATGGCTTGTTGTCGCGCCATCCGCAGCACGCCGAGCGCGAGGATTAAGGTTGTCACGGCAGGCAAGGCTTCCGGCACGGCGGCAACGGCTAAGCTGATGCCGACCTCGATCATCATCCACAAATCATCGCCGCGCAGCCAACCCGCGCCCGCGACAATCACGCCAATCACCAGCACCAGGTACACCAGCCGTCGCCCTAATTCATCCAGCTTGCGTTTGAGCGGCGTAGATTCCTCCGGCGCTTCGGCGACCAGTTGGCCAATGCGGCCCAGTTCCGTGGCCGCACCCGTTGCCGTGACAACAGCGGTGGCGCGCCCGGCGGCAATGGCTGTGCCGAGGTAAAGCATCGAAGTGCGTTCCGCAAGCAACGTGTTAGGTGTGACCGGAGCTGCTGATTTTTCGGTAGTCGTGCTTTCGCCTGTCAACGCGGATTCTTCGACACGCAAGGAGGCCGCTTCGATAATGCGTGCGTCGGCGGGAACATGGTCGCCTGCATTTAAAATCACGATGTCGCCCGGCACCAGTTCTTCGGCTGGCAAGGTGATTTCGTGTCCCTCACGCCGCACGCGGGCTGTCGTGACCGCTTCGCGCCGCAAAGCTTCCAACGCGCGCCCAGCCTGCCATTCGGTCAAAAAGCCGACGAGCGAATTGATTACCAACACGACCAGAATAGCCGCTGCGTCCAGCACATCGCCGGTCGCTAAAGCCACAACAGCCGCCGCGCCGAGCAGGGCGACAACCAGACTGGCAAATTGTTGGAGCAGGATGCGCCACGCCGCGCGTGCGCGTGTCGCCCGGATCATATTCGTGCCGTATTGCTTCTGCCGCGCGGCGATTTCGGCAGCCGGTAACCCCGTCTGTGCTTCTACCTCCAGCGTTTGCAGCACAGTTTGCGCGGCAACAGCATGCGGTGCGTGAATAGTGCCGATGATTTGTGTCTGTGCCAGTTCCGTCATTCCTGCTCCGGGTGAGGAATAATGCTCAATCCAATCCGTATGTAATAATTGGCAATCTGCGCGCCGCAATCCTGGCATCCAGCTTGCAGCCTTGCTTGCATTTAGGCAAGGAAAGGGAATCGTAAGTAATGTTAAGTAAGGCAGGAATCATAGCCAAACCGCAGCCGAAAGAATTTTTTCAATCGTTGACATCACGTGACGGGACAGCGCTGGTCATTCGTTTGTTGCATTCGGAGGAGCAGGAAAAGGTTCGCTTATTGCTTGCGCGTTGTTCGCTGGCATCATTGCGGTATCGCTTTTTGCATCCGATCAAGTTTTTATCCGAAAGCGATTTTCAGCATTTGACCGCACAGAACTGCGCGCAGTGCGCCACGTTTGCTGTTGTGCCGGAACCTGACAATGCCGATGCGCCGATTGTTGCGCTTGGCCAGTATCAGGCGCTCGGCGACCGCCCGCACGTGGCCGAAGTTTCTTTTCTGGTCGAAGACGCGATGCAGCGCCAGGGGATCGGAACCGCGTTGCTGGGCGCGCTGGTGTTCCTGGCGCGGCAGCACGGCATCACGCATTTCAGCGCCGATGTGTTGACGGACAATCAATTGATGCTCGCGGTGTTTCGGCACGCGGGTTTTGCGTTGCACGCTTCAACCAGCTACGGCGTCACGCATTTGGAATTCCCGATTACAGATGATGAAGCGTAGCCAAGCTGCGCCCGTGATTTGCCTTTCCTCCCTGATCCAGTAGAATTCCGTTTACAACCGAATTTCTATCCGCAGTAAAGAACCGCATGTCACGTCATAAAAAAGAAAAAGCCGCTCTTCCTGCTATTCAGGAAATCACGCCCGCTACGCAATTGGAGATTCGCTCCACGCCCGCGTCAGAGATGAATTTGTATCGGCTGGATACGTTCGCGTATGAATATCCGGGGCAACGTATTGAAATCAATTTCACTTCGGCGGAATTCACTGCCATTTGCCCGTTCTCGGACTTTCCTGATTTTGCGACGCTGCACATTATGTATGTGCCGCATAAACGTTGCATCGAATTGAAATCGCTGAAGCTGTATATCAACTCATTCCGCGACGTGAAAATCTTTCATGAACACGTTGTCAATAAAATCCGCGAAGATTTTGTCACCGTTTGTGACCCGCTGGAATTTCATCTGGAAGGCGATTTCAACGTGCGTGGCAATATCAAAACCGTGGTGAAAACCAGCTATTCCCGCAAGAAAAAGTAGCCGAACTTTGCCCGTACAGGTTTCGTAAAGCCGAGCTTGGAGGTTCCTCTATGTACTGTCCCAAATGCTCTAGCCCCGCTGCCGAAGGCCAACGCTTCTGCCGTCAATGCGGCACCAATCTTGGCGCGATTGTGGATGCGATGGAAGGGCGGCGCGGCCCGGTGGATTTTGAACGGCTGAAAGTTGACCTGAAAGACCTTGGCTCTTCCCTTCGTTCCGGCTTTGAGCAGGCCCATCAGGAATTCAAAAAGACGCAGCATTTTTCCCGTCGTCAACACGGAAAGCAGCAGCGCCGCGCCGAACGTCACGCGGCCAAAATGGCCGCCGCTATGGAAGAGCCCGACGGAATTCCTACCGTGTTTACGCCCCCGAAGAAACCCAAACGCTCGCGCGAATCGCGGCGCTATCATTTGCAAAAAGGCATCCTCTCGATTTTTTCCGGCAGCGCGATGACCGGCGTGTATTATTACTTGCTAAATACCGCCGCCGCGTCTGGCTTACTGGCAAGTCTGGAGCGCATTGTTTTGCAGAACAATCCTGATTTGACGGGACTCTTGCCTGTTGTACAAATGCTTTGGATTTTGGGCCTGATTCCTGTCGCAACGGGAGTGGGGCATTTGGTCAGCGCCATGTTCGCGCCGTCTGACAAACAGCTACAAGAACTGTACGCTGCCGAAGCCGCCGCCAATGCACCGCCCACGCCCTTGCCCTGGCAACACGCCGCGCCTTCTTTTACGCCTGCGACTGAGACAAATAACGTCACGACGGAGCCCAAAGTCACCAATGAATTCACACCGGAAATGACGCCGGACTTCAGCATTACCGAAGAACCGACGCTGCCGCTCGGCCAACGCGAGCGCGAACGACAGGCCCGCTAATCTTTTCGTGCTTTCTTTTCTTCTTCGCCACACCTTGCGAGCACTGCGCCGCGCATCGTACAATCCTCTGCCGTCAGCGACGACACCTGACAGCAGCAAGTCGTGCTGAACATCCCTCTTGAAGTTTGCACTTATGCCTCAAAAAATTTTCGTACTTGGTTTATTGCTCCTGCTGGGAATGCTGGCCGGGTGTAAATCAAAAGCCAGCGGTGGTCACAGCAACGCTTTGCTAGCGGCGGATGAAAAAACGCCCATTATTGCAGAAATCAATGGCACACCGGAATACAAAGCCGCGCTTGACCGCTTCTTCAAATCCCGCCTGTCCGATTTGTCCGAACAAACGGCAGAGGACACCACACAATTGCAAAACAGCCTGCTGGAAGAATTTATCAGTCGGCAATTGATCCTGCAACGCGCGGCAGAGAAAGGCATTCAAACCACTGACGAAGAATTGCGCCGCGAAGTCGCCGAGCAGCATCAACAAACCAATGTCGAAGGTAACAATGCCAATCAAACCGCGCTGGGCGGGCCCGAACGCGCCGCAGAGATTGCTGATGATTTAGTTGTTTGGAAATTTTATAAGGCCGAAGTGCTAAAAAACGTTGCCGTCACACCCGCCGAGGTCGAGCAACATTACAAAAGTAACCCGAAACGCTATCCGCAAGAACCGCGCTTCTGCGTGCGAGAAATCAAAGTAGATGATGCGAAAGAAGCGGAAGAGTTACGCAAAAAGGTTCTGGACAAACCCGCCGATTTTGCGCTGTTGGCGAAAGAACACTCTAAATCGCCGTCCAAAGGAACCTTGCAATGTTATCTGCCAGGAGTCTTGCCCGAACCACTGGAGAACGCCGCGATGCCCCTAAAAGAAGGCGGCATCAGCACCGTCGCCAAATCGAACTTTGGCTACCATATTTTCCAGATGGTCAAAAAACAGGAACCACAGCCTTTTGAGAAAATTCAAAAGCAAGTGGAAGAAGACCTGTTACGCAGCAAAAATCAATCGGTGATTGACACCTATCGCAAAGACGCTTTGGCACAAGCGAAAATCAAAGTGTACGCCGATAAGCTGGGGTTCAATTACACCGGTAAATGGAAATGATGCCCCAGACTGGGGTAGATTCTGAGGGGAGCAGTATTTTATGAAAGCTATGAAGACGTTGATTTACCTCGCACTCTTTTTATTTCCTGCCGCTGTCTGGGCGCAGGAAAGTGAATTGACACCGCTGGACGAAGTGATTGCCCGCGTGAATACTGAAGTGATTTTGCGTTCCGCCTTTGAGCGCGAACTGAAAATGTACATCGAAGAATTCAAAAATCGCGGCAAGAAGGATGAAGAGATTGAAAAAGAAATCGCCGAATTGCGCGTCAAGATTCTCGATGGCCTCATTGACCAGCAATTGCTGACGCAACGCGCCAAAGAGATGTCTATGGATGTCGAAGACCGCGTGAACGAACAGTTAGTGCGCATTATGAAAGAGGTCAGTTGCGATTCGATTGACTGCCTGGAACAAAAAATGCGCGAAGTCGGCGTGGACATTAATGAACAAAAGCGTGGCTTACGTAGCAAATTCTTGGCCGATGGCGTGTTGGGCCGCGAAGTCTACAGCCCGCTTTTTCACAAGCTGACGGAACAGGCGAAGCGTGAGTTTTACGAGAAGAACAAGCAATGGTTCTCCACACCCGGCGAAGTTGAATTGAGCCGCATTTTTATTCGTAAGCCGAAAGACATGCTGCTGCAAGCACAAACCCAGAATCGCGCCAAAGACCTGGCCACGCAGATCGCAGGTGGCGCAGATTTCAAAGCCCTTGTCCGCAGCAAATCCGAAGACCCGGCAGACATCGTTAAGCAGGACGGCAAGATTGGCAAAGTGCAACTTGACCAACTTCCTAATGAAATCCGTGCGGCTGTTGAAAAGATTGCGGTTGGCGCAACCACCGAACCCATTGCTCTCGCCGACGGTTATGCCATCTTTCGTGTTGAGTCGCGTAAAGATTCCGAAACCAAGCCGTTTGAAGATGCCGAAGTGAAAAACGCAGTCGGACAACGCCTCGTAATGGAAAAAGGGCAGGAGCAGGTGGATGAGTACTTGAAAGGCTTGCGCGAAGACGCCTTCATCGAAATTGATCCGAAATATCAATTGCCCGGCCTGAAAACCGCCTCGGCACAAATCAAAGTCACGCCCTACAGCGATGAATCCGACAAGGCCAAGAAAAAACGCCTGAAGGAAGAAAAGAAAGAAAAAGAACGGAAGGAAAAAGACACCGCCAAGGCCAAGGAGACGGCACAGAAAAATTAGTCATTAGTCACTGGTTATTTGTCATTGGCAGCAAGGCTGTAAGCCCTATTTACTTACTCGCCTTACTGAAAATGACAAATGACAAATGACAAATGATAAATGACAAATTATGAAAATCTTCATCCGTGATTTCGTCACGAATCAAACCGTCAGCACTACGTTTCTTGTCAAAGCCAAAGAGTACCGCGACAAAAAAGGAGGCGGGCAATATTTGACGCTGACGCTGGCGGATCGCACGGGCGATATTGCCGGGCATTGGTGGGATAATTTTGAGGACTCCGCTGAAACCTTCAAGGTAGATGACATCGTTTTTGCGCGCGGTCAGGTTATCGTCCATCGCAATCGCCTGCAATTGACCGTGCATCGCATGCGGCCTTGCGAGGAGCGCGAATACGAGCTGGCCGATTACTTTCCGACAACGAAATATAACGTAGACGAGATGTTCGCGGAGTTGATGCAAACCGTGCAGAGCTTTGCGAATCCGCATTTGCGCCAACTGCTCGAAAATATTTTTGCCGACGAAACGACAGTGAAGAAATTTAAGCGTGCGCCCGCCGCCAAGACCATGCATCACCCGTATCTCGGCGGATTGCTCGAGCACACGCTCTCGCTGGTGCGGCTCGCGCAGAAAGTCGGTTCGCATTACGATGGCATTGATTTGGATTTATTGCAGGCAGGCGCGGTGTTGCACGACTTCGGTAAGATTGACGAACTCACCTACGAGCGCGGCACCAATTACAGCGATGATGGGCAGATGATCGGGCATTTGGCGATGGAAACGATGATGGTGTCGGAACACATTCGGGAAATCCCGGATTTCCCGGAAGAGCTGCGGCGACACTTGCTGCATTTGCTGCTCACCCATCACGGCAAACTGGAATACGGCTCGCCGAAATTGCCTTCGACGCCGGAAGCCTTGATGCTCGCATATCTCGACGATTTAGACTCCAAGATTGAAGCGATGCAGCGCCTGATTGCCGAACCGCATGCCTCCGGCCCGTGGACGCGCATTTCGCCAATGTTCGAGCGCCCCATTTATCGCCGTCGCCCGAACGGCAAGCTGGAAGAACCTGTAGCGGAACCCGCTCCCGCCACCATCGCCGCTGCAATACCCAATTCAAACGGTGATGGCGACGCGAAACCCAAACCCGCGAAAGTTGTGCAAGGAAGTTTCAATAACCCGTTTGCACAGTTGGCGGAGTTGATTAAAGAATAAGCAAAGGAAGAACACACAATGGCTATGGTATCTGCAATTTTATTGGCGGCGGGTGAATCCCGCCGGATGAGCGGCGACTTTAAACCGCTGATGAAATGGGGCACCCGCACGGTCATTGGTGCCTGCATCGATAACCTTAGACGTTCCCGCGTGGATGAAATCATCGTCGTGCTCGGCTTTCGCGAATCCGAAATTCGCGCGCGGCTCGCAGGCGCTGGCGTGCAATTCGCCATCAACCGCGAATATAGCAAAGGCATGCTAAGTTCCTTGAAAATGGGTTTGCCGCTGGTCAGCCCCGGATGCGAAGGTGTTTTGATTGCGCTTGTAGATCAGCCGATGGTCGGGCCAGAAGTCATTAACCCGCTCGTCATCAGCTACGGCGATTACAGCAAAAAAATCTCGGTGCCGACGTATCAAGGCAAACACGGCCATCCCATCATTGTCAGCCGCAGTTTTGAAGAAGAGATTATGCGACTGGATGACGCCGACCCTGAAGGACTTCGAGCCATTATCAACGCTCATCGTAATGACATTCAGGAAGTGCCGGTTGAATCCAATTCGATTTTAGAAGACATAGATTCACCAGAAGACTATGCACGCCTGGTCGCAAACGTACCGTCGTTTTACGAATCACACCGCTGGACGCCATAAAAATAAAGATCGGAAATTGGCGTAGCCCTGGTGCCAATTTCTTCCCGTTGCCGTTTTTTCAATCTCAGAAAGTTTACGGATGTCCAAGAAGTACGCCCAAATGATTTTGCAATCCTTGATTACTTTGGCGTCCGCCTCGCTTGGCCTGGTCGCCGCGCTGGCGTGGAACGAAGCAATCAAAGCGACGATTAAGAAATTATTCCAGACTGATGATAGCCTGGCTGGACTGTACACCTACGCCGTGCTGGCAACCGTAGCGGCGGTAGTCATAGTGTTGATACTGTCACGCATTGCTGCCAAGATCGGTGGTGATGCCGTCGTCAGCCGCGAGGCCGAAGGCTAACCGCCAATCGCAAATGCCAGCCGTAGGCGCAAGTCTTCATCTCAAATCTCAAATCTCAAATCCAATGGCTTACGACGACCTGCGCGATTTCATTAAAGCCTTAGAAAAGCACAAAGAACTCAAACGCATTTCCGTTCCCGTTTCCAGCGATCAGGAAATCACCGAAATTACTGACCGCGTCTCGAAAGCGAATGGCCCGGCTTTGCTATTTGAAAACGTAGACGGTGGCCAAACGCCTGTCCTCATCAACGCCCTCGGCAGCCGTCGTCGGATGGCGCTCGCGCTTGAAGTCGAACACGTAGACCAAGTCGCCGAACGCCTTACCGAATGGCTTGATTTCAAATCGCCGACCGGCTTGCTCGAAAAAGTAAAGATGCTCCCCAAGCTTGCCGAACTCGGCAAATACTTTCCAAAGACCGTCAAAGCAGGCAAATGCCAGGAAGTCATCAAACGCGCGGGCGAATTTTCACTGCTGGATTTTCCGATTCTGAAATGCTGGGAAGCGGATGGCGGACGCTTCATCACGTTGCCAATGGTTTTCACGCGCAATCCGCGCACGGGCGCGCGCAACTGCGGGATGTATCGCATGCAGGTCTACGACGAAACGACCACCGGCATGCATTGGCAGATTCACAAACACGGTGCCGCGCATCATCGCGAGCAGGAAAAACGCGGTGTCGAACGAATGGAAGTCGCCGTCGCCATCGGTGCCGAACCGATCACTACCTTCGCCGCAACTTTGCCGCTGCCCGATGACTTAGACGAAATGATCTTCGCCAGTTTCCTACGTGAAAAACCGATTGAAATGGTCAAATGTGTGTCGGTAGATTTGGAAGTACCCGCGAGTGCCGAAATCATTTTAGAAGGCTACGTTGATCCATCTGAGCGGCGCACAGAAGGCCCGTTCGGTGATCACACCGGTTTTTACACGCTCGAAGAACCCTATCCCGTTTTCCACGTCACCACCGTCACGCATCGTAAAAATCCGATTTACCAAACCACCATCGTCGGCAAACCGCCGATGGAAGATTGCTGGATGGGGCAGGCCATCATCCGCATCACGCTTCCTGTACTAAAGCGTCAACTGCCCGAAATTGTAGACATGAATCTGCCCTTTGAAGGCGTCTTTCACAACCTCGTCTTGGTTTCGATTCGCAAACAATACCCCGGCCACGCACGCAAAATCATGAACGCCATTTGGGGCCAAGGCCAAGCCATGTTTTCCAAATGCATTGTCGTCGTAGACGATGACGTAGACGTACAAAACCCCAGCGAAGTCGCCTGGAAAGTCCTCAACAACATTGACCCCGAACGCGACATTCAATTTATGATGGGGCCGGTAGATGTGCTGGATCACGCCGCCCGCCAGCCCGGCTACGGCTCCAAGATGGGCATTGACGGCACGCGCAAATGGAAAAACGAAGGCTTTGATCGTCGCTGGCCGCGCGAGAACAATACGAGTGACGAGGTAAAGCGACTGGTAAATGAGAAGTGGAAAAAGCTGGGTCTTTAGAACGGATGCTAACGGACAGATTCGACCACAGGAAATCCCCCTAAAGAGTAATCAACCACTAACTCAATCACGCTCTGAAGCTGTGGAGAACAATTCTTGAATTCAATTCGATCAAGCACTGCTTCGCCATGTTTTTTGAGGGCTTCGCCAATGAGCGCGTGAACGAATGATTGCGTTGCATAGCGAACAGCAGCAAAATCCAATACCACCATTTCGCCTCTTTCCAACGCGGGCAGTAGCTGGTCGAGTCGTATGCTCTTTGCCTCGTCTTTGTTTTCTGCAAATCCGTTTACGCCTGAATCAAGCACTATTTTCGTGATCATGTGAACCTGATCTTTCTGGTCGTAGCAACCCGTTGAGGCATGCGTCCTTTGACCCATTGAAAGAATTCTTGAAAATCAGCAATGCGCTCAGTGCAGATCTCCAGTGCCACCGCCGTTCCCTGCCATTTTGCGGGCAACGGCCACAAATCATGACGCGGTTCATCAAACGGATCAAGATAAAGAGAGTATTGATCATCTGCATCGAGCGTTCTGCGTAAACGGTAAGCGGCATCGCCGGAGAGCAGGAAAAAATATCCTCCGGTTCCTTTGGCAATACATCTGGTGATGAACAAACCTGCCCCGGCGTTTTCTGGCGTTCCATACAAGCCCGGTAGTGCTCCTGTGATTCCTGGCCGCATCGCTAAGCCCAGCGCTACTTGGTCGCTGAACAAGGCATCTTGGTGTGCGTGGCCAAGATGTGCTGCGATGCCGCTTCCGCAATCCGCTACACCGATTGTTACTCTATGAGGTGCCTTTCTGGTATAACGATGGGCACAAACAAATGCCCCTTCGCGGGCACCCGAATGCTCCAATACATTTCTGAGTAATTCACTAACGCAATATTGAACAGCAGCGAGGCTATCCGGGTCTTTATCCAGATGGAGCAAGGCCGAGATGTCTGCAATCACACTGGTAAGCTGCTTCTGATCCTGCACTTGGGTAAGCGGCATAAACCGCCCGGCTTCCTCGTGTTCAGATACCTCTGGGCCATGTGCGACACCTAAATGCTGAAACAGTTTCATGCGCGCGGCATAATTGGCTTGTCGGCCTATGTTTTCGACTGTGATTGGCAGTCCATGACGCTTACACCACCCGCCCCAGGCCGCCATCATTGATAACGACAGCGGATCAAGCTGGAGCCATCCTGAGTGTAGTTCAAGCACTGCTTTGCCCCGCTTCGTTACAAAGGGAGCGTTTTTCACAAGGAAATTATGAGCCGCGTGAATAGTGGCGGGAGTAGGCACTTTGAGCTTAGGCATCGCAAGCCCTTCGTTATTGCAGCGAAAGCTGATCCTTCAAAAGCTTCCCAATTCGATCCTTAATTCTTCTTCGCAGATGGTTGCCGAAATCCCCGTTCCACCCAATCATTCACATCCGTAGACACAACCCCATCTCGCCACAGCCAGCGCATCATTTCCGGCATAATCATCCCGCCGTATTTTTGCCCGTGCAGATTCATGCTCCACGAATAATTCACGTCGTAGCCTTTCTGCGTTAGGGCCTTCATCAATCGCACATTCTGATAAAACCAGTCGCGCTTTTCGTCATACGCACCATTGCGTGACAGCCCGCGATTGTCGTTGCGCCCGTCGCAGAGATACACGCGAAGCGGTTTCTTTTCGCTTTGCAGCACCAGATCAGGATAGACGTGTCCGCCGCGCAGGTTGACGAAGCTGCCGACGTTGCTCAGCACCTTGCGAAATTCGTTAGGACGCTTCCACGCAACAGTGAATGCGGCGATTGCGCCAGAACTGGAACCGCCGATACCACGCATTTCCGGGTCTTTGGAAATGTTGTATTCCTTGTTCAGGACGGGCATCAATTCTTCGGTAATCACGCGCGCATATTTGTCATCCAGCGTGTTGTATTCCGTCGGACGATTCGTCGTGCGGTCGCCCCATTCCTGCGCATTCGGTTCGGGCTGTTCAGGCGTGCGACCGGGATTGATGAATACGCCGATCATCACCGGAATCTCGCGCCGGTAAATCAGATTATCCATCACGTTCTGCGCCCGAATGTCGCCGAATTCTTCTTTGAACGCTTGCCCGTCCTGAAAGATCATCAGTGCTGCCGGAACTGCCGGATCGTACTGTGCGGGAACGTAAACCCAATAGGTATGCTGCGTGCCGGGATACGCGCCGCTGGTACCTAGCAGCGTGTACGGTCACGAATTTCGCCTTTCGGCACGCCTTCCTGCGGTAACGAATCCGGCCCAAGCGATACTGCGAATTCGGATTCGGCCCCGGCGGCAGCGGCGGTGGGCCGGGGCGCGCGGCTTGTTGATTGGGTTGGGATGGAGTTGTTTGTGTGGTGACCGTTTGCGCGAACGCCATTGCGACTGTACCGACAACTAAAAGGATAGATGTGATTGCTTTTTTCATGGGAACTTGGAGTGACGGCGGAAGCCCGACTGTGAAAGAGGGCGTCAGGCTTCTGCTGTCGTTGTTTGTTAGAGTTTTGCCAGTTGCCGACCTGCCTGCTTTGCTTCATCTAACGTCAGGCGTTGTTTCTTGCGATACGACAAATTAGCCATGTGCGCGGCGATGGCAGAACGATAGCCTAACTCTGCCGATGAATTCGGCTCTTTGCGCGAACGAACGCATTCGACGAAATTGTGATAGTGGTTGACGCCTTTGGCTGTGCCCTGCACAACAGCACCATCAGCATTGTTTGTGCGTTCGGGGGCGTAGTTCCATCCGCTTCCGGCTCTGCCCGAAACCATATCAGTCGTGCCCATCAACCATTCAATTGTGCCGTGCGAGCCGAGGATGCGTGCGCCTAAGCCGTAACGGCTGTTGCTGAAACTGGATTGCCACGTCACGACTAAATCGTTCGGATAATCGAGCGTTACAGCAATTGTGTCCGGCACTTCGCGCCCGTCTTTTTCAGAAAAAACACCGCCGGACATATAGGCCGCAGTCGGCACGCCCAAATCCATCACGCCGATAAGCCAGCCGATTTGATGCACCATGTTTTCGGTGACATTGCCGCCGCTGAATTCCCAGTACAAGCGCCAGTTGATGAACTTTTGCGCATCGAACGGACGTTTGGCGCGGCCATTCAGAAACGCATCCCATTTGACGTTGTTCGCGTTGCAATCAGCAGGAATCGGGCGCACCCATTGGCCGACGCCGCGCTTGGAATTGCGGCTCATCCACATTTCGACGTGCGTGACGGTGCCAAGTTTGTTTTCTTTCACCCATTGGCGCGGCTCGCTAAAATAACCTGCGCTGTTGTGCTGCTGGCCAATCCCGACTACGCGGTTCGAGGCTTTTTTCGCGGCGGCTAAGCAGGCTTCGGCTTCCTCGATTGACCACGTCATGGTCTTTTCGCTGTAGAGGTCTTTGCCCGCCGCCAGCGTGTCTTGAAAGTGCCGCGCGTGGCAGTGCAGCGGCGACGCAACGATAACAGCATCCAGGTCTTTCATCTCTAAAAGCTTGCGATGATCGCTGAAGGTTTTGACGTTCGTGGCATCTGCGCCACCGTCAGTGATGATCTTCTTCGCCTGGTCAAAACGCGCGTTGTAGACATCGGCCAGCGCGACGAATTCGGCATTCGGCGCTTTGACAAAGTCGCGCATCAATTCCTGTCCGCGTGCGCCGGGGCCAATGATGCCGAGGCGGACACGATCATTCGCGCCCAGAATGTTGGCGAAGCTGCGTGCCGTGGAAAGGGTTAAGCCGGCGGCTGTAGTCGCGGCGGTCTGTTTGAGAAAGTCTCTGCGCTCAATACTCATACTGATATTCCTCTAAAAAAGTAGATTTGTCGTTTTGTGAAGAAGGCAATGATTTACGATCTCGCCCGTTTTGACAATGCTACGGACGAAGGCCAGCCGGGGGCGGCTTCATTATTTTGTGGCGGTTCAAGGTTTTTTTTGTTATATCTGCGGGCCTCCCCAAGACGTTTTTTCTTGCAGCATCTCTGGAATGAGATAGTTACAGTCGCCATACGTCTCAGCCAATATTGGGAAGCAATCATAATCAGAACTTCTCCCCCGAAGTGAAAGTAACCAGAAAACACCTGTACCACGGAGGAATATTGCAATGCCCTCAGCAACCGACAACATCAAGCACTTAATTTTAGTAATGATGGAAAACCGTTCATTCGATCACTTCTTCGGTTTTCTCAAAAGCCCCGATTATCCAATCAATGGACTCAACGGCAATGAAACAAATCCTGCGCCCGATGGCACCTTAATCAAAGTCAGCAAGGCAGCACAAAACGCAGGCGATTTGTGGCCTGATCCGGGGCATTTTCTGATTGATGTCAACGAACAGATTTTCAGCAACAAAAACGGCACGGGCGATGGCACGCCGCTGATGCAAGGCTTTGTCAAAAACTATTTTGGCCACACTGGCAATTTGACGAAGGCGCGCAAGATTATGAAATGCTTTGATCCGGCGCGCATTCCGGTGCTGAAAACGTTGGCGCAAGAGTACGCCATCTGCGACAACTGGTTTTCGTCCGTGCCAGGGCCAACACTGCCAAATCGGGCTTTCGTGAACTACGGCACTTCGATGGGGCGCGTGGATATGGCACCGGATTGGGGCGGCAATTTCAAGTCCATTTATGAACTGCTCGACACCGAAAAACCCAGCGTTTCGACCAAAATTTACTTTCACGACTCGACCATCACACAGCAGATTGCTTATCTGAAAAAGAATCAGGGCAAGTTTTTCGGCACCTTTGATAACTTCCTGAAAGATTGCAAAAAAGGCACGCTGCCGACCTACACCGTCGTCGAACCGCGCTTCAATAGCGACGCCACCTTCGCCGCCAACGATCAGCATCCCGATCACGAGGTGGCCGAAGGCGAGCGGCTCATCAGCGATGTCTATACGGCACTGCGCAAAAACAAAACCTTGTGGGAAAGTTCCATGCTCGTGATTGTGTACGACGAACACGGCGGGCTTTTCGATCACGTCACACCGCCAAAGACCGTCAATCCTGATGACAAGAATAGCAGCTTACCAGCCTTCGATTTTCAGCGCCTCGGCGTGCGTGTGCCTGCTGTCGTTGTTTCGCCGTATATCAAACGCGGCACGATTATCAGCACGCTTTTTGACCATACCTCGGTCATCGCCACCGCGCGCAAGCTGTTTACGAAAGACTTTTCAAAGAATGCGCTGAGCAAACGCGACGCACAGGCGAACACGTTGGATGTCTGTCTGACGCTGGATGTACCGCGCACCGATACGATCACGTTCCCCAAACCTGCTAAGCTGGCAGATGTGTCAGAGGGAATGGGCTTGCTCGCGGCTCCCGCCACCGCAAAACCGAAGCGAAAGCCCAAAGTCATCCACGAAATGTCCGAATTTCAATTGGCCATGCTGCATCAGGGCTTGGCGTTGGAAAGCGAATTGCCCAGCGCGCAGCAATCCGGCAAAACGATTCGCTCCTTCAAAACCGAACACGATGTCGCCCAATATTTGCGCGATCTGGCGGGCAAGCTGCAAGCGCCAGCCACCACGCCCAGAAAGACTGTCGCAAAGAAGACAGCCATGACAACGCCGAAAAAATCAGGAGGGAAGAAATGAACAAACTGTTTTTGGCCACGCTACTCCTCTTGTCGCTGACCCGTTTGACGGCGGCGCAAACGCCCTGCGAAATTGCCCGCCAAAAGCCCGGCAAAATCAGCTTTGAAGACTGCGGCAGAGAGATTTTTACGCATAAGCCGGTGCGTCCGTTGCCGCCCACGAGCATCGTTCCTGGCAGCGGCTTCGGCCTCGGCGCGGCGTATTACACCGAATTCAATAAGGACACATGGCAGCGCAATGCCACGGTTTCAGGCGCGGTAACTTTCCAAAAGTTTTATCAGGTCGAAGCCAATGCCAAATTCACACACAAAGCCTGGGGCGAAAATAATTCGGCGAAAGATCGCTTTGTCATCACGACTTACGTTAAGCATTGGGATTTGCCGCAGATGGCATATTTCGGTTTGGGGCCGAACACGAAGAAGGACGACAAAGTGTTTTTCGCGCGCCGTGATACCAAACTCGGCGTCGAAGTTCACAACCCGGTCAGCAATTGGCTGGCCCTTGGCGGTGCGGTCGAAAGCCTCTGGCCACACGTTGAGGCAGCGCGAGATTTGGGCAGCAAAGACGTTTCGATTGAAAAGAAATTTTCTGAAGCCAACACGCCAGGCTTAACCAAACAGCCGCATTTTATGAAGTATGAAGCGTTTGTGAAGCCGCATTTTCCCGCGACCCCGCCGTACAAGATGGATTACAAAATCGGCTACAGCTACTATCAGGACACGGGCGGCGGCCAGTATTCGTTTGGTCGCTTCGAGACGGATTTGAAAAACCGCATCAAGATTTCCAAACCCAGCAGCTATCTCGACCTTCGCTTTCGCCTCTCCTCCGCCCGCGCGGGCAACGGTAAACAGGTGCCGTTTTATTATCAGGACACGCTCGGTGGTTCCGACATCAACAACGATCCAGCATTGCGCGGCTTTGCCGATTATCGCTTTCGGGATCGTAACCTGATGGTGTTTCAGACCGAGTATCAACTCAATATCAAGAATGGCTACGGTGTAATGGTGTTTTACGACACGGGCAAAGTCGCGCCGACGCTGGGCGGCTTAGGTTCTGCGCGTTTGCGGCACAGTTACGGCGTGGGCTTCACGTTGTTTAGGGGAGATCGCGTGTACTTCAAAGTGTATGTTGGCCTCGGCGGGGGCGAAGGCCGTCGCATGTTCGTCGGCGTTCCAACGTTGTTTTAGGTTTTGGGTACGCCCACGTCCTGCACCCCTTATCGTAAACGCGAAGCGCCTGGGAGCGCACGCGGCTCGCGTGCTGAGACTTAATAAGGGGTAGCTTTTTTTCGAAGCAGATTCCCTCTCCACGTTTCAGCACGCGAGCCGCGTCGCTCCCAAGGCGCTTCGCGTTCAGCCAAAGCACCGCGGTACCCCACAAGCGAACCGTTCGCTCTTTCCCTCCCGCCTGGTTTGACCAACTCGTGGTCGCGTATTATCCTGAGCGCGCTAATTCGTTGGCGCACGCTGCCGATCAATTCTCGCAATCGAAACTACGCTTACCGGAGACCCGAAATGAGTCAAAACGTCGCTAGCTCTGTCAAAACTGCCGCTGCTGCCGTGGGCAAGATCAAAAATCTGCGTTGGTACATTTGCGGCTTATTGTTTTTTGTGACGGTCATCAACTACGTTGACCGGCAAGTCATGAGCGTACTGGAACCGGATTATTTGAAACCGGTGATTGGCTGGTCAGAGTTGGAATATGGGCGCATTGTGCTGGTCTTTCAATTGGCCTATGCGGTGATGTTCGTTGTTTTCGGGCGCATTATGGATTGGCTGGGGACAAAAGTCGGTTTTGCGATTGCCGTGGTTTGGTGGTCGTTGGCGGCAATGGGCACTGCACTGGCGCGCACGCCATTTGGCTTTGGCATGGCGCGTTTGTTTTTGGGGATGGGCGAAGCGGCGAACTTTCCCGGTGCGGTCAAAACGATTGCCGAATGGTTTCCGAAAAGCGAGAGAGCCTTTGCCACAGGCATTTTCAATGCGGGCACGAATGTCGGTGCGATGATTGCGCCTGCGGCTTCCTTATATCTGGCAGACAAACTGGGTTGGCAAAGCGCCTTCATCGTAACGGGCGCATTAGGACTGCTTTGGTTGATTGGTTGGTGGGCGCTATATAACCGCCCCGAAGCGCATCCGCGCCTGAGCGCCGCTGAATTGCAACACATCGAAAGCGATCCGGTAGAACCTGTCGGCGAAAAAGTACCCTGGCTCAGCCTGCTTGGTTATCGCCAAACGTGGGCATTTGCGTTTGGGAAAATGTTGACCGATCCGATTTGGTGGTTTTATCTGTTCTGGCTGCCTAAATTTTTGAGCAACAATCACGGCATCAAGAAGTACGATCTCATTCAATACTTGATCGTCGTGTATTTGATTGCCGATGTTGGTTCGGTCGCGGGCGGCTGGCTTTCTTCGACCTTGCTAAAACGCGGCTGGTCGGTGAATAGTGCCCGCAAGACCACAATGCTCATCTTTGCGGCTTCGATGCCAGTCGTGATTCTGGCCAGTCAGGTCAAAAGCGTGTGGACGGCGATTTTGTTAATCGGTTTTGCGGCAGGCGCGCATCAGGCTATCTCCGCCAATCTGTTCACGCTCACGTCAGATATGTTCCCGAAACGCGCTGTCGGTTCCGTAATGGGCATCGGCAGTTGTGCTGGCAGTTTGGGCGGTGTCGTCGTCGCCGAATTTGCCGGACGGGTTTTGAATGCCAACCCGAATTTTTATACGCCGATGTTTGTGGTGGCCGGCCTCAGTTATTTGGTCGCGCTAGGCATCATTCATTTGCTTGCGCCCAAGATGGAACCGGCGAAGCTTTGACGTTAGGAATTCAGCACGGGCAGCGTTTTTGCCGCCGCTTTATACTCGCGGTTGCCATACTGGCTGAAATAAGCAAGCTGGCGACGATAGCAATGATGCTTTTCCAAATCGAACGCGACGCAGGAATCAATCGGACGGGAGTAAATGTGAATGCTGACCGTACGTTCGTTTTCGTTGAAGAGTTGATGAATCGTTTGCAATTTGTCCGCTGTCACGACTTGCCCCCCGCCGGTACATTCAACCTCGCGCAAGCGTTCCAACTGCACGTGATCTGAATTGGCAATGCAATCTATCCCGACGACGTTTTGATGTTCGGGATGATCGCAGCCCATCCATTTGTAATCCACCACCGAAATATTGCCGCGCTGAGTGATCATCCAACAGAGCTGACCATTGTGCGTGTGCACGGCTGTTTTTTGCTGCGGCTCCCAACAAATCGCCATCACTTCAAATAGGTCATCGCGGTAAATCAGATTGCGCGTATAAAACTTGTCATCAAAGAAAACATACGGCGCAAGTGAAGCATCCGAAATCTGCACGCTGTCGCAAAAGTCCAACACGTTGTCGCGCGTAATCAACCCTGCCTCAAAGCTCCGCAGCTTTGTAATGAAGTCGTCAATTCCAATTAATGATTTCGCGCTCATACAACCTCCTCAAGACGCAGCGAGCTTCGCTTGAATGATTTGTGTGGCTCGCAGGATTTCGGCTTCCTCCAACGATTGCACCTGCTCTGCTTCGTACAGCACCTGTCCGGCCACCATTGTAAAAACGACATCGCGTGCTGAGCAACTAAAAAGCAAGGCCGCCGCCGGGTCGTAATGTGGTGAGTTGTGCCCGGCACGCAAATTAATGGCAATCAAATCCGCCTGCTTGCCCACTTCGAGCGAGCCAATGCGATGATCCAGACTGAGCGCGCGCGCACCGTCCAGCGTAAGCAGGCGCAGCATCGTGGTCGGATCAAACAGCAGTGGGTCGCGGTTGTGGGCGCGATGCAAGAGCGCACAGAAGCGCGCTTCTTCCAGCAGATCGCAGATGTTGTTGCTCGCCACGCTGTCCGTGCCTAAGCCGACATCAATGCCTTCTTGCAGTAGTTGGGGAAGCGGCGCAATGCCGTGTCCGAATTTGGCGTTGGATTTTGGGCAATGCGCAACCCGCGCGCCAGCGGCTTTTATGAGCGCGATGTCTTCGTCATTGATCGTCACGCAATGAATCAGCAGCGGCGCGGCATCCAGCACGCCGAGTCGCTGAAAATATTGAATCGTCGAACAACCCGGCACTGTGAATTCAATGCCGCGACGGCGCAGCGATTCTGCAAATGCGCCTGTGCCATCGCGCAGGAAGTTTACTTCGTCCTGCGATTCAGCCGTGTGAATCGCAATGTCCAGCGCCATCTCAAAACTGAGTTCAGCCACCTGCGCAAAGAGCCGATCCGAAACCGTGTAAGGCGCGTGTGGCGAAACGCCAAGCCGTACCCGATCCTGCACGCCCGCGTCAAAAATTCGCTCGTGCAATTCGTTCAGTTTACGCGCAATCGCCTGCACGCTTTCGTCCGATTGTTCGACACGCGGGCCAAAACATTCCTGAAATACGACGCCGCGCAACCCGCTTTCCATTAATGCCGTCAGCGTAGCCGTTGCCTCTGCCGTATCGCCAAGCGTCGTCACGCCTGCGCGAATGGCTTCGATGCAACCGAGCCGCGCGCTTGTGAGTAAATCATCACTTGTCAGTCGTTCGTTTTTGAGTTGGACAAGCTCGGCAATCCAGCGTTGAAAGTGCGGTTCTTCAAGGCGACCGCGAAAGGCGGTAAGTTCAAGATGGCTGTGCACATTGACGAAGCCGGGCAGGAGGGCGGCTGCGCCAAAATCCCGCACAGGCGCATCAGGAAATTGCCTGCGCAGTTTCGGCAACGAACCGACCGCAAGAATTTGATCCGCCTGTACAGCGACCGCGCCGTTAACAAGTGGTGGTGCAGAAATTGGAAGCAACCAACGGGCTGTAAAAATCGTGGTCATATCGTGATAAGCATACACAGTGCGCACGCGAAGCGCCTGGGAGCGCACGCGGCTCGCGTGCTAAGCCGTGGAGAGGAATCCGCTCCGAGCAAAGTTACTCCTGACAACGCCTCAGCACGCGAGCCGCGTGCGCTCCCGCTTTCGGATCTCGCCACGCTTATTTATCCTGATAACGCAAAATCAACCCGTCGCCGCCCACCGCCCAAATCGCTTTTTCTTGGCAACGAGGCCATACAGGTTTTGTTTCGTTCCGCTCTCCTGACCAAACCACGTTCTGCCGCCGTCGCCCGTGCGCAGGATCGTGCCTTTCCAGCCGATGATGAAACCGAGATTGTCGTTCACAAACGCGACGCTCAGCAGCGTCGGGCGTTCACTGGGTTTGATGGCTTCGATTTCTTCCACGCGCACTTTGATCTGAATCAGGCCGCCATTGGTCGTGCGTAGGATCAGGCCGTTGTCGCCAACGATGATGGCTTCTTTTTTGCTCGTCGCATCAATGTGGTAGAGGTGTCCTTTCGCGCCGCTTTTGCGCCGCGGGCGCCCGGAATCTTCTGTGAAAGAATCGTGCCTTTACCGCCCACGATCCAGCCTTGTTTGTCGTTGAGAAATCGGACATCGCAGCTCTTCTTTCGTGCCGCTTTCCTGTTGTGCCCAAGTTTGGCCGCCGTCTTCGGTGTGAAAGATGCGGCCTTCGGTGCCGACGACCCAGCCTTTTTTCTTGCTCGGCAGCGCAATGCTGTACAGTTCGGGCAGTTCCTGTTTGCTCGCGTTTTTCGGCGCGATGATTTGATAAACAAGAGACCAGGTGTTGCCACCGTCCAGCGTACGATAGATGCGAGCGCCGCTGGCGACGATAAAGCCTTCTTTCTTGTTGCTGAAGGCAATGTCATTCAGCGCAGTCTTGACGCCCGCGTCCTGTGCGGCCCAGCGTTCGCCTTCGTTTTGGGTGGCACGAATGATGCCGCGTTCGCCCACGACCCAACCATTTTCTTTGTCTGCAAAAAACACGGCGTTCAGATCGCAGCGTGTGCCTTTGCTGTCGCAGCGTGCGTCATCCTGTCGCACGGTTTGCCATTGCGCGTGCGCGGCAATCATCGGTAAAAATAAACCAGCCAAGTTCAAGAAAAACCGGGCAGAAATTTTCATTTGGCCTTCTCCTCTTTGCGAAAATTGTATTGTGCGACGGCGCTGACGCTCACTGCTCGGCCATTGAGTTTTGCTGGCTCAAAGCGCAATTGCTGCACGGTTGCGACGGCGGATTCATCGGTCCGAACCCGCCCCAGCGAATGACCTCTACCTCTCCAATGCGGCCGTCCGGATTGAAAGATTGCTTTGACTTCGATGGTTGCGGTTGACGCCGACAAAATCCGCCATTGCGGTGTAAGCCGGTTTCAAACGCCGGTAAAACTGCGGTGGCGTAATCGCTTGCTTGCTCGCTTCCGCCGAAGATAAATCGTAAATCTCTGCTTGTGATAATGGAGCAACCGCGCGCCCACCCGATTTTTATGGCATCTGCGCATTGTCGCCAAATCGTTTCCGCTAATTTGGTGAGTTGCTGCTGATGGCGGATTCCTCTTTGACCTGTGCTTTTACCAAGGCGAAATGCCGGAGCTTGCCGCTGCGCGTTTCCGCTAAAAACGCCGCATCACATCAAAGTAAAACGATTTGTCGTCCGCCAACCGCCGCACCGTCTTTGCCAGGCCAAGCAGGTAATAATCACAGCCGATGCTCATTCCCAAACCGCGCGCTTCGTCAGCGTTAGATTCAGGCTGCCGTGATACCCTGCGCCTTTCAGCGCCAGGCGGAGTTGTTGCTCCTCCACCAACGTGAATTCCGCTTGGCGCGCCAGTTTCTGCAACTCTTCAGACGCCGCGCGCTCCCCTGAAAATCCAGAATCGCCAGGCGCGGTTGTGCCTGTGCTGTGTGCAACAACAACGCCAGCGGCAGCAAGCCAAACAGGCGTTTTCCCAGATGCTGAATCCTCCATCCTAAATCTTGAATCCTGCGGCTTGCTTTCATTATTTCCAGAGTTCTTCGATGGCATGACTGGCTTCGGCGGGATAGCAGATGCGATGAATTTCATAACCGCCCATCAACCGCACGACTTCCGAGATTTCGGCAATATCACAAAGTTCGCGCGTGCCGCGTCGTTCGATGTACAGGCGTGCTTTGCCGTCCGGGCGGTAGAAACTGTAATACGGGATGTCGGCAGCGCGGTCTTCAATCAGGTAATACGCCGGATCAAAGCCCAGCGCGGCGATGCGGCTTTTGGCTTCGGCGACCAATTCCTTGCGCTCGCTTTCGGGCAAGTCAATATCGCGGGCCTTAAATAACCGCCGCTCGACAAAGCGCCGGGCGAGGTCTTGCAAAATCGGGTCGACGTCGCGCGACCATTCTTTGATATGAAACATTACGTCGTGATCGTCAAAACGCAAATAATCCTCAACCGATAATTGCTGCCCGGTCAGCACGGATTGCATTACCGAACCCTCCAGCAGAAAGCCAATCGTACCGGCTTTCGCCAGCGCCACTGCGCGCCGCATAATGCATTGCAGCACGGTTTCCGCCGAGCGTAGCGTGCGATGAAAATAGACTTGGCGGAACATATAGTACCGCGCGCGCAAATACTCCTCAGCAGCATACAAACCATTGGCCGCAAGGTAGACGCGATCATTGGCCAAATCCACTTCGAGCGATTGAATGAGCCACTCCAAATCGTAATTGCCGTACTGCGCGCCCGTCATCAGCGAATCACGCAGCAGGTAATCAAACCGGTCTACGTCAAGCTGCGAGGAAACCAACTGGCAAACGAAGGCTGGGCGGTATTGATTTTCGATGGCCGCCACGATTTTTTCGGGCAGGGAAGGCTCAAAGGCGGCGAGCAACTGATGCACTTGCGTAGCAGGGTCGGCAATGATTTTGACCGTCCAGCTTTCGTGGTTCTGATGCAGCACCTTTTCCATTACGTGCGAGAACGGCCAATGTCCGAGATCGTGCAACATTGCCGCTGCCCGCGCGACAACCCGCGCTTCGGCACTGATGAGGTGCTTTTCCCGAAAGCGGTTCATCACACGCGTCATCAGGTGCATTACGCCCAAACTGTGCGTGAAGCGTGAATGCTCTGCGCCCTGATAGGTGTAATGCGCCAAGCCGAGCTGACGAATGTGGCGCAGGCGCTGGAACTCGCGCGTATCAATCAGCTTGATGAGTAACACATCATCTGGGCGCTGATCCGAGAGCGCAATGATGTTGTGAACTGGGTCGCGGTAAATGCGTTCCATACTTTCAGGATTTGAGGCTTGAGATGGGAGGGCAATTACCGATCCGGTAGCCCCTGGTTACACAAATCTCAGTTTCCAATCTCGAATCTCAAATTTCCATTATCAGTCGGGTGAGCAGGGCGGCGCGGCGCGGGAGGTCGGTCAGCAAAATATGTTCGTGTTCTGCGTGCGCGCCCGCTCCGTCTACGCCCAAACCGTCGAGCGTGGGCACGCCGAGCGCGGCAGTGAAATTGCCGTCGGAGCCGCCGCCGACTATGCCTTCCTTCAAATCGAAGCCCAGTTCTGCGGCGCATTGTCTGGCTACTTCATACAACGCCAGATTTTTTTCGGAACGCTCCATCGGCGGACGATTGATGCCACCGGTAATTTCCAGTTTTGCGCCTGCCAGAACGGGTTGCAGGTTGCGAATTGTTTCTTCGAGCCACAAACCATCTTCCATCGTCCAGAAACGCACATCCACTTTGGCACTGGCTTCAGCAGGCACGACGTTGGAGGTGGTGCCACCCTGCGCCACGCCGACGTTAACAGTCAGGCCACGCTCGAAGTCATTGAGCGCGGCGAGACACAGCGTCTGGTGGGACAACTCCACAATTGCGTTGATGCCCTGGCTCGGATCAAGGCCAGCGTGCGCGGCGCGTCCGGCAACTTTCAGTGTAAAACCCGCAATGCCTTTGCGTCCTGTCTTAACGATGCCGCCGGGGATGGGCGGCTCCAGCACGAGTGCGGCGACGGCGCGCGCCGCTTCCTGTTGGATTAACGCGCGCGAAGTTTTGCTGCCAATTTCTTCGTCGCAAGTGAGCAGCAGCGTGACGGGATGTCTGGTTGTTAAGGGCAAGGCCGTGATTGCTTCGAGCGCGTGTGTGACGACCGCGATGCTGGCTTTCATGTCAAAAATGCCGGGGCCGTGTGCTGTGCCTTCGTCTGTCGTGCGAAACGGCAATCGTTGCAATGTGCCGACCGGCCAGACCGTATCCAGATGACCAATAATTACAATGGGCGGTGCTGTTGCCGAATGCCCAAAAGCAAAACGCGCAAGCAAGTGTGTACCGTACCCAGGGTGTGGCAGCAAGTGTATTTCCGTCGCAAACGGCTGCAATCGTTCCGCTGTAAAGCGCGCAATTTGGTCGAGGCGTGCGGCTTCGCGCGAGGTGGATTCCTGCTCGACCAATTCGCGGATAAATTGCAAAATTGCCACTTGGCGTTGGACAAAATAATCAAGAAGTGTAACCATACCCACTTTAGTTTTCGTCTCGCAGATGGAAATCTCGGGTGATTGACAAAGCAGGTGCATCATGCACAATGCGCACGCATCTGACAAGCGTCGGCAAATTCTTGCCCCGTGCTTGCTCTGTTTCGTTGGTTGCTGCCTCGCGTAGCGCCAACCGCACAGGATTTCCACTTCACTCCCACGTCCCAAACAAAAGAATTTCACTGCTGGTCGGCCAGCGTAATAAAGCGTGATAGGTGGGGTGAGTTGAATCGCAGACAATCGTCAGCGTACAATAACACCGTTTGACAAGGCTGATGTTGCATTTCAGCCATTCGTTCTTTGCTGGTGTCGGGCAAGTTGGCAAAACAGAGTCGGCAGACTGTTACGGCTGCGCTAGATTCGTTCTGACACCTTAAGTAGATCAATCATCTTTGTTCGGTTAGTAAAATGACTCGGAGGATCAATTTAGCTATGAAGAAGTTAGGATTACTTGCCCTAGCCTGCATTATCGGCGCGCTGATGATGTCTGCGCCAACACTTGCTACCCCCAGCGCTGCCGCCTATCAGCAACAACAACCGCCGCCGCTTGAACCACAGGAAGCTGCTGATCTTTACGGTAAATACTATGCCGAAAAAGATCAGGCCAAAAAATATGAGATGGCGAAAGAGTTTCTCGAAAAATATCCAAATGTGAACCCTTATTGGCAAGCTGGGCCAAAGAAATTTATCGCCACGTATGAGCTCGGAAAGGTTTATACGAAGTGCCAAGAGGCAGACAAGACATTCTTTGGCAGTCCAAATGAAGCGAACCTGAACAACTTTATTGCGGCCTGTGATGCCTGGATCAATAAAGCACCCAAACCAGATGTGTATTACACGACCCGAATTTCGTTGGGCACAGGCTACGGGGTGCTAGCTAGCTTCTACAAAGACACTGCACGTGGCGAGAGTTTTACAGGGAAGGCGTTAGGGCTGTTAGCTCCAACAGCACCACCAGAAGGCTGGAAGCCGGAAGACTGGAACAATTTCCGCAAAGAAAACATTGGTCGGCTGACGCAGTATCAAGGGCTGTATAGATTACGCCAAACACCGGCTGACAACGAAGGCGCGATCAAATATCTTTCCGATGCGGCAGCCTTCAAAGAAGGCCCGGCAGTCAAAGACCCGAACACTTACTTGCTGCGTGCTGAAGCGACTACAGCGATTTATACCAAGCTTAATGCCGAATACAACGCTTTGTCGGATGACGACAAACGTGGTGATAAAGGCAAGGCATTGCTCAATCAAATTTACCCAGTCGTGGCCAAGATGGCGAATGATTATGCGCGCGTCGTTGCTCTAACAGAAGGGAAAGCCGATTACAAAGCCATCTACGATGATGCCAAATCGCAGACCAAGGCTTTTGTTGAGTTCATCAACAAAACCGTCAGCCCGGATGACTTGTATAAGGCATTCAAGGCGGACATTAGCGCTGCTGATGTCAATATCCCGCGGGAAGAAACATCCGCCGCGCCTCCAACGATAAATGCTCCGCCGACGGGCAAGGGGGCGAAGGCGATTGCCACTACCGCAGGCGGCACGGCGGGGCCATCGAATGGCACGGATACGAAGGCAGGAGCCAAGGCAACAACCACGACAACGCCCACGACAAAGAAACCGGCTGCCCCCGCTAGAAAGCGGAATTAGTGCTTACTTCTAAGTTGTCACAATCAAAATTTTCGGCGCAAGCCAGTACCCTATAACGGGGTGCTGGCTTTTGTTTTGCGCTGCTGTTTCGCTATGGCCACAGAATTGAATCAACCTGAGCAAAATGTCGTACCCTCGCCCCAGGAAGAGTTTTCTACGGAAGCCAGTCGTTCGTTTGAGCAGGGATTGGTGCGGTTGCAGGAAATTATCGGATACGAATTTCACGACTTGGCCTTCCTCCGCCGTGCGCTGACGCATCGCTCTTTTGCCAATGAGCAACCGGAACCTCGCCCGCTGCACAACGAAGCATTAGGATTTCTCGGTGATGCCGTGCTCGAATTTTTGGTGAGCGCTGGTTGCTGGAACTTTATCAACGCAAAAAGAAGGCACGCTTTCCAAACTGCGCACGCCTTTGTCGTGGGCTCGCCAATTTGCAAACGCACGCCGCACGGCTGAGCTGGGCGATTACCTGCTGCTCAATCGCAGCGAAGAAAAAACTGGCGGGCGGCACAAATCGCTTTTGTTGGTGGATGCGTACGAAGCGTTGATTACGCTTGGTATATCTGGACGGCGGCGTAGAGTGCCGCGCGGGCGTTCGTGCGGCGCGTTCCAAGCAGCATTTGCCAGAAATGAATCCAGATGATTTAACAGCCACGGATTACAAGACCGCCTTGCAAGAGCCTGCAATCGCACGGCCTGCCCGCCGAAATATGCCATCATCGAAAAGGCAAGGCCCCGATCATCAGCATTTCAAGTCGAGTGCGCGTGAATGGCAAGCGGCTGTCAACCGGGCAGGGGACAGCCATCAAAGCGCTCATCAGGATGCGGCACGGGCTGCGCTGGCCTGTTTGCCGGAAGAAGTGGAAAACCTGAAAACCTCGGAATAAGGCGCTGCCTTTTACGCTGCCTGCTGTACCTGCCCTGGCGCTTCCGCTCGCACTCGTGCGCGCGTGCCGTCGCTCCAACCTATCATTCTCGTTCAGGGGCAATCAATCGCTTGCCGGTCAACCGAAGCGATCCCGTTATTATTTCCGTAATTCGTTAATCAGTTTGGCGCAGTTTGCGTCGCCATTGATGGCCCGCGAGAAAATATCCAGTCATAGGTGAGTCCTATCGGGAGGCTGACAAGGGGTATGATGAAAGAACCTTCGCCGGTAGGTGGTTCAGTAGGGTTGTTCGATCACAGGGGGCCTGAGAGCTTCGAGGCGGGCGGACTATGGCATTTCGTTTACGCCGTAAACAACCAGAAAATTTCTTCCGAATTAGTGCTTGACTAAAGCGCGCTGCTGCCGTGATATTTGCCTTGTCCGCGCGTGAGGCCGCCCGGCAGCGATTCCATCACCCGGCTATCAAATTCGCCCTTGTAACAATTTTGCCGACTTCCTGGCGTGTATTGAAATGCAACGCGAGGTTTGGCAATTTTCGGATTTAGACATCACCCCATTGCGCTCCTTCGTCATTACGCAACAGAACGGCGGCTTTACGCTGGGCGCTTTTGCCGAAAGCGATATTGGTTACTCCGGGTTTTTATGCGCTCGCGGCGTTCGATACACAGCGTCAACCTTACTACTACTCACCGTGCTCGCCGTCGCGCCGGGAGTTGCAGAACTCAGGCATCGGCATGAAACTGAAATTTGCGCAGCGGCAATGGGCGCTTGAACGGGGGATTGCCGTTGATGGTGTGGACGTTCGATCCGGTGCAATCGCGCAATGCCTATCTGAACATCGTCAAACTCGGCGCGGTCGTGCGCAAATACAAAGTGAACTACTACGGAAATTACAGCACCAGCACACTGCATCGCGGCTTGGATACAGACCGTCTGCTTGCAAGAGTGGTGGCTGGAATCGCCGCACGCGATGTGGCGTTGGCCGAAACAGCCGGTAAAGCGAGAATCCGCCTGATCCCGTGGCGACGATTGATGTGCCGCTGGATATGGAGGCCATCAAGGCGCGTGATTTGGAAGAGGCGCGCCTGTGGCAAGAAGAACATTCGCACGCGCTTTGTGCAGTATTTGCAGGATGGCCTGTATTGCGCCGGTTTTGTGCGCGGCACAGCCGATGTGCCGAGCCAGTATTTATTTTACCCTGACCAGGAATCGCACTGATGTAAGGCGCGTTCAGGTTGTTTTCCCCTACCCAAACCATTTCCTACCCCGTAATTGTATTACCTATGCCAAGTCCGGTTATTGCTGCCGGCTGTAGTGGAAACGCCTGCGCCCGCCAAAATGGCGGCTGCGCGTGGGGCGTTACCGTTGCCACCCGAAGATTTGCTTGAAGTCTTAGTTGTACTTAGCCAGGACAGTAACGGCGAATTGCGCAGCGCTCAGGCCGCGCTGAAATCAACATATGCGTTGATGCGGCGCGTATGAAACAGGTCGTCTCGCTTAAAGAAACACCCGCCGACGTGTTGCAATATCTGTGCTCGCGTGGCGCAACGGCAAAGCAAGTGTACGCGCGGCACACGATTTTTTGAACGATACCACGCCGGATCAGGCATTAAGGAATTGACGCCTTCGAATAAGGAAGCCGCGGTGCTGGAACTGATTGCCGCCCATCAATCAGGAGCGCATGATCCGCTTTCCTGACATCATCCCGGCATTGCTCGATAACCACGCCAGTACGCCTGAAGCCGTACGCCGCGCGACGGGGTGCGCGATGAGTTTTGAAAAAGAACTCGGTGTCAAACGCATTGAAGAGGAACGCCGCGTGCTGCTGCTGCGTCTGCGGCCTTAGGCTTGAATTACGTCGAAGAAGCGTTGGCCGAGCTGATTGATGAAGACATTCCGGCGGAAGATCTAAAATTGGAAGCCGCGCTGGCGACGGGAGATGATCCCAAGATCGGGCCGGAATTCCTGAAGGCCATTCGTGACGAAGTCCAGCGCGTTCACGAAGAACCCGCGCCGCCGCCACCTGTCGTGACAACCAGCGCAGAACCGCAGGCCGAACCCGAAACTGAGCAAATCGTCAGCGAAATCATCAGCCAGATGAAAGCCGACGGCGAAGAACCGACGGTCGAGCGGCTGACGATTATGCAGAAGATCGCGCGGATGACCACGAAAGCGCGCGTGCAAATCGCCCTGAAAGGCAACCGCGAAGCGCGCAACATTCTGCGCCGCGATTCCAACAAGACAGTCATTCTCGGCGTGCTCGGCAATCCGCGCATCACCGAGTCTGAAGTCGAAGCAATTTCTGCGATGAAGACCTTGCCGGAAGAGGCATTGCGTTTGATTTCGCTGAACCGGCAATGGATCAGGAATTATCCGATCATTCACAATTTGGTGCGCAATGCGCGCACGCCCGTTGCGACAAGTTTGCCGTTGCTGAATCGGTTATTCCCGAAAGACCTGAAGGCGTTGACGACCAACCGCAACGTCCCCGATGTGCTGCGCAAACAGGCGGATCGATTGGTGAAGGCGAAGAAAATTTAAGATTTTCGTTCGACGATGAAGCGCGCGATGGCTTCCAACTGCGCCGTTTCGCGCCCGGTCTGGCGCAGGGCGGCAATGGCTTCCTGGCAAAGTTGTTCGGCCTGCTGTCGTGCCTCACCAATGCCGTAAAGAGCAACGTAGGTGGCTTTCTGCGCGGCTTCGTCTTTGCCTGCAGTTTTGCCCAACTCGGCGCTGGTGGCGGTCGCATCCAACACGTCATCGGCGACTTGAAACGCTAAACCGATTTTTTCTGCATATTCTGTGAAGGATTGCAATTCCGCTTCGCTCGCGCCGCCCAGGATCGCGCCGACGCGCACGCAGCAGCGAATCAGCGCCCCGGTTTTCGCGCGGTGAATGGCGGTGAGTTCTGCTGCTGTGACCGGCTTGCCTTCGTTTTCAATATCCAACACCTGCCCACCGATCAATGCCTTGACGGTTCCTGCCGCTTCCGCCACGTCAGTAATTACGCGAAGCTGCGTTTCGGCACTACTGCCTGTCATTTTAGCCAGCGTGATAAATGCCTGCGTCAGCAACGCATCGCCCGCTAGAATTGCTATCGCTTCGCCGTATACCTTGTGATTCGTCGGACGCCCGCGCCGCAAATCGTCGTTATCCATTGCTGGTAAATCGTCGTGAATCAGGGAATAGGTGTGAATCATTTCCAACGCGCAGGCGGTGGGCAAAAGCGCTTGTTCCGCCGCCGCGAACACTTCGCCCGTCGCAATCACAAGCGTCGGGCGCAAGCGTTTGCCGCCAGCAAAAATGCTGTAGCGCATCGCGCTGTGAATCGTCGCCGGAACTTCATCAGACGCGGGCAGCAACTGGTCGAGCCACTGCTCAACGCGCGCGGATTGTTGCGTGAAATAATCGGTGATGGTCACAGATGTTGGATGAGGTGTTTTCGCCTTGTCTCCACCGGGCAAAATAATTTCTTGAGCTTTCATGCGAGGCCAATTCTCTCTTCAGGAGTTGATTCGCGCGGCACCGCTGCGCTGCGCCATATGGTCAATGATTTTCTTTGTAACTGCAAGTCAAACGGGGCAAAAAGAAAGGGTTGGTCGCTTGTTCCCAGCCCCCGGATAAAGTATAATCCGAGCTTACATTTACCCGGCATTTTGCCAGCCAGAAAACACTGCTCAGCAAGCCGTGAAAACCGCCTTTCGAGCAGCTAACTTTCGCCTTCCAGAAGGAATTGTTAATGGAGACACTGCAAAAATTTGAGATCAACATTGAAGATGAAATGCGGCGTAGTTACCTCGATTACGCCATGTCGGTCATCATCGGACGCGCCCTGCCGGACGTGCGGGATGGCCTGAAACCGGTACATCGGCGCATCCTGTATTCGATGAACGAAAAAGGACTGGTGCCCGGCAAACCGTACAAGAAATCTGCGAACGTCGTCGGCGACGTGCTCGGTGCCTATCACCCGCACGGCGACTCCGCCGTCTACGATTCGATGGTGCGCATGGCGCAGGATTTTTCGCTGCGCTACCCGCTGATTGACGGGCAAGGGAACTGGGGCAGCGTGGATGGGGACGCCGCTGCCGCTTATCGTTACACCGAAGCGCGGTTGACGAAGATTGCGACCGAACTGCTCGCGGATATTGAAAAGGAAACCGTCAAGTTCGTTCCCAACTACGACGACTCGCGCACGGAACCGACCGTCCTACCGACGCGCGTGCCGAATCTGTTGCTAAACGGTGCAGAAGGCATCGCGGTCGGAATGGCGACAAAAATTCCGCCGCACAATCTGAATGAAATTATCGAAGCTACGATTCATTTGCTGCAAAACCAGCAGGCGACCCTCGCGGATTTGATGAACATCATTCCCGGCCCTGACTTTCCAACCGGCGGTTTTATTTACGGGCGCGAAGGCATTAAGCAAGCATACACAACCGGGCGTGGCGTGATGCAACTGCGGGCGCGCGCCGCGATTGACAAGATCGGGCGCGGTTCGTCGGAACGCGATGCGATTGTCATCACCGAAATTCCGTTCCAGGTCAACAAAGCCAAACTCATTGAAACCATTGCCGACCTCGTCAACGAAAAGCGCATTGATGGCATTTCCGAAGTCCGTGACGAAACCGACCGCGAATCCGCGGCGCAAAAGAAAGTGCGCATCGTCGTCGAACTCAAGCGCGATGCCGTGCCGCAAATTGTGCTGAATAAATTGTACAAGCTGACGCAGATGCAAACCTCGTTCGGGATGATCAATCTGTCCATCGTCAACGGACAGCCGAAAGTCCTGAACCTGCTTGATACGCTCAGCGAATTCATCGCCTTTCGCCGCGAAGTCGTGCGCAATCGTACGATGTATGAACTCAAGAAGGCACGTGCGCGTGCCCACATCTTGGAAGGCTTGAAGAAAGCGATTGACATCATTGATGCCATCATCAAGCTGATTCGCGCGTCCAAATCCACGGAAGAAGCGAAGACGGGACTTGTCGGGCAATTTCAATTTTCCGAATTGCAGGCGCAGGCGATTCTCGACATGCAACTGCGCCGTCTGGCCGCGCTCGAACGGCAGAAGATCATTGATGAGTACGAAGAGATCATTAAGTTGATTGCCGAACTCGAAGAAATTCTGAACAACGAACGCGCGCTCAGAAACGTGCTGATTAAAGAACTGCGCGCCGTGCAGAAGGATTACTCCGACGAACGGCGCACGCAGATTGTGGACAGCAGCGTTGAGCTTACGCTGGAAGATTTGATCGCCGA
>JAXLQQ010000011.1:0-98284 GCA_046331525.1 Blastocatellia bacterium
ACCGCTTGGCTATGAAGTCGAGAGCGCACACACAGGGCCACAGGGCCTAGAGCGCGTGCCGCAGGGAAATTATCAGGCCATTATTCTGGACGTGATGTTGCCGGGGATGGATGGCTTTGAAGTATTGCGTAACATTCGCCGCATTTCGACTGTACCTGTGTTGATGCTGACCGCGCTTGGCGATGAATCGGATCGCATCGTTGGATTGGAAATCGGCGCGGATGATTATTTGCCAAAAACGTTTTCGACGCGCGAATTGTTGGCGCGCTTGCGTGCCGTCACCCGTCGCGCGGCAATCACAACACAGCACCCCCCGGCGACCAGTCATGATGAAATCACCGTCAACGATTTGCAGATTAATGTCGCTGCACGCAAAGCCACACTGGGCGGACAATCGTTGGTGTTGACTTCGCTGGAATTCGATTTGCTCTGTGCGTTGGCGCGCGCAGCAGACCGCGTGCTGAGCCGCGAACAATTGCTTGATGAAGTGCAGGGCCGCGAATACGAAGTGTTTGATCGCTCGATTGACGTGCATATCTCGCTGCTACGCCGCAAACTCGGCGACGATCCGAAAAGCCCGAAATTTATTCGGACAGTGCGGTCAGTGGGCTATGTGCTGATGCGGAAAGAAGAGTGATGGGACCAATGGGAATGATCTGAGCAAGGGGACAGATGAGACTAATAGCAAGCTGATTTCCCATTAGTCCTATACTCCCATCACTCCCCTCCCAATTAATTATGCGCTTTTCCTTATTCACCAAAATCATTCTCTGGTTTTTCCTGAACCTGGTGGTGTTGGGGGCGGTGTTTTTCTTTTTCTTCAATTTGCGTTTTCGCCTGACGCCAAATTCGCCGCTGTCCAGTGGCGTCAGTGAACGATTGGAAAATCTGGCGCGGCTGATTTCTTATGAAGTCAGCGAACGATCTGAGGCCGAGCGCATTGCCGTGTTAATGCAGTATGCACGGGAATACCGCGTGGAGATGTTGCTCTACGCCAACAGCGGCGCGCGCGTGGCTGGCACCGTCGCAACTTTCCCCGAAGCTTTGCGCCCGCACCTTGCAGCACCACAGGGCAGAGAACCACAGTTGGAAGGAAATCCGCTGCCGCCAGATGCGCCGCCGAATGGCGCACCGTCGCGCTATGGTCGCCGTGGGCCGCCGCCCGGTGAGTTGCAGGGGCCGCCGCCCGACTGGCGTCGCCCGGAAGGTCGTCCGCCGGGCCCGCCTCCTGGTGCGGAGCCACCGCGCGCGGGCTTTGGCCCCCCGCCAAATCGGCCCCATCCTGAAGACGGGCCGTTGAATGGGAGCCTGATCGTTGATCCGCAACCCGATCCTTCTGGTCGCCGCCGTCCGCCGCCGCTGCCGACCGATGCCCTGCAATCTGTCGCGCAGGATGGTTCCTGGATCAAAACCGCGAATCCTACGCGGTACTGGGCGGCAGTGCGCATTCCCGTCGTCGAAAAAGGTCAGTTTCGTGCGACGCCTGCGACGCTATTCATTGGCTCTGATTCGATTACCGGGCACGGCTTGTTTTTTGATGTGACGCCGTGGCTGCTGACATTTGCGGTGGTGTTTGGTGTTTCGATTTTGCTGTGGTTGCCGTTCGTGCGCAGCTTTACGAAAGCTCTCAAGCAAATGACCACCGTTACCGAACAAATCGCCGAAGAACAATTCGACGTGCGCGTGAACGATGCGCGCCGCGATGAAATCGGACGCCTCGGCAAAGCCATCAATCATCTGGCTGGCAGGCTTTCCGGTTTTGTGCACGGGCAAAAGCGTTTCCTCGGCGACATCTCGCACGAACTGAATTCGCCGCTTGCCCGTATGCAGTTTGCCTTAGGCATTCTGGAAGATCGCGTCGAACCTGCCGCCCGCAGCTACGTTGCCGATGTGCAGGAGGAGGTGGTGGTGATGACTAAGCTTGTCAGCGAACTGCTCGCGTATTCCAAAGCTGGCATCAAACAGACAGAAATCAAATTGGAAGCGGTCAATGTCCAATCACTCGTGCAACAGGTCATCGCCCGCGAAGCTGCCCAACATCCCGGCATTCGCAATGAAACCGCCTCTGACATTACGGTGCTGGCGAATCCAGAACTGCTCGCGCGCGCCGTGGGCAATGTAATTCGCAACGCCGTACGTTATGCCGGCCCGCAAGTGCCAATAATTGTGCGCACTCAGCCCCAGGGCAAACACGTGCGTCTGTGCATTGCCGATGGCGGCCCCGGCGTGCCGGAAGAAGCGTTAAGCCAACTTTTCGACCCGTTTTATCGCCTTGAAGCCGACCGCGCCCGCAACACTGGCGGTTCCGGCTTAGGGCTGGCCATTGTGAAAACCTGCATCGAAGCCTGTCAGGGCACTGTCAGCGCTCGTAATCGCACCCCGAATGGTCTGGAAATCGTGATGACCCTGCAAGCCGCCTAAGGATTGTAGAGAAGTATGCCTGCCTGACAAGATACCCGCCAACTTCTTTGCACCTTAGTTTTGCATTTTGCCAAAGTGCTGTTTGCGCATTGCATTTTGCAAAATGGTGTCAACAGGGCGAATTTGTAGCGAATTCTTGCAGTTTCTGACACGATTTTCTTTACTTAAACAATTTTGCTTGGCGTTTTGCCAAGTAGTTTGTATGCGTCCAAAACGCTGGCTGGAATCTTTTCCTTTGTCCGCAAGCACTTAACATCTCCTCTTTTTCTGGCACGCAAGCTGCTGTAGGCAAAGTTCGTATTAGCACAGTACAGCAAGCCAGAGGGCAATGTTTTTCTTGCTCTCACCATTGTTTTCTTAGGTTTGCTGTAAGGACGGAGGAAGAAAGGAATCTGCATGCTCTACACACCAGCTCTGCGTACGAAAAACATAGCTGCTCCATTGTGGGGAACGCGACCTCAGGTGCGCCGCGAGGCGTCGGTTTTTGTGAAGGAGTTACGCCATCGTGCGGTACTGCAATATGTTGTTTCACGCGAGCGAGTGCGAGGGCTGGTGCCGGAGGAATTTGACCTGGCACCGACGACGTTGCTGATGATGGAATCCTTTCTGGATTGCGGGCAAGTGCCATTTGCGCAAACAAATTACCGTTTGCAGGTGAGCCGACAGGGCAAACCTTGTTATTGGTTGCTGGGGCTGTCGCTCGGTTCGTTGTCAGGCGTGACGGCGCGGCATCTCTATCCGCTACCTTGGCATTTGAGCGCGATGGAATTGCAGGCAACGCTGGAGCTAGGCGGTGAGAAATATCGCGGTTATCGCCTCAGCGGACAGAGCGAATGGGCGAACGCGGATTGGGAAATTGCGGATACGGGCGTGCCCTGCCACCGGGAACGAAGCGGCGACATTACGGATTACTTCGTGCGGCGCGATGGCGAAATCGGTGCGTATCAAACGATCTATCAGAGCGTGAGCGCCACGCAGGGGCGTCTGAAAAAAGGCCGCTGCGATTTACTTGCCGCGCTGGGAATTTTAAATCACGAAGAACTTCAACACCCTGCTGCTGTCGTGTTGCAGCGGGCCATGAATTGTGAAATTAAACCAGCTGCCTGCGTACCGCGCGTACGCTTGGCTGCCTGACGAAATCTCTCCTTTTTTCGACTGTAGCGCGAATCGCCACGCGGGAAATTGACCAATCCCGGTTGCCCGAAGTCAAATCACAAAACACGGCAACGCTCCCGCTGGTGATTCGCGCTATTTCCTCTTTGGCCTGCCATTGCCAAGCAAAATATTTGCTGTCATGTTTATCACCATGTTGCTCACCATCCTGCTGGCGTCTTTGGTTTTGACCCTGGCGCTGGGCTTTTACGTCATCATCACAGCACCGGATGAAGCCATTAACCGCACCTTTGGCAGCTTCATCGGGATGATGATTTTGTGGATTGTGAAGGACATTGCGTTCTGGTGCTTTCACAAAGACGACGAAAACGTCGTGTGGTGGGGCGTTGTCAGTTTCGTCATCGGCATCGGTTTGCAAATTGCGTTGCTGTTGTTTGCCGAAGTTTTTCCCGAAAACGCGCGCCCGCGTTGGCGACGAATTTTCCTGCTCTCTGCGCCGCTGGCCGTGCTGCTGCCGATGCTGTTGATGGGGATGATGTGGGAACGGATCGGCTTTGCGCACGGCGCTTTTCATATCAAGCTCAGACCAGCGGCCTACGTGTTCGGCGCGTATAATCTGGCGTTGCTCGCGCTCGGCCTCGCGCAGCTTATCGGCAAATATCGCCGTTACAAAGGGACGTTGTGGGGACAACAGTTGGGCGCGATTATTCTTGGCGTCGTGGCAACCGGGGCTTTGATTGTGCCTGCCGGAAATCTGTTACCGGCGCTGGGGTTTTATCTTTTCTTGCCGTTCAGTTCTGTGTTTATTGTCGCAGGAACGTTGATTTACGCCTATGCGATCACGAGCTTTAAGCTCTTCAGCCTGCAAACGGCGCTGGATCAACTGCGGCTTTTTCCAATTACGTACAAAATCACGATTGCGACGGCGGTAATTAGTTTGCTGGGCTTTTTTCTGTTGCAGGTGCCGGTGGCGATTTGGGCATTTCATCCGGCTGATCCAGGCTGGAAAAAATTCCTGGTGTTTGCGCCGATTGCTGGGTTGATTCCATCGCTGATTTTGATTTTGGTGATTGTCAAAATCCTGTCGCGTCCGCTGCGGAATCTGACGGAAAAAACGCTGGATGTGGCGCGTGGCAATTACGGCGCGCAGATCGAATTAACACGCAATGACGAATTGGGCGTGCTGGCGAAAAGCTTCAATTCCATGAGTCAGCAAATGGCAACCGACATCGCGCAATTGAAGGAAATCAATCAGGCGTTGATTCGCACTGAAAAACTGGCGACGGCGGGCACGCTCGCCGCTGGCGTTGCGCACGAGGTGAATAACCCGCTCGCTTCGATTTCGTCGCTCGTGCAAACGCAACTTGGACGCGCAGAGCAGGAACGCGACCGCGAAACCCTGCGCCTGATCCTTTCGCAAATCACGCGCATCTCAAACGTGCTGCGCAGCCTGATGGATTTTGCGCGCCCGCAAACGCCGACGCGCGCGGCAGCGGATTTGAATCAAGTCCTGACGCGCAGCCTGGAACTCGCGCGCTTCGACAAACGCTTTAAGCAGCTTAATGTACAACTCTCGTTTGCCCCGTCGTTGCCGCCGCTGTTGCTGGATGCCGATCAGATGCAGCAGGTGTTTTTGAATCTGCTGCTGAACGCGCGCGATGCGATTGACGAAGGCGTCAGCGCCGGCGCAATCAAGGTCGTGACCTGCGCGCGCGCGCAGGAAATCATCGCTGAAATTTCCGACAACGGTATTGGCATCGCGCCCGAAAATCTGCACCGCGTTTTTGATCCGTTCTTTTCCACCAAGACGGGCGGCAAAGGCACGGGACTTGGCTTAGCCGTCAGCCACAGCATCGTGGCCGCGCACGGAGGCCGCATCAGTATTGCTCCAAAAGAGCAGGGAACTGCGGTAACCATTGCTTTCCCTGAGATCGTATGACGCCAGCCACTATTCCTTGTCGAAGACGAAGACCTGATGCGCGGCATTCTCGCCGGACTGTTGACCGATGCTGGATACGGCGTTGTCACGGCTGCCGAGGCTGAAGCGGGCTTGAATTTATTCACAACTGCCGCGCCGGATTTGACGATCAGCGACATCAACCTTGGGCGGGTAGACGGCCTCGCGCTGCTGGATCGCATTAAGCAGGTGAATGCCGATGCGGTGGTCGTGATGATTACGGCGTACTCTTCGGTAGAAACCGCTGTTGCCGCCTTGCGCAAAGGCGCATACGATTACATCACCAAGCCATTCATCAACGAAGACCTGTTGCAAACGGTCAGGAACGCGCTCCGGCAAAGCGAATTGTTTCGTGAGAATCATTACCTGCGCCGCGAACTGAAAGCTCGTTACAACTTCGACAATATCATTGGCCGCTCGGATGCGCTCGCGGGCATTTTTCGCCTAATTGAAAAGATTGCTGCGACGAGCAGCGGCGTCTTAATTCAGGGCGAATCGGGCACGGGCAAAGAAGTGATGGCGCGCGCGATTCATTACAACAGTGTGCGCTCTGACAAACCGTTTGTCGCAATAAATTGTGGCGCGTTGCCGGAAACTTTGCTCGAATCGGAATTATTTGGATATGTGAAGGGCGCATTTACCGGCGCGCAGACCAACAAAATTGGCTTGCTGCGTGCGGCAGACGGCGGCACCTTATTTCTCGACGAAGTAGGCGAAATGCCCGCGGCCTTGCAGGTCAAGCTGCTGCGCGCGTTGCAGGAGCGCGAAGTCCTGCCGCTCGGCGCGACGAAGCCGGAAGCTTTCGATGCGCGCGTGATCGCTGCGACGAATCGCAGTCTGGAAGAAGAAGTCAATCAAGGACGCTTCCGCGAAGATTTGTTTTACCGCTTGAGCGTCATCGGCTTCACCGTGCCGCCGCTGCGCGACCGGCGCGAAGACATCCCGTTGCTCGTGCGTTATTTCGTCAAGAAGTTCTGTCAGGAACAGGGCGTACCAGAAAAGAAAGTTAGCGATGACGCGATGCAACGACTTATCAATTATGGCTGGCGCGGCAACGTGCGTGAGCTGCAAAACGCGCTGGAACGGGCCGTAACCTTGAGTGATGAACAAATAGAAATTATTCATTTGCCCCCTAAAGTGAATGACGCTAATATCGGAACACGCGATTTGACAGGTCAAACCGTCACCTTAGAGGAGCTGGAACGCCGTTACATCCTCGACATTTTAGCCCGCGAGGATGACGATAAAATGCGCACCGCAGACTTGCTCGGCATTGACCTTTCGACGCTGTACCGGAAGCTCAAACGATACGGACGATGATTTTTCGCCGTCAAAAAACAACAAATTATTTGCCCTGGCCCTTCCGTTTTCTCCCTCACTTAGCGTGCCCCTTCGCGGCTCCTAAATATTCATGTTAACCTGTCGGCTCGTGGGACATTACTTGTAGGAGAAAACTGTGACTGGACTGAAAAAGATTGCACGAGCGCTTATCAGCGTCTCAAATAAACAAGGCATTATTGAATTCGCGCAGGCGCTCTCGCGCCATCATATCGAAATTATTTCTACTGGCGGCACGGCCAAATTATTACGGGCGTATGAAGTGATCGGGCGCGATGTTTCGGATTTGACGGGCTTCCCCGAAATGTTTGACGGGCGCGTCAAGACGCTACATCCCAAAGTACACGGCGGCATTTTGTACCTGCGCGGCAACGCCGAGCATCGGCGACAGGCGCATAATCACAACATCCATCCGATTGATTTGGTCGTCATCAATCTCTACCCCTTCCGCGAAACCATCGCCAAGCCCAATGTCACGCTCGAAGACGCAATTGAAAACATTGACATCGGCGGCCCCGCAATGGTGCGTTCCGCCGCCAAGAATCATCGTGACGTAGCCGTGATTGTCGAGCCGGAAGATTATCCGCGCATTATCGAATTGCTGAATGCCAATGACGGCGCGCTTCCCGAAGACGTGCGCTACGAATTGGCCGTGAAGGCTTTTCGTCATACGGCAGCATACGACCGCGACATCTCGCGCTACCTTGCGCAACAACTGCCCGGCGCAACGGCGGCGAATGAACCGCCGGATGAATTGACGCTGGAATTGAAGAAGCGTTCCGGCCTGCGCTACGGCGAGAATCCGCACCAGAAAGCGGCGTTATATCAACTCGTCGGCTCGCACGAACACGGCGTCGCGAATGCCGAGCAATTGCAGGGCAAAGAGCTTTCTTATAACAACCTGCTCGATGCGGACGCCGCGTGGAATCTGGCGTTGGAATTACATCAGGCGCAGGCACGCGCGCTGCAAGTAAACGGCACGACCGAAGCGCGCATCAAGCCGCATATCTGCGCGATTATCAAACACACTAACCCATGCGGCGTTGGCGTTGGCGCAAAGGCGCTGGAAGCTTTCACCAAAGCCAAAGCTACTGATCCTGTCTCCGCTTTCGGCGGCATCATCGCCTGCACGAAAACCGTAGACGAAGCGGCGGCGGAAGCGATGAGCGAACTGTTTGCCGAAGTCATCATCGCTCCTGATTTCACCGCCGATGCGCAAGCGATTTTAGCGATGAAGAAAAACCTGCGCGTGCTGCGAATGGGCGAAATTCCGGCTGGTAATAACGAAGCGCAACCGTTTGAATTGCGGCGCATCAGCGGCGGCCTGCTCGTGCAGGAAAAAGACCACGAATTGCTGAACGAAGAAAAATTCCAAGTCGTCACCGAACGCCAACCGACGGAAGAAGAAATGCGGTCGCTGCGGTTCGCCTGGGCGATTTGCAAGCACGTCAAATCAAACGCCATTGTCTACGCGAAAGAAGATCAGTTGATCGGTGTTGGTGCCGGGCAAATGTCGCGCGTGGATTCCGTCCGCATTGGCGCGCAGAAAGCGCAGTTGCCCTTGACCGGTGCGGCGCTCGCTTCCGATGCGTTTTTTCCCTTCCGCGACGGCATTGACGAAGCGGCCAAACACGGCATCACCGCAATCATTCAGCCCGGCGGTTCCGTGCGTGATCAGGAAGGCATTCAGGCTGCAAATGAACATGGCATCGCAATGGTTTTTACCGGCATAGTCACTAAGCATTAGCGCTTGCCACGCGAACGCGGGAGCGACGCGCTCGCGTGCTGACAACTGATAAGCAATCCCTTTCTCGGAGCGGGTTTCCTTTTCAGTCCCCGCACGCGAGCTGCGTGCGCTCCCAGGCGCTTCGCGTGTTTATTACTTGATCGGGATAATGAAATCGCCGCGCCGGAAACGTACTTTCTGGCGCGGCGATTTTGTTGGGATGGTTTCGCTTGCTTTACTTGAACGGCGCGGGATCGCCCGTATGGGCTACCATCTTGAGCGGTTCGCCTTTTCGTTTCAGGAAAATTCCCACCGCTGCATTTTTGATTTGTGCCATAAACGCGACATCGCCTTTGTCGTTGATGACCGGAGTCAGGAAGTTATTAAAGATGTTGGTTTCCACTTTCGGATCAAGTCCTGGCACCAGCTTTTCGTACAGCGCAATCGGTTCGATGCCCGCTGCTGTTTTCAGAAACACGCCGCGTCCGCGTCCCGCAAAGTTGCCGACAAACACGATTTCCCCTTTGGCATTCACCGCGGGCATATTGAAATCCGTGAAGGTGGCGGCGGAGTCCGGCACGGTGTCGCCGCTGCGCACGACAACTTCAGTCGGCCCATCTCCCTTGTAAAACAACAGACGCCCGGCTTTCTCGCCATCTGTGAAGCCGACAAACACCACGCCGCCGCTGTTGCTGATGCCCGGCGTCCGGTTGCCGAAGCCGATGTAGTTGGAACCGGCAATCGGTGACGGCTTTTCCTGAATTGCAATTGCTTCCATCCCTTTCGGGCCGTAGCGGAAGATGCCGCCGCCGCCGCTGACGCGACAGAAGAATGCCAGTTCGCCGCGTTCGTTGATCGGTGTCGGATAAAAATGCTCGGAGTATTGCGTGTCCGGGCCAGCCGGCGTTTTTTGCCCGCTACGCGCGACCAGCGTGAGCTTACCTTTGTCCTGAATAAATAGCCCGCGCCCGTCTGGGTCGGTGTACGTGCCGATAAAAGCCAGCGTCCCTTTGGAATTGATCGAAGCGTTGGAAAAGCCGATGTAGGTTGCCGGGTTATCGGGAATTTCCTGCCCCATTTGATAAATCAGCTTGATGCCCTCGGCATTTTTGATAAACAGGCCCGTTTGTTTCACATTGACGGTAGTGGGGGCAACGGTTCCTGATACGGCATACGGTTTCGCCATTTCGTCAATTGTCGCCGTGAATACCAAATCACCGTTTTCACTCATCGTAATTTGATGAATGCTGGAAATCGGCGATTTGAAGTTTGCTCCTTTGTCGCCGTCGCGGGTGTATTCCCAGGAATTATCTGTCTTGTAAATAAATGCGCCAGACTCAAAATTGGTTCCTCCCTGGCCCCCAACGAAGCGGGCGAGAAAGGCCAGGTCCCCTTTGCTATTCAGCATCGGCATCCCGAAATTCCCAAACATATTTTTGACGACGGGTTTGCTTTCTTCCGTAGCCGGAGCAGTGCGCGTATTGGTGCGTGCGGTGACGGCCACAGGCCCATCATCCTGTGTGGCTACTTTGGGTGGATTGGCTTGAGAACCGGTGGGCTGGGCTTGCAACTGACCTGCGCCTGCTGCTGACAAAGCTGCCAGCAAGCCAAGAGTGAGGGGAAAACGACGACTGAACATGGTGATACTTAGCCTCCAAAAATTTTGGTCATTTGACTGCGCGTTCATTTGCCGGGTGTGAGGCGCACAGAATAATTGCGGAACTCGCAGATTTAACGCCTGCCCCGTCCTGAAGTTCCCGCAAGCTGGGATTTTTTTAACCTTTGTTCTTGCCAGGAACGTGGCACACAATAAAGCAGGTTTTGCCGATTCCTATTGCAGAGAAGTTGCATTATCAGCACGAGCGGGGAAGGCGACGGAGAGAAAAAGAGAAAGAGCGATGGAGTGTGAGCAGCTCAGCGACGGAGCCAGCTTCTCGCCATCTCTCTTTCCCTCTATCGCTCTTTCTCTCCTTCTCTCGTTCTCTATCGCCCAAACTGGAGGCTGGCCAGGGTTTGCTCAAAGGCGGGGTTGTAGGTTTCGGCTTCATCGCGGGGCGAGATCAAAACCAGATAGAAAAGTTTGCCGTTGGGGAGCATGGCGGTGCAGATGACATCGCGTTCCTCGCGCCCGGTGACGGGCGAATCGCCGCCGATGGGCGTATACATCGCAGGCAAACCACCTAATTGCGTTTGCTTCATATTCGCCAGGATGCGCATTTCTGGATTATCGCGCAGTTGCATTTCCACAAATGCTTTCGAGGCTTGCGCAAGGTCGCGGACGTTGGCGGGCAAGTCTTCAGTGCCGACAAAAATGCCGTGGGTGACGACGACGCTGCCGCTTTCGGTTTTGCCGGCGGCTCCCTGTGGCGCAAAGATCGTCAGCCGATCACTGGCGGTAGTCATTTGCCAATTGCTCGGAACAGAAATCGCGTAGGAGCCATCGGGAGCACGCATTGCTTGTTGCTGCTGCGCTGGGATAGGCGGTCGCGCCATCGGTTTCGGTGCTGCCGCCTGCCGCCGCAAATCGCGTCCGCCGGGCAGGCCACGCACACGAGCTTTAATTTGCTGAAATTCTGGTGTGTCTACGATGGGGTTGGGCGCAAGTTTGAGTTTAGGCAACAGCGCGTTCAAGTATTCAATGCGATTGCCCGGATCGGGATGGTCGCTGAGCAGTTGTGGTGGGCGCGGGCTGTCAGTCAGCAGCGTTTTAAAGAAACTGCCCAGTCCGCGCGGGTCGTATCCGGCAGACGCCATAATCTCTGCGCCCGTAATGTCCGCTTCTTTTTCTGCCGTGCGACTGAAGCGCAGGAAGACGAGATTCGCGCCTGCGCCCAAAATCAAATCGCCCAACGAAGACCCTTCGCGTCCGCCACGAAAAATCGCGGCGGCAATGCCCAGACCTTTTTCGGCGACTACTTGCTGCGACATTTGATGCGTGCCGTGCCGTAGTGCCGCGTGACTGATTTCGTGCGCCATCACGCCGACCAGTTCGGATTCATTTTTCGCCGCAGCAATCGCGCCGGTATGCACATACAAAAATCCGCCCGGCAACGCGAAGGCATTAATTTCTTTTACGTCTACAACCTTGAATTGATACGGGAATTTCTCGCCGGGTGCGTGTACTGCCAGCCTGGTGCCGACGTTGTTAATGTATTGCTGCACGGTTGGATCAGGCAGGACGCGCATTTCGCGTTCAATCTGCATCGCGTTCTGTCGTCCGACTTCAATATCCTGTTGTGGCGACATCAGGTTAAATCCTGGTTTGAATTGCGGGGCCTGCTCCTGTCCGCGTACCGGCGAGTTTGCACCACGGCGACAGGCCAGCGGGAATCCGGCAAGCAGAAACAGCAGCAGCAATGACAGTTTTCGGAGCGTAGTCATAGACACCTTTCACTAAAATGATTTGGGGAATCAATTTTCACCGCGTAAACACTAAATCACTGCGCTGGTTTTATGCAACCGTCCGCCATTCGTACGGTAAATTCTGGTATCCGAAGGCGTTTCAGGTATAATCCGAAGCGGTTTGCTGAACTACTTCCCCCAGGTGAATCAGTGGCGAGAATGGTTTTTTTCTCCTCGACTCAAGTTCTAGAAATCCAAACGCAGTTGCACCTGCGTACTACCGGAAGGGAGGACAGGTGTGTCTTCGCCATCAGATATGACGGAACTAGCGACACAAACAGATGTCGCGCGGAATCAGGATTGGGTAGCCCGGATCGAACAAATTGCGACTGGCGATCAAACCGCACTGGCGCAGTTTTACGATTTGACAAATCGGCTGGCGTTCGGCTTGATCTTACGCATTCTGGGTGACCGCTCTACCGCCGAAGAAGTATTGCTGGACGTTTACACGCAGGTGTGGCGTCAGGCAGGCAATTACAGCCGGGAACGTGGCACGCCACTGGCTTGGCTGATGACAATTGCGCGGACTCGTGCGTTAGATCGCCTGCGTTCCGGGCGACAGGAAATGCAACGCAAAGAATCGCTTGATGCGGCAGCGGATGCCCGCAGCCTCGCGGCTGACCCCGAAGAAACGACGGCCAGCAACGAGCATCAACGACTGGTGCGGCGTGCGCTGGCGGCACTGCCTGCCGAGCAGCGACAGATTATTGAACTCGCGTACTTCTCTGGCCTGAGCCACAGTGAAATTGCGGCACACTTGGGCCAACCGCTCGGCACCGTCAAGACGCGGACGCGGCTGGGGATGATAAAATTGAAAGAGTTATTGACGCCGATGATGACTGGGCACTAATTAGGCTAAGGATTTTGGAATAATGCAAAGTAATAACCATCAGGAAGATTTTCAGGCACGCGCGGCACTTTATGCGCTGGGCGCATTGTCGCCAGCGGAAGCGCGTGCTTTTGAAGACGAATTAACCATTGCCGCAGACGTTGCCCGCGCGGAAGTCGCAGAATTTGACGCAGTTGTTGCGCAACTTGGTTTGAGTGTTGAAGAGGCCACGCCCTCTGCCCAGTTACGGGCCCACCTCCTCACGCGCATCGCTGACGAAACGCCCACTGCCAACCCTTCGCATCACGTAGATGTGTTTCGCACTGAAGGGGCTTGGCAACCGTTATTTCCCGGCGGCGAAGCGAAGGTTTTGTTCCAAGAACCGACGAACGGCTACATTACTTCGCTGCTGAAACTCGAAGCAGGCGCGCGCATCCCGAATCATCATCATCACGGCAACGAACAATGTATGGTGATGGCGGGCGAGTTTCAGATGAATGGCAAGCTTTACCAACAAGGCGATTTCACGGTGGCGCTGGATGGCAGCGAGCATTTGGAAATTTACTCTCCGACGGGCGGCGTACTGCTGATTGTCTCGCCGCCGGATTATGAAGTCGTTCGATAAGGTACGGTACAGGGAGCGGGAGCGACTTGATTGAGATCAATCCCAGGTCGCTCCCGCTCCCTGTACTGTACCTGCGCCTTACTCCTCCAACAAAAACTTCGTTGTCTCATCCAAAAACAATTCCAACTGATCGTGATGCAGCCAGTGTCCCGCCTTTTCGACTTCGATCAAACGATAATTTTTGAGGGCTTGTGCAATGCCGTCTTGTTCGGGATTAGAAAAGAAACTTTCCCGTCCCCAAAACAGCAGCGTGGGACACGTAATGTTGTTGAGGATTTCCGCCAAATCCTGCCGACTCGTGCCATAGGGCGAGAAGAAGCGCAGGTAATTATCAAACTTCCAAAATAACGAACCATCCGAATTCCAATTGGTGCCGTGCAGCGTCAGGTGTTGCGCGATTTCATCCGGCAGATGTGGGTTTACGGCTTTCATTCGCGCGACGGCTGATTCCAGATTCGGATAGCTTTTGACTTCGCGCTTTTCGCCTTTGCGCACGTTTTCGATCCAATCGTGCAGCCGTTCGTGAAACGGACGATTGAAGCGTTGCCCCATCGGAAAGCCCAAGCCTTCAATCGCCACCGCTTTTTTCACGCGCTCAGGGTAGATGCCCGAATAATGCAACACGATGTTGCCGCCGAGGCTGTGGCCGATTAAGTACACCGGGTTATCGTTGATGACTTCAATCAGCGTCGTCAGGTCAAGCAGGTGTTCCGCCAGCGTATATAGTGCGCCCGGCGCTTGTTGGCTGTTGCCGTGCCCGCGCAAGTCGAGCGCGTAGACGTGAAAATGCTCGCGCAAACTGCGCGCGACCCAATCCCAATTCCGCGCGTGATCCAGCCCGCCGTGTACCAGCACCATTGTTGGTTTGCCTTCGGTGCCAAAGTCCCAGAACTGCAATTTCAGACGATGCGAATAGAAGTAATGTGAAACCGGTTCCATAGCCGCTCATAATGCAAGATGACTGCGCAAAGCACAATGACTGCGGAATTCGCGGCGGACATTCCCGTTTTGCCTTTCCTGCGCTACACTCTCGCCATCACAAAATCATCGCGCGTGCCGGAAATCGCCGCACGCGGTAAGCAACAACAACAACGTTATTCCGGGTTGTCACGAACCCACGACGCACGCAAAACCTATGAAACAAAGCACCCGAATTCAACTGATGATGATGATGTTCCTCCAGTTCTTTATGTGGGGAGCATGGTATGGACAGATGAGCAAATATTTGCTTTCGCCCGAAGTCAAAGCGACGGGCGATCAGGTCGGCAATGCCTACACGGCGTTTTCCATCGCCAACATTGTCGCGCCGTTTTTCATCGGCCTCATCGCCGACCGCTATTTCGCCGCGCAAAAGCTGATGGGCGTGCTGAATTTGCTCGGCGCAGCCATTCTGTTTTTCCTCACGCAGATTAAAGATGGCGGCACGTTTTTCTGGTACATCCTGGCATACTGTTTGTGCTTTGCGCCAACGCTCGCGCTATCTACGGCGATTGCAATGCGGCAGATGCGAAGCCCGGAGAAAGAATTCCCCGCGATTCGCGTGCTCGGAACGATCTCGTGGATTGTCGTGACAAACATCGTCGGCTGGATGAACGTCGGCGACAAAGTGACGATCTTTCAAATCTCGATGGTCACTTCGCTGATTTTGGGATTGTTTTGTTTCTTCCTGCCCGACACACCGCCCAAAGCCAAAGGGCAGAGCGCGACATTTGGGCAGATCATCGGCGCGGATGCGTTTGTGTTATTCAAGGATCGGTCATTCCTGATTTTCTTTCTTTCCTCGGTGCTGATTTGTATTCCGCTGTCGTTTTACTACGCGATGGCGAATCCTTCGCTGACAGATTCAGGGATGACGAATGTCGAAAACAAAATGTCGCTGGGGCAGGCTTCCGAAGTGATTTTTATGCTGCTGCTGCCGCTGGCGTACAGCAAATTCGGCGTCAAGAAAATGCTCATCATCGGACTGATTGCGTGGATCGTGCGCTTCTTCTGCTTCGGCTACGGCGACGCGCATTCGACGGAATGGATGTTGTATTTGGGCATCGTGCTGCATGGCATCTGCTATGACTTCTTCTTCGTGACCGGGCAGATTTACACGGACAACAAGGCGGGCGACAAGATCAAAGCCTCGGCGCAGGGACTCATCACGCTGGCGACGTATGGCGTCGGGATGGGCATCGGCTCCAAGCTTTCCGGCATTGTGCTGGATATGTACAAAACCGGTGTGGACGCTTCGGGCAAAGCGATTTACAACTGGACGAATGTTTGGCTCGTTCCGGCAGGCATTGCCATTGTCGTGCTGATTCTCTTTGCGCTGCTGTTTTCTGACAAAGGAAGCAGCTACCGCAACAGCAGCGGCAGAACAGGCAGCGTAACTATGGCGGAAGCCCGACGGTGAAGGAGGGCGTGCTGGATCATCCTAACCTCCTTCACCGTCGGGCTTCCGCCGTCGGTTCACTATGCCATCTGAATGACAGGAAATTTCCACTTTCTCCGCCTCGCCTTTTGCTTTACACTCTCAGCCACTGCCGCCCCTGAAACCAATTATGACTTCCTTTACTTTTACTGCTTCCGACGGCGCGTCGCTCGCGGCGTACAAATGGGAACCTGCTGCCAACGTCAAAGGCGTGATTCACCTTATTCACGGGTTAGCCGAACACGCCGGACGCTATGAGCGCGTGGGGAAATCGCTCAGCGCGCAAGGCTACGCCGTCTACGCCAGCGACCTGCGCGGACACGGGCAAACCGCGCGCACGCAGGAGGAGTTGGGATTTTGGATGGAAGCTGAAGGGTGGGATCGTGTCGCGCGCGACGTGATTGAAATGCTCGAAGCCGAAGCACGCGACTATCCGCATCGCCCGCTGATTTTGCTGGGGCATAGTCTGGGTTCGTACCTGGCGCAGCGCATCATTTACGAACGTCCGCATTTACTACGCGCCGCTGTGTTGTCTGCGCCGAATGGCAAACCCAGTTTGCTCGCGCAGGCGGGGCGTTTGATTGCACGGATGGAACGTTTGCGGCTCGGCAAACGCGGCAAAAGCCAGCTTATCAACTCGCTCACCTTCGGCAAATTCAATGAGGCATTCGCGCCCATCGCCACGCCTTTCGACTGGCTCAGCCGCGATGCTGCGGAAGTGAAGCTGTACTTCAACGACGCGCGTTGCGGCTTTCTCAGCACCACGCAGTTGTGGGTGGATTTTTTGGATGGAATGACCGAACTGGCAAAGCCCGCGCACAAGCAACGGATTCGCCGCGACTTTCCGATTTATATTTTGGCGGGCAGCCAAGACCCCGTCTGTGCCAACGGCAAAGGCGCGCTGGTCTTGACCGAAGAATACCGCGCAGCAGGCTTAACGAATTTGACCTGCAAAATCTATCCCGAAGGGCGACACGAAATGCTGAATGAAATCAATCGGCAGGAAGTCGTAGATGATTTGCTTGCGTGGCTCGCGCGCATCGTCAACTGATCCTCAAAACTCCAGCCGCGACAGCACGCCCAACACATGCCAATGCCCCGGCACGGATCGTTCATCAATATTGCGCGAATAATGCACATCAAGCGACCAATGCTTCGTGACCGGCACGCGCGATCCCGCCCAAAATTGCTGGCGACTCCAAACGTGATAGCGCGAATCGTAGTGCATTTCGCCCGAAATGTACGGCACCAGTTTTAGCTCGTGCCAGCCCACCGGCCTTTCCACCTGCAAGCGGTTGCGATAGCGCCACGACCGCTGCCGCGTTACATTGTTGTCTATCTCCCGAATCTCGCCGCGATTACGATCCGTGATGGCAAAGCCTTTTGGCAACGGCAGGCGCGAGTTGAAGTCCAGAAAATAGCGATCTTCCTGTGACCGTTTCGTCGCTGTAGGCTGTGACCAGAGATGCCGATAGCTTGGCGTAACGCTAAAGTTTTTGCTGAGGCGAAAATTCACCGTCGCGCCGAGTTGCTCTGTCACAAACGCTTGTCCATCACGTCCCAGCCGCGCTGTGCCGAACAGATTCAGCGTGACGGCAGGCTTGAGTTTGAAGCTGACGGTCAAGTCTGGCCAGAACTGATTGTCGTCATTGTCCTGCGCCTGGGCGACACCAACTACCGCAAGCAAAAGGAAGATTGCCAGCAAGAATTTTTTCATCTCCATTGCCTCACAAAATAGCTCACGATGTGGTAGCCATCTAAAAATTTATACGGCGCTTTGCCGCTCGTGTAATGTCCGCACGGCAGAATCACTTTGTCCACCGCGATGCCGTGCCGCGCGCAATCATTCAGCACGATTTGCGATAAGTCATACGGGAACGTCAGATCGTATTTCGCCACAATCAATTTCGCCTTGCGCTGACCGATGTTCATCTGCGGAATGAAGGCGCTCGGACTAATCGAAAGCCACGCCTGCCGCACTTCATCGCGCGTCAAATGCGGCTCCAGACTTTGGCGAATGTGTCCCGTCGTGATGCCTTGCCATACGACATCGCCGAAGTAACTGGAGGCGTGATTGAAGACGCCAACCTCTAATCGTTCGTCGTGCAGGAAAGCCAGAAAGCCGACGCACGAACCAACGCTCGTGCCCATCACGCCGACTTTGGGAATGCCTTGCAAGTGCAACCAATCGGCACAGCGGCGAATGTCGTGTACGGCTTGTTGCACGGATTGAATCGTGCGCCCAATGTTGGAACTGACCAGATAATCCGCGCGGTCAAGTTCCGGCGGCATGCGCCAATCGTGATACGGCAGGCTCAGACGCAACGCGGAAATGCCAAAGTAATTCAGCCCTTTGCAAATCGCTACGTGCGCATCTTCTTTGCCGTTCCATTGCGGCATCACGATGACGGCGCGGTCGCTCGGCTGGCCGTTGCGTTCGGCTGGATAAAAACGCGCGTGCACGACGTTGTTTTCCGGCGAGGCCGTTGTAATGCTGCTCGGAAAGCGCAGCATAAAACCGTCGAAGTCGAAGTCTTCCGCCCGCGCGGCAGGCGGTGTGAAAAAATCGTGACTGTTCGCCAACACGTTTTCGTTGAATTTTTCCAGCGCGGCCAACGGCGTGTGGCCATTGCGGGGAAGCTGTCCGTTCAAATGTTCCAAGCCCCATTCAAACGGACGGACGACGCGACTATGTAAGTCTTTGTCGTGACAACGCCGTTCCCAGGCGTGCATAAAGTTGCGGTACAAGCAGGAAGCTCTCCTTATAAAATCAGGTCTGGTACAGAAAACGAGTATTGTAATCGCTGAGCTGCAAAAGACAACTGGGGACAGGGACAATTCATGCGCCAGATTATTACTGGTAATAGGCCACAGATTTTACGGATCAGGCGGGTTTTCGCGGGTCAGATCAGCGAAAACCCGCACCATCCGCGTCATCTGTGGCCTATCTCAGCAAGCAGGAATTGCCCCTGAACTGGGGCGAGCGGGCGAGGTAAACGGAACACGGGCGGACTAACACACCGGCACAAAAACCGGAATCGTCAGCGTCGTCGCCGTCAACTGTGTTTTGTGCAGCGTGCGGATGCCGCGCCACGCATTCGTTTGCGGCGACAACAACAAGCCCACGCCGCCGCCCACATTGAATTTCAGCGTCCCGCTTTGCCCGCTCTTCAGCAAACTGCCCAGGCCATTCGGCACGCACGGCGCATTCGTCGCAATCGTAGCCCGCGCCTGACACGCGCCCAATAACCAGCCGCTGAAACTGGCGAAGGCTTCCTTCTCATTGAAGACCAGTCCTGTGCCGACCTGCGCCGCGCCGCTGAACTGGCCAGTGGTCAGATTGCCTTGCAACCCGACCGTCACGATTTGCTGCCCCGGCGCATCCAGCGGGCTTTGCACTTCCACAGCAAACTGGTTCGGCACGGCGTCGTAGCTTTGATTGTCCAGAAACAACGTCGCCGTGTTGCCGCTGTACGTGGCCAGCAACGGCGAATTTGCGCGAAACGATTCGGCACCGTAGTTGTCCATAGACGCGCCATCCTGTACGAACGCATTGCCGATCAGTCCGTTGTATTGCGTCGGACGCCCCTGTCCGTCCACCGCTACCGCCAACAACCAGCCCGTCGTTTCGCTGTCGTATTCCGAGGCTTTAAAGGCGTAGGTCGCATTCGGCGTCAGACACAGAAACACATCCGACACCTGACAGGACTGCCCGTCAATGAAGAACAGATGCGCCGTTGTTGTTGCCTCGCCGATGTTGCTGACACTCAGCCGCGTGTCGGATTTCGTCGCCGCCTTCGACGTGAAGTAAGGGAAGACGAGCAGCGCGCCCGCTTTCTCATCGCTGAGCGGCGCATTTGCCAGCCCCGTCGGACAGTTCAGCACCTTACATTCCTGCACGGTGGCTCTGGGGCCGCCATTGGAGACGACATTCGAATTGATGCAGACCGGTTGATTGGGCGGCGAGTTGGCGGCGAGTTGTGTTTTGTAGGTGATCGTCACCGCCGTGTTCACCGGAATCGTGCCGCTCCAGGTGACAGCCGAGGCCGTGACGTTGACGCCGCCAGGATTGACCGTCGCCAGTCCCGTACCCGGCAAGCCATTCAACGTGGTGGGCAGCGCGGCGGTGAAAACGGCATTGACGGAAGCTGGATTGGAATTGGTGACAGTGGCGGTGACGCCGACCAGTCCGCCCGCCGTCAGACACAACAGCGGATCGCCAATCTCGACCTTGAAGGGCGGCAAGTCGTCATTGGTAATCGTGCCGACTCCCTGCGCTTTGCTGATGGTCGCGTTGATGGGAGTGGTTAAATTGACGAAGAAGGTTTCGTCCGGCTCAACCGTCGTGTCACCCGTGACGGCGACGGTGATCGTTTGCGTCACGGAGTTGCTGGCGTGCGGCGGGCTGAGCGTCAGCGTACCGCTCTTCGTCGTGTAATCGCTGTCTGCCGTGGCGGTATCATTCGCCGTCGCGTAAGCCACCGTCACCGGCAAACAATTGGTTTGCGCGTTGGTCAGCGTGACGGTGAATTCAAAATTGGTCGTACCGGAATTGCCTTCGCTCATCGTCACGTCGCTGATGGCGAGCGTCGGCGGGGCGCTGACGGCCAGGCATTTTGAAAACTCTGAAGTCTCGACCGGATTGCTCATCGCATCCAGCCGCGTCGCCGTCGCGGTGATGAACTTGCCGACGGCTACGGCTGGCAGCCCCGTCGCGCTGAACGTCACATCGCCGCTGCCATCGGTGGTGACGTTTTGCATACCGAGCAGGGGGTGCCCTTCGCCGTTGCCGGAAGCGTCGCAGGCGTCATTCACAAAAAACTCGATGCGAAACGAAGTCGTCGCCAACGAATTGAGCGTCCCGCCAACTGTCGTCGCGCCGCCCGCGCTCGTCACGCACGTCAGCACGGGAAAGTTTTGCAGGTTATTCGACCCCGTGTCGCCATCGCCCACGTCGTTCGCGGTAACGGCGTCATCCAGCCCAAGATCAATCCCCAGTTTGGTGTTATTAAAGATTGAATTGCCAAGCGCTTTATTCCCGGTCGCCGGGGGGCCTTCAATGTGTACGCCACTGCCGTCATTACCTGAAATGACATTGCGCTCACCAGCGGTCGGCCCACCAATCGTGTTGTTCGCCATTCAAGGTAGAGATTGCTGGCTGAGTTGCCCAGCGCAGCCGTACCCGCCGCATTCGTGCTGATGTAATTGCCACACACTTTATTGCCGGTCGCCGCTGCCCGTGACTGAAGCACTGCCGGAACAACCCGCCGCTCACCAAAGCGCAGCGCCTCCAGTGACAGTTGCTGAAAGTTCGTTCCTGCGGTCACGAAAAATTCGTTGGGCGACAGGTGGAGTATTGGTTTTATTGTTGGCGAGTGGCGTTATGGGGGACAACCGCCCGCGACGGTTAGCCAACTGCGTTCTCTCGCGGTGTTGCCCTTCGCTACGCTCCCCGCTGCCAAAGAAGATGAATCGCTGGGCTTAGGGCTGGCGGATGCGTTGATTACGCGGTTGAGCAATCTAAACGAAGAACTCGTCGTGCGCCCGACGGCAGCGGTGCAAAGTTACGCGGCTGGTCAACGCGACATTCCTGCCATCGGACGCCAACTCGCAGTCAAAGCCATCCTCGACGGGCGCGTACAGCGCAGCGGCGACCAAGTGCGCGTGACGTTGCAACTGTTGCGCGCGAGTGACGGCAAGGCGCTCTGGGCGGAGAGTTTCGATGAACAGTTGACCAATATCCTGACCGCGCAACGGACGGTTTCAGAGCGCGTCGCGCACGCGCTGGCTGTGCTACTCTCCGGTGAGCAGCGCGCCCGCCTGAACAAAAATTACACGGACAGGCCGGAAGCCTTTGAGGCTTACGTCAAGGGTCGTTATTTCTGGAGCAAACGCACTCCCGCTGACACCCAACAAGCGATTGGCTTCTTTCGGCAGGCCATTGAACTTGATCCGGCTTACGCGCTGGCGTGGTCAGGGCTGGCTGATTCTTACCTCATCGCCAGCATGCCGTTTCTGATGATGAGTTCGCCCAACCGCAGCGAAGACGTTGCGCAAGCAAGCGCAGCCGCCCAAAAGGCGCTGGAACTGGACGACACGCTGGTGGAAGCGCATACCTCGCTCGGCGGCGTGCTGGCGTCTGCGTTCATCCGCGACTACGCTGGCGCGCAGCGTGAGTACGCCCGCGCGCTTCAGCTCAATCCTAACTACGCGGCGGCTTGCTAGTTTCAAGGGAGCAGTTATTTAGGCGAAGGCGAACCGGCGTTGGCGCTCACCGCCTTACAACGCGCGCAAAGCTTAGACCCACTTTCGACGGTTGTGTATACGAACATGGCGATAGCGCATTTCAGTCTGCGGCAGTATCCCGAAGCCATCACGCAACTGAAAAAGGCGCTCGCAATCGCCCCTAATCTGAGTCGCGCGCATTGGGTGCTGGGGCGTGTTTATGAAGCGCAACAACAATACGACGACGCCCTGACCGAATTCCAAACCGCTGCGCGCCTTTCCAATAACGGAGCGGTCGTCCTGAGCAGCCTCGGACACCTGTACGCCACGCTGGGCCGCCACGCCGAAGCGCGCCAACATCTCGCGCAAGTGCAGTCCGCGTATGCACAAGGCCAGATTTCAGCCTACGAAGTCGCGGTGCTGCACGTCGGTATGGGCGAACACGAACCCGCGCTGACCCTGCTCGAAAAGCAGCCCCGCGCTTACGCGCGCGGTTTTCTCAAGTTTGATCCCTACCTTGATCCACTACGCTTAGACAACCGCTTTACCAAATTGTTGCCATAGTCGGCTGCCCGCCAGGGACTCGGCGGCGGAGACAGGCAGGTCGAGGCGCTGACTTTGCTCTGCTCTGGGAAGGCGTTCATTTACTTTACAGTCCAATACGAAAATGTTACTTTGCGCGGCAGAACGTACATTTTTGTGTTTTTGATAGATGAGCATATGCCAGAACAGTCATTACAAATTCGCCGCCTTTCGGCCTTATTAGAGGTCAGTCAGGCGCTTGGCTCCACGTTGGATTACAAAATAGCGTTGGAAAAAGTGCTGGAAATTCTGGATCGTGAGCTTGGCATGAAACGCGGCGCGATTTCGCTCGTGGACGAAAAGACGCGCGACCTTTCGATTCAATTTGCGCACGGGTTGACGGAAACCGAAATCCGGCGCGGGCGCTATCGGTTGGACGAAGGCATCACGGGCAAAGTTGCGGCATCGGGTAAACCGATCATTGTGCCGCAAATCAGCAAAGAACCTCTGTTTCTCTTCCGTACACGCAAACGCTCCGCAAGTCAGGAAGAATCGTTTATTTGCGTTCCAATCAAAGATCGCAAACGCACGATTGGCACAATTTCCATCACCTTTCCGTTCAAGCCCGGCAATCATTATGAAGACTCGGTCAAGCTACTTTCGATTATCGCTTCGATGATCGCGCAAAGCCTGCGTCTGGCCGAATTGGTGGCGGAGGAAAAGGCGCAACTGGCTGAAGAAAATACGCTGCTCAAACGCGAATTGCAGGACAAATACGACTTCCGCAACATCATCGGCACGAGCAACGAAATGCGCGAAGTCTATGAACAAATCGCGCAGGTCGCGCACACCAACACCACGGTTTTAATTCGTGGCGAGTCGGGTACGGGCAAAGAATTGGTCGCGCACGCGATTCACTACAACAGCCCGCGTTCGGGCAAGCCATTTGTGAAAGTGAACTGCGCCGCGCTGCCGGAAACGCTCATCGAATCAGAACTCTTTGGCCACGAAAAGGGCAGTTTCACGGGCGCAATTGGCCGCAAGAAAGGCCGCTTTGAAATGGCAGAAGGCGGCACATTGTTTCTCGATGAAATAGGCGACCTTTCGCCTGCGATGCAGGTCAAGCTGCTGCGCGTGTTGCAGGAGCGCGAATTCGAGCGCGTCGGCGGCGTCGAAACCGTCAAGGTCAACGTTCGCCTGATTGCAGCGACAAATGTAGATTTGGAACAGGCAGTACAGACGGGCACGTTCCGTTCGGATTTGTACTACCGCCTGAACGTATTTTCGATTTATATGCCGCCGTTGCGCGAGCGGCGCGCGGACGTGTTGCTGCTGGCGGATCACTTTCTGGAAAAATACGGGCGGCAAAACGGGCGCAGCATTAAACGCATTTCGACGCCGGCGATTGATATGCTGACGAGCTATCACTGGCCGGGCAACGTGCGCGAACTGGAAAATGTTGTCGAGCGAGCGACGCTCGTGTGCGAAGGCAACGTGATTCACGGCTATCACCTGCCGCCGACGTTGCAAACGGCGGAAGGCTCTGGCACGGTGACGCGGACGAGTCTGGATCAGGCGGTGCAGGCGTATGAAAAGGAAATGATTCTGGACGCGCTGAAAACAACGCGCGGCAATCGTGCACGCGCGGCGCGAATGCTGGACACGACAGAACGGATTCTGGGTTACAAGGTCGAGAAGTACAAAATTGATTGCAAGCGGTTTAAGTAGATAACGGCGGAAGCCCGGCTGTTAAGGAGGGCGCAGGCATCGTCACGCCCTCCTTAACAGCCGAGCTTTTGTCGTTGATTTGCTACAAGACTGTTGGATTTGCTTCTGATTCCTACAATTTTGGCTGAGCGTTGAAGCGGTAGAAGTTTTTGCCTTAAAACATTTTTCCCTTTCTCTGCTAGCACTTAGCAGACTTTTTACGGCCTTTTTCTGCTTCTGGCAAGGGGTTTGCTTTTTCTCTTGCCTTGAGGAACTCATACCTTTCATTACTCAAGCATTGTATCGCTGGACAAAGTCCTTATCTCCTCCTGAGAGGATGAAGAGAAAAAGCATTTATCGTTAACAACCACAACTGGAGAAAGAAAAAAGCATTATGAGCATATCAGAAAATCAAGGTCGCCTGTGGGCCATCAGTGAAGTCAGCAAACGTACCCCGCGCACGATTGGCAACGGGCAGAAAGCCTCCGAATATTTCGGCTGCAATACGTTCAATACGAAAGTGATGTCGGAAAAGCTGCCGAAGGACATTTATAAATCTCTCCTCAAAACCGTCAAGCATGGCCACAAGCTGGATCAGAGCATCGCCGCTGCTGTCGCGCACGCCGTCAAGGAATGGGCGATTGAAAACGGTTGCACGCATTACACGCACTGGTTTCAACCGAACACCGGCATCACAGCAGAAAAGCACGATGCGTTTTTGACAGTGGATGGCGATGGCAACGCGATTGAGCGATTCTCAGCGTCGCAGTTGGTGCAGAGCGAACCGGATGCTTCCAGCTTCCCATCCGGCGGCATGCGTGCCACGTTTGAAGCGCGCGGCTACACGGCGTGGGACCCGAATACACCGATTTTCATTATGGAAGGAGCGAACGGCAAAACGCTGTGCATTCCGTCCGTCTTCATTTCGTATCACGGCCAATCACTCGACACGAAAACGCCGCTGCTGCGCTCGGTCGAATACTTGAGCAGGAACGCCTTGCGCGTGCTAAAGCTGTTTGGCAAAACGCCGAATCACGTCGAAGCGACGCTGGGGCCGGAGCAGGAATACTTTCTGATTGACGAAGCGTTTTATTCCTTACGTCCTGACCTGATTGCCGCTGGCCGCACGCTGATCGGAGCGAAGCCGCCGAAAGGCCAGGAACTGGAAGATCAATACTTTGGCAGCATCAAGGCGCGCATTCTGGCCTTCATGCAGGAATTCGAGCATGAGCTTTTTAAACTCGGTGTGCCCGTCAAAACGCGCCACAACGAAGTCGCGCCGAGCCAGTACGAAACCGCGCCGGTCTTCGATATGGTCAGCGTCGCCACCGACCATAACCAGTTGACGATGGAACTGCTGCGGCGCGTGGCGAAGCGGCACAATCTCGCATTTTTGATTCACGAAAAACCGTTCGCCGGCATCAACGGCAGCGGCAAACACAACAACTGGTCAATGGCCACGTCGGACGGCGAAAACCTGCTTGAGCCGGGCGAAACGCCGGAAGCGAATTTGCAGTTTCTCGTGATGTTGCTGGCGACGATGAAAGGCGTTCACGAGCACGCCGGTTTGCTGCGTGCCGCGATTGCCAGCTCTGGCAACGATCACCGTCTGGGGGCGAACGAAGCGCCGCCTGCGATCATTTCCGTCTTCCTCGGTGAGGCGTTGACCAAGATTCTGGATTCCATCGAAAGCGGCAAGGTTGAAGGCGACACCACGCAGAAGAAAGTTATCAACCTCAGCGTCTCGAAGCTGCCCGAAGTCGCGCGCGACAACACGGATCGCAACCGCACCTCACCGTTTGCCTTCACGGGCAATAAATTCGAGTTCCGCGCGGTGGCGTCGAGTGCTTCGACGGCGACTCCGATGGCAACCTTGAATGCTGCTGTTGGCGAAGCCCTGGGCGAAGTGGCCGACGATCTGGAAGCACGGATCAAGGATGGCGCTGACCTCGAAAAAGCGGTGTTCGATTTCCTCCGCGAAGCCGTTGTCGAAACGAAGAACGTGCGTTTTGAGGGCAACAACTACGCAGAAGAATGGGTAATCGAAGCAGAAAGGCGTGGTCTGTTCAATCTGCGAAAGACGCCGGAAGCCTTGGCACAACTCAAGACCGACGCGGCCAAAGCTCTGTTTACGAAGTCGGGTGTGTATGCTGCTGACGAACTCGAATCGCGTTATCACCTCGAAGAAGAGCGCTACATCAAAGACCTCGAAATCGAAATCGCCTGCTTGAAGGAAATGGTGGCGACACAGGTGCTGCCCGCGGCCTATAAACATCAGGCCAATCTGGTCGCGGCAGTGAAAGACCTCGCCAGCATTTTGGGCAACACTGATGCCGTCGCTACACAAAAAGCCGAAGTCGAAAACGTTGCTGGCTTGATCGCTTCCCTGAACGGTGCCGTCAAACACCTCGATGAAGCCGTCGAAAAAGCTGAGGCCGGAGACAAAGCCGCAGCCTTTGCGTATGAAGTTTCCGATGCGATGCTGGCCGTGCGCGAGGTTTGCGATAAGCTCGAAGTGACGGTGGACGACAATCTGTGGCCGTTGCCGAAATATCGTGAAATGCTGTTCCTGGTCTAAGGAACTGTTATTACGACCCCCACGCTACCGCGTCGTGATGGCAGCATTCTCAACCCGGTCACAAGAACTGGGATTACACTGATTTTCTGGTAGCTCAAACTGGCTTGCCGTTGCTTGCTCTAACAAGCAACGGCAATTTTTTTAGGGACGGCGGAAGCCCGACTGTCAAGGAGGGCGTTGCAGAGGATAGGCACGCCTTGACAGTCGGACTTCCGCCGTTTGCACCGCTACTGGCAAAAATAAGAGCCAGGCACGCTGAGCAACTAGCGTGTCTGGCTCGTCAAGAAAGGGAGGAATTAAGCGTTCCGGTTTATTGGATTGTCAGCCCGGCGCGCAAGGTGGCCGACTTGCCGTCCGGGTTCGTCACGATCACATCGCGCGTTCCCTGCGTCGCAAAGCCGAAGGCTTGGACGCTCACCGAAATCGAAGTTTCCGAACGACTGAAATAGGTATCCGTTACCACGCCGACGCCAGTGATGAAGACCGTAGCGCGTGGCGCGAAGCCAGTGCCGTTAATGACCAGGATTGTCTGGTTACCAGGCGATAAGCGCCCAGGTGATACCGACTTCACGCTGAGCGGGCGTGGATTCACCTGCACCGTTGAGGTAGCCGTGCCGATGCCGCCGCGCCCGTCATTCACGGTTAACGTGAGGACGTGCGTGCCGATGCCCAGCTTCACATCTGCCACCGCACCCTGCGCAATGTCTACGCCGTTGTCGTTCCAAACATAGGAGAGGCTATCTACATCAGGATCAGTGGACAGCGTGGCGTTGAGTTGCACAACCAGCCCATCCACTTCGGTCGCATCCACTGTCGCCGGTAAGGGCGAAATAACGGCAGTCGGAGGACGATTACTGCGCCCACCGCCTGTACCGCCGCCTGTAGTGCCGCCGCCCACCGTGCCAACTTTGCTGTCATCACTGGGAACAATGCTGACGGCGACGAGGAAAGCTTCCGTCGTATAGTTTTGTTGCTTGTTATCACTGGCTTGGATTCTCACCAGTGCGGGTGCGACGCTTGCACTTAACGGGCCAATGAACAACGTGGCCTGCCGTGCGACGGGGTCAATATTCCCGATGACGACGTTCGGAGGTGCGCCGAGCAGGCGGAACGTCACCGGATCGTTGTCTGCGTCATCGGCCTTCAGCAGAATGCGACGCACTTCCCCTGCCTTAACATACTGATCGTTCAGATTCGCCAGGAACGGCGCGGTACTGCCTAGCGCGCCGCCAGTTTGAGCGTTTTCTGTCCCCTGCGTCACGTTGATTCCCAGTGTAGCGGTGGCGCGATTGCCCGCGCGGTCAGTGGCCGTGAAGGTCAGCGTCGTTAATCCTAGCGGGAAGGCGCTGCCCGAAGGGCGCGACGCCCGCACCGCAACGTTGCCATCCACGGCGTCATATGCCACCGGGAGCGGGAACGTCACCGTCGCGCTGCCTGTGGTAGTCGTGGCATTGATTATGGCCGGAACACGGCTGATGGTGGGAGCGGTTGTATCTTTGATGTCCACCGATTGCGCATATGGATCGCTCAATTCGCCGCTGGTATCGGTGACGATCAGTTTGACTTCGTGTGTGCCAATGCCCAATTGGAAATCCGCAATAGCGGCGGTGGAAACCGCTTTGTCGTCAATGAACCATTGATACATCACGGTATCTTCCGAGTCAGGATCAGTCGAGAGCGTGCCATCCAGGCGCACGACCGTACCCACGCTGCTGCGCGCTTCGGTGGTGTAGGCGAACGGCACGAATTCCGCAATCGGGGGCCGATTGCCCGGATTACCGGAAGGAATCTTCACCGTGTGGTTAGCGGTAGTGGTAAGCAGATGCAAATTGCTGCTGCCTGTCAGCCCGCCTGACCAGCCGTCCAATTGCGACAGTACGATAGGCGCGGTGGCGAAGTTGGAAATGACGGCGAGCGACGGGCCCGTCATACTCAGCTTCAACCAACCCGCCCCATCCTGCACGCCGGAATTCGGCAATTGTGGGCTGAGACGGATTTTCGCCAGTTCCTCCAGATTGATTTCTGCTGCCCCGATCAATCCGCCATACGCCGCCAGTGATTTGTCATACACCGTCACGGAACCGGAACCGCGCGTGGTCAGGCTGCTGAGCAGGAAGTCGAAAAACGATTGTAGCTCAGATAAGAGTTGTAATCGTTCTGGTTCGTTACCGAAGCCAGCGCCCAAGTGGCCGGGAGCCGGTCGAAATCTACGTCATTAAAATTCAACGTAGCCGTCTTGATGTCATCCACATCGCGCGCGACCGCGCCCGTCGAGTTTTTCCCTACGGCCAGCGCATTGAAACTGGTGACCACGCCGCTGCTTTCGGTCACATACGCGCTGCCGATCAGGTAATTGAACTGAATGGCCTGTGCGCCGGAGTTAATCGCCATGGCCATTACCCAGCCCCGTTGCCCGGAGGTGATGTCGCTGGCCTTGAGCGTAATTGCCTGTAATGGCTCTAAGGTAAGAATTTTTTCGTCCACCTGGGGGACGGGTGCCACGGAACTGAACATCACGCGCACGCGCGCTCTTTGCGCCGGATGCGTGTTGGTCAAGTTGATAAAGGTGTTGGCGGGCCTGTTGCCTGCTACAAAACGCGGGTAAAACAAAATACTGCCCGCTTTGCTTTCGCTCATGCCCGTCGCGCCGCCCTCCGCATCAACTTGATCCTGCGAAGCCGATTCAGGCGCGGCGGGAATATTCGGCGTTACGGCCCGCACCGAGATTTTGAATTGCTCTAACCAATCGAGCACTTGCAACGTGATGGCACCCGACTGCGGTTTGCCCGACATCGGGCTGAAGCTGACGCCTAGCGTAGGCAAGGGCAGCGGCTTTCTTTCAGTGTACTTGTCGGTCGCCTTGAACGTTGCCCAGGTTGGCCCCGACTTGAGGATCGTATTCAACGGCTGATCCGTCCAGATGTCGCTCGCCGCGCTGTACAGGCCGCAAACATAACCGGCGATTTCGGTGGAATACGCCTTTCCTTTAGCGTCATAAATGGTGGAATTCAACAGCGGAAATGTATTGCCAGTCTCGTCCGTCAGGTTCGGCAGCGGCGAATACAGCGTCAAATCCGCCGTCAGCGATTGCAGGTTATCGGAGGCCACGACCTGCGGCAATTGATCGAATTGCTTGCCATCAAAATTCAAGTCGAAGGTTTGGCCATCGCCTGTCACCGCGCCCGCTTTGCGTTTGGCGACGGCGAAGGCGTTATAACTGCCCTCGAAGCTTTGCCAGTCACGCACCGTGGCGCTGCCTATAATCCAGTTGAACTGCGTCGGCGCACCAGTAGGTGTCACGGCCACCGCCATAATGTACCCAATTGTGTCCGGGAATTCTTTGCTCGCCAGCAACGTGCGCGATTGGTTGGCAGCGAGGTTGATAAATTTGTCCTGATAAATGCAGTCATGCACGGCGATGAGCCGCACTGTGATGCCGTCAGTTGGATTTGTGTTCGTGAGCGTCAGCAGCGTGTTGACCTTGTCCGGTCTGGCGCTGTCGCTGACGTATTTGTGAAAGAACAGAATCGAACCAGCTTTGCTGCTGCTGGCATTCGATTTGGGCGCGTCGTTGCCTGCCAGTGCCAAGCCTGGCCCCACAGTTGCGCCTGTCGCTTGTGCCCCGACGGCGCGATAGGTCAGATGTGCAACGGCGCTCAGCGCGACGATCAGCAGCGCCAGTTGTATGAGGGTTTTACGAGTTGAAAAGTTGACACGTAGAAAGGTGCGGATTGCGACAATGTGCCTGAGTTGCATACGAAACTCCATGGATAGTACGTGGTTTGTGGTCGCAGGTAGAGGGGTCGTGAGAATACTCTACGACGATGTTGATAGTCGGCAGGCGATCTTCACTCGCTGTTTCTTTGCGAACAGCAGAGGGATGCAATGGAGCAGCCGGCTCCCCTCAACGCAAGGAAATCACCCAAGTTCCCAGTGAATTCACGCGCGATGCGTGCAGATTATGTGTTGTATTCCTGATTGTTCCAGCAACAATCAAGTCCGCTGGCGTGAGGCGGAAGGTAGCTTACTCAAAACTACGCAGCATCAGTGTTAATTGTGAGGGCACACTCGATAACTTAACTACTATTTAGTCTCGAATTTTACGTTTTGCAGCTTAACATAAGGCTTTGACCGTCGCAAGAAAAGACTTCCTGCGCGCGACATTCTAATCTTTAATACAACCGATAAGGCTTGCTGAGCGCGGAAAAATTCTCTTCTCCGACTGTCCAACTCGCTGCAATGTCTGCCAATGACACGCCGCTTTCGATCTGTTCGCGCAGTTGCAATGTCCCGGCGATGACATCGAATGGATTGCGATGAAACTCGTACTCATACGGCGGCTCTTTCCAGCGAAATTCGCCTCGGTACAAATCATGATATGCCTTGATGACGGCAATGCCTGTAATGACCGGGCGAAACTCCGCGCGCGACAAGACGTGAATTTGGACGCCGTGACAGATTTGCCCGGCGTGTTTTTGAAACGTCGGCAAAAAGCTGTGCGGACGAAAATGCACGCCCGGCAACGACAGGTCATTCAAGTATTGCGCCACCGCATACGCATCGGCATACGGCGCGCCGATGAGTTCAAACGGGCGCGTGGTGCCGCGTCCTTCGCTGATCATTGTGCCTTCCAAAAACACCGCGCCGGGATACACGACACAGCCCTCGACCGTTGGCAAATTGGGCGAAGGAATGATCCACGGCGCGTCCGTTTCATCGTAGTACCACGCGCGGTCGTATCCTTCCATCGGCACCACCTCCAATTCGCAACCAATTTCAAATTCTCGATTGAAGAGTTGCGCCAGTTCGCCCACCGTCATCGCGTGTCGCATCGGAATCGGAAACATTCCGACAAACGATTCGTGTTCGCGTTCAAGGAGGTTGCCTTCGATTTGCGTCCCGCCAATCGGATTCGGACGATCCAGCACGATCATTTTTTTGCCCAACTCTCGACACGCCTGCATCGCCAGCGCCATCGTGTAAATGAACGTGTAGACGCGCGTTCCCACATCCTGCACATCAAAGAGCAATACATCCACATCACGCAACATCTCCGCCGTCGGTTTGCGCGTCGTGCCATACAGCGAATGCGCCATCACACTCGTGCGCCGATCACGAAAGCCTTCCCATTCGATCATATTGTCCTGCGTCTCGCCGCGTATGCCGTGTTGCGGCCCGAAAAGCGCAGTCAATGTCACATCAGGATGTGCGTGCAATAAATCGGCAGCGTGTTGGTAGCTGTGGTTCACACTGGTCGGATTGCAGATCAATCCCACGCGTGCGCCCCGCAACAGGTTCAATTTTTTTTCGAGCAAAATTTCAAGGCCCAGTTTGATTTTATGCATAGTAGTCACTTGTCATTCGTCATTGGTCATTTGTGTGAAGACCAAATGGCAACTCGTCATAGACAATGGTATTCTGTCCACGTTCTCACGAGAGCAAAAGGAATTTTATGAAACGTCTGCGTATTCTTTGCCTTTCCTTCGTCATCCTCGCTTTTCTGTCCACTTTGAATGTCGCTCAGTCTTCGCGCCAATCTTCGCAGGCGGAAGTAACGGGGCCATACACGGTGCAGATCATTAACACAATGCTGCGGCGCAGTGTCGGGCGCGAGATGACTGAAGCGGATTTGGCCGCTCGCATCCAACGCGCGGGCGTGGATTTTGTGCCGACGCCGGAAATCGTTGCTCGCTTTCGCTTCAATGGCGCGCATCCGCATTTGCTGAACGTCATCCGGCGCGCGGGCGAAAAGTTCGCGCCCAACTCAGACACCATAGTAGCGATCAAAGCCGATCCGATCATCGAAGAAGTCCGCAAAAACGTCAAAGATTATGTAGACGGCATGCCCGATTTTATTTGCACGCAGGAAGTCGAACGCTTCCTTGACACGGATGGTTCCGGTGCGTGGCAACGGATGGACAATCTGCGCTATGAATTGACCTACAACCGCAAAAAAGAAACCTACAAGCCGGTAGCCTCAAACGGCCTGCTCTCGCCGCCGCGCGCGAACATTGCGGGCGGCGCGACTTCGGCAGGTGAATTCGCTTCAGCCTTGGACGATTTGTTTGATCCGAAAACGGAAACCTATTTTACTCCCGCCGGAAAAGAAAAACTCGGCACGCATCAGGCGCTGATTTATGACTATCACGTCAGCAAGCCGAAATCCAAACTTGATGTCAAAATTGGTGACGATCCCGCCTTCATTGCAGCCTACAGCGGCAGCGTGTGGATTGATGCCGATACCAAACAAGTCTTGCGCATTGAACAGGCCATCGAAGACCCGCCCGCGCAGTATCGCACCTTCAGCGGCGACAAGATTATTGATTACGAAATGGTCAAACTGCGCGGCACCGATGTCGAAGTGCTGTTGCCGATCAAAGCCGAAGTAATGATGCTCAACCGTGCGCAACGCAGCTATTCGCGCAACGTGATTTACTTCAAGTTCTATCGCAAGTTCGAGTCCGACATCAAATTCATCACTGGCGACGAGGACAAAGCTGAGAAGAAACCGGAAAAACCAGAGAAGCCATAAGCAAGAAGGAAGGGAAGAATGAATCTTGGCCCGGTGAGCATTTGGCAATGGCGCGCGTTGGGATCATTGGAGCGCGCGTCGTTTTTCGTTTCGCTGATCTGCGGCGTGAGCTACCTGCTCGCGCCGTTTTTTCTGCTGGCAGAGATGCGCGCGTACTGGCCTGTCAGCGCCGCGATTAAAGGATTGGCCGTTGCGCCGCTGGCGGTGCTGGCGTGGCGGTTGCTGAAGGGAGCGGACGAAAAACTGCTGACGCTGGCGCTGGCTTTTTCGAGTTTGGGAGATATTTTTCTGGCGTTGCGCGGCGGCAATTATTTCGTTTTCGGCCTGCTGTCGTTTTTGGTTGCGCATTTGTTTTTCATCACGCTGTGGTTGCGCCATTGGCCGCAGCCGTTACGGGCGGATCGGCTGCGGCAAGTCGTTGTCGCTGCTTTGCTCTTGTTTCTGGCCGTAATGCTGTGGTGGATGTTGCCGATTCCGGGCTTGTCGTTGCCGGTGGCGGTTTATATGGGCGTGCTGACGACGATGGTTGTCACCGCGACGCTGACCGCCGTCAAAAGTAACTGGGTGATGCTGGGCGCGATTTTGTTTTTGCTCTCAGACACGCTCATCGCGCTCAGCACCTTCAAGGATGTTGTGGGCGGGCGGCTGGCGGGCTTTCTAATCTGGTCAACCTATTACCTCGCGCAATATCTGATGACCTTTGGTTTCCTGCGCTACTGCCTCACTCGCCCGTAAATTCCGGCGCGCGCTTTTCCTGAAAGGCCAGCATCGCTTCGCGCAGGTCGTTGATTTGCAGCCGCGCGGCGTTCCAGTGCGCGATGTATTCCAAGCCTTCCTGCGTCGAATGCTCTTCGGAATATTGCAACACTTGCTTGACGCCCTGCACGACGAAGGGCGAATTGGCCGCGATTTCCGCCGCCATCGCGCGTGCCGCCGCGAGCAGCACGTCTTTGTCGGCATACACTTCATTGACCAAGCCAAACTGATGCGCGCGTTCGGCGGTGATGCGTTTGCCCGTGAATGCCATTTCGCGCGCGAAGCCTTTGCCGACAATGCCGGTCAATCGTTGCAGCGTACCTAAATCCGCGACAATCGCCACTTTGGTTTCGTGAATGGCAAAGGTCGCATCCGCTGTGCAAAGCCGAATGTCACACGCCGTCGTCAAATCCACGCCGCCGCCGATGCAATGGCTATGCACGGCGGCGATGACGGGTTTGCGGCAGCGTTCAATCGCCGTGAAGCAATCCTGCAACTCGCGCAGATGGCGATAGAAATATTCGCTGCGCACGCCGGGGCTGCCTTTTTCAGCCGCCGGATCGTTGAGAATGCTGTTTTTCAAATCCAGCCCGGCGGTGAACAGTCGTCCTTCCGCCCACAGAATCGCGGCGCGCAGATTCGCGTCGGCGTCAATTTCCTCGAAGGCTTGCCGGATTTCGGGAAAGAAATTCGCGCCCATCGCATTCAAACGTTCCGGATTGTTAAGAATGACTTCGGCAACGTGGTCGCGCCGCTCCAAACGAATGACGGTGTATTCAGCCATGATGAACCTTTCTCAATTGGGATTATCGGGAGAAGGATCATCTAACGAGGCAACGCGGAAGGCAAGGCGGAAGCCCGACGGGGAAGGAGGGCGTAAACGAAAACGCCCTCCTTCCCCGTCGGGCTTCCGCCGCTTGTATCCCAACAGCGGCGCGCTGTCGCGCAGGTTTTAGGCTTTTGATAGGAATGGCTGAGGACGCAATAGCGTGCTGCTGTCAGGGAACTGGTTAGCAATAAATTTCGCGGTGCGTCACGACGAAACGAAAGGCCAGCGCACCATAACCGGGAAGCAGCTGATTCAACGCTTCAAAATCCTGATACGTGCCGTGGCTGTCGAACCAGTCGAAGGCGATTTCCTGCCGGGGCGCAACCTTCGGCGCATCGTTGGCCACGTAGCGATCAAAAATCCAGCAGCGGGAAAAATCCAGAATTTGCATTTCGGTATTCGTCATAAGTGCCTCACAGGTTGAATAAAAATTTGGAGCACACAATCTCGATAGGTTTTTGTTTGTCATTCGTGCGCGAGATTGTGTGCTTCCGTCGTGTTCTCCATTTCAATCAGGTTCGGTGATGATTTTGTTGCTTTGTCCTTGTTCCTTTGTGTTTTTCTCCTTCCACTTACATAAGCGAGTTTGCGGGAAACATTTCACTGCACGCTGCAAATTTTTTTGCAAAAGAAAAAGCCGCCGAAAAGCAGCCCGCCATAAAACTGTGCCGGTTGTGAACACGCGGCAGCGCCTGGGAGCGCACGCGGCTCGCGTGCTGAGGCGGGGGAGGGTTTCCGCTTCGAGAAAACGGATTGCCCCTGCACGTCTTAGCACGCGAGCCGCGTGCGCTCCTAGGCGCTGCCGCGTGCCGCGTTGTCTATCGTTTGCCCGCCAGATTGGCCCATTCGCCAGATTGAATAAAGCCCGCCCAGTAAAATGGATGCTGGCGATTTTTCTTTTGCAGCATTTTCAATTGCACTTGCCGCAGCGCCTCGCCGCGTCCTAAGCCTTGCTGCAAGCCGGTGTAATAGGTCGTCATCCATTCGCGCGAAGCGATTTCGTCCACCGGCCACAAACTCATCACCTGCGTTTCCGCGCCGGCCAGCACGAGCGCGCGGCGCAATCCGTACACGCCGTCGCCGTTCTTCACTTCGCCTACGCCCGTATCGCAGGCCGAGAGGACAACCAGTTTGGTGCCCCACAGGTCAAGCCCGGCGGCTTCCTTCGCTGTCAGGACGCCGTTGTCCGCGTCGGTTTTGTGTTGGTTGAAGCCCGCAAAAATCAGGCCGGAGCGCAGCAAGGGGTCTTTCAGCGGCGACGCATTCATTTCGCCCGCGCCGAGTTTGCGCGTGTTGCTGCTGGCGGGGGCGGTGTCAGCCAGGAAAAAGCCATGCGTGGCGATGTGCAGAATGCTGGGCGCGGCGATTTGTTGCAGCGCCGCTTTCGTCGCCTGCGCCCGCGCGAGCAGTTTCGCCTGTGGCAGCAGCGCTTTGATTTCTTCCGCTTCTTTGCTCGTTTCCGACAATCGGTCGGCTGTCCATTCGGCAAAGCTTTCGCTGCCGGATTTGAAGCCGCGCAAGGTGGCGCGCCGGGCGCTGTTGCGGGGTTGCGCCAGCGCGACGGCTAGCACTTTGGCGGTCAAATCAAAGTCGGGATCGGCCACAATCAGCGGCGCGCTTTTCGGCGTGCGCGCCACTTGCAGCCGCAGCAAATCGCGCCCGCTGGTCAGGTAGCTGATGCTGTAGCGTTCGACCAGATACCGCTTCTGCTCATCCACGAGCGCGGCAAATGGCAGCAGGTTCAGCATTCCTTCCGGCGAAATCAGCAGGTGTTTGGCGTCGCCAAGTAGCGTGCGCACGGGCTGCATCACCTGTTCGTCCAACTGCCGCGCCAGCGTCATTGCGTCGCTGCGGCGAGGATCGCGCAGGGCGAGACGCAATTCTTCGACGGCTTTGTCAACGCGCGCGGCGTCACCCAGTTCTTTCCATCGCATCGCCCCATCGGCGCTGAGCACGTAGGCCACGTAGCGGAGCGGCGCGAAGGTGCGCGTTGTAGGTTGATAGGGCTGATAGGTCGCAAATTCAATTAAGCTGCTTTGTGCGGGCAGCAACGCCTGAATGCCCGGCAAGGTGATGGCTTGTGCGTCGGCGGAGAATTCGGCGCTGCGACGGCTCAATTCCGCTTCCAGTTGGTCTATTTCGCTTTCGTGTTGTTTGAGTTGGGCTTGATACGCTTCCGGCTTGCCACTCAGGCCGCGCAGGGTGAGGTTCGCCAACTGCGAACGTTCGTTCGCCAGCCGATCAAAAAGCTTTTGCTGCTCGGCGTTGGCGTGGCGGCGAAACGTGGCAATGCTGTCCGCCATTGCGTCCAGCCCACGTCCTTTGCTGCGCAAAATGGCTTCCAGCGCCAGCCGCGCCGCGTCGTTACTTTCGGGCAACGCCTGCACGTGTAAACCGACGGTCGCATTCAACGCATCGGAAAACAGCGCGAGGTAGCGCAACTTTTGTCGCTCCGATCCGACCAGCAGGTTGCGCTTCAGTTGTGTTTCGTTGATTTCGTTGGCCTGCGCCTGAGAGGCGAAGGATTTTTTTACGTCGTTCGTGCTGCGATAGAGCAATGACATTCCGCCCAGCATCTCGGACAACTCTGGATGTTTCGCCCCCAGCAATTTCGTGCGAATGCGCAAGGCTTCCTGATAGAGCGCCTCGGCCTTCGCTGCGTCGCCTTTCGCCTGCGCGACCATTGCCAGATGATGCAGCGAATAAGCGATGTTCGGATGTTCTTCGCCGACTTTTTTCTTGAGCAAATTTAAGCCTTGCGTGCAGTAATCTTCGGCTTTAGCGAGGTCGCCCTGTTGGTAATAAATGTTGCCCAGCCGGTTCAGCGAAATGGCGACATCGGGATGTTCCGGCGTGAGCGTTTGTTTGCGCATTTCGAGCGCGCGCAGTTGCAGGCTTTCGGCTTTAGCGAGGTCGCCTTTGTGTTCGTAAAGGCCCGACAGGTTGCCGAGGATGACGGCTTTCGGTTGATTTGGTTGCGTGCTGATGGATTCGATGATTTCCAGCGTCTTTTGCCACTGCGCTTCCGCCTGTTCGTAATCGCCGCGCTCAAAATTGATAATCGCCAGACCGTTCAGCGCCTGAAAGACCTCTTTGCGGCCTGCCTTTTCCCAAATCGTTTTGGCCTGCTGATACAGCGGCTCCGCGCGCAAGTAATCGCCTTCGGCATACAGCACGGCGGCGACATTTGTGATGGCAATCGCCAGGTCAGGGCTTTCCGGCGGAAAGACTTTTTGCTTGATTGTCAGCGCCCGCTGAAACATCTGTTCGACTTTCGGAAAGTCGCCGTGCGAATAATAAATCGCGCCGAGGTTATTGCAGGCGTTGGCGGCTTCCAGCGAATCCTTGCCGAATTTGCTTTCAATCAGCGCCAGATTGCGCAGGTAAAAGCCTTCGGCAATCGCGAAATCGCCTTTGCCGTCCGCCGCGCGGTCGCCCTGATTGCCAAGCAAGTTGGCATACCACAAGACAACATTGTGCGGGTACGTCAGCAGGCTTGCCGCATCGTTGGCGAAGCGTTGTTCGAGCGCGGCAAAGAATTTTTCTTCCAGCGCGAGTCCTTCGGCGGACTTTCGTTGCGCGAAAAGCGCGCGGCTTTCCCGAAATTGTTGGTACGCGGCGGCAATGACCTGATCGTCATTCGACGCCGGGCGTAAGGCGAAGACGCGGATTTGATAACTGCCCGGTTTGGCGTTCGGCTGCAAGGCTCTGACCAGAATTTGATAGTTGCCGTTGGCTTCGCTCGCAAAAGAAAGCGGTTTGGTATTGACTGCGCCCACCGGCGTATTGACCGTGAGCCGTGGTTTGCCGTCGAGTCCGAGCAAGACCACCTCGACCTCAATGCCACGCTGTTCGACGACGAGATTCAGGAATTGCTGCGCACCCATATTGACCTGATACGAATGCGACTGCCCGCCCTGCAATTCGCGTTGCACCGGTTTGTCGAGTTCTAAGGTGGTAATTTCCTGTGCGTGAGAAATAAGACTGGCAAAGCCGTACAGCAAGAGAAATACAGCAGCGCGAAACATAACGTCATCCTCAAAAAAAGCAGTAGCACGCGCAGCGCCTGGGAGCGCACGCGGAAGCGCGTGCTGAGGCGTGGAAAGGAAATCCGCTCCGAGAAAAGTTACCGCTTAGCAAGCCTCAGCACGCGCTTCCGCGTGCGCTCCCAGGCGCTGCGCGTAATTACGGTTTGGTTACTTTGAACGCATAACGATGGATGTCTTCGACCTGGCCGTTGCCCGTCACGCCTTTGAGCCGGACAACGTAGTCGCCGGGGGCAAGCAGTTTGGCGCGTATTTTCAGATCAATCATCTTGCTGTTGCCTCTGGTGCGGGCTTTCAGCGCCCCGCTTTTCCAGAGCAGGCGGTCGCCCGCGAGCGAGAGCAGTTCGGCGCGGTACGAGGAATAGTCGTCGTCTTCCGTTTCCAGTTGCAGCACGGCGTAATCGGTGCCAGCGGGAACCGTCAGCAACGAGGATTGCCCGACGCCGCGCGTTTGTGGTGCAAGTTCTACGTGCAGCAGGCTGGGTTCAGCGGCGGGCGTTTCCACCTTTGCCTGTTGCCGTGCGAGTTCTTGTTGTTGCAGTTGGGCGAGTTGTTGCTGCGTGCGCGCGAGCTCCTGTTGCAGTTGTTCGCGGGTTTGGGCGTTGTTGCTGCGTTGCTGCTCGATCTGCGCCTGCAATTCTTTTTCGCGTTGTTGCAAGGCGGCAGTTTCGGTTTGCGAGGCGTTGATTTGCCCGCGCAGTCGCATCGTTTCCCAGGCGAACCAACCGCCCGCCAAAAACATCAGCAGCGCGGCGGCAGCCATTCCCCATTGCAGCGTTAGCGTTGGAATCGTGAACAGGTTCAGGAACGAACGCCACCAGGAATCCTGCGGCGACTGTGCTGCGCGCGTTTCCTCGTTCGCCGTCGCGGCAGGCAACGTGGCGGCCTGTTGGGCGGCAAATTCCTGGAGCGATTTGGCGAAGGCGACTTTTTCGCGGCGGCGCGGCGAGGCCAGGTAGTACGATTCAAATGCGGCGCGGTCGCGGCCTGTGAGTTCGCCGCGCACGTAGGCATCTACCAAATCATTTTCAACCGCTTCCAGCCGCGCGGCGAAATCGTCATCAATAAAACTCAATTCATCGCACTCTTCCGTCTGCGCCTCCGGCAAGGCACCGAGCAGGTACTGCGCTAATGGCTGGTTGTCGTAGTTCTGACTGTCCATACTCTTCTCCCTGCGGTGATAAGACAGGGCGGCGAAAACCTTTCACGCGCAAACACAAGTGGTCACGCACGCGCGCAATTTGTCCCGGATGCGACAGGCTTTGATGCTCAGCGCATTGGCGGTCATCCCGCGTTCGGCGGCTAGCATTTTGCGATTATCCAGCTTCACGCGCTGCTCGCCGTAGTAGTAGCGCACGATCAATTCCCGATCCTCGCCGGGCAGTTTTTGCGAGCAGGTTTGCAGGCAGGTCAGGCGTTTTTCTTGCGTTTCCTGTTCTTCTTCGCGCGCGGCGATGGCGTGCGGGTCTACGGCAGGCGGCTTGGATAAGTCGCTGATGTCTTCGGCGGCCTGCGCTGGTTTGCGCAGATGTTCGTGAAAGACAAAGCGGGCGGTGTTGTAGCAAATTTTTGCGGGTTCTTCGTCGTAGTGGCGGTCGTGTTCTTCGACCCATTTCATCACGCGGTTCAGCGTTTCGTCAGCTAAATCATCGGGCGCGGCGCAATTCTTGCGGTCGAAGAAAGTAACCAGTCGGCTGCGCATTTCCTCGTATTTTTGCCCCTGCGAATCGCGTCCGCCGTCCAGCCATTTCAGCAGGCGCGCAAAACCGTTGGCTGTGGGTGTCCAGCGGGGTTGCTTTTCGGTAATCGTAATCTGTTGTTGCCGTGCTTCGTCCACAGGAAACCTACCGGATACGTTGCCCTTGGGGGAGTGCCGTAGTCTTGCTTCAACAGTCGTGAAGCCAGCGCAGGTTTTCGTTAGGGAGCAGTTGTTCTTTTTTGAAAATGCCTCGACCGACGACAGATGGTAGCCGTGGGCTGCGGGCTGCGTCAAGGAGGGGAGGTGATAGGACGCAGATGAACGCAGATTCAACGGATTTTCGCAGATCAAAGCGGCGAACATCTGCCGAATCTGCGTTCCTCCGCGTCCTATTTCTTTTGCCCAATACCGAACTGATCGCCCGTGCGAATCGGTTTGCCATTGGCGAAATCAATTTCCAGCAGCTTTTCGCTGTGCACTTGCCGCCCGGTTTCGTCGCTGAGCGCAACGACGAGTTTTTTGGATTTCGTCTCGAAGACTTCGCCCGTCGAAGGATAGGCGTATTTGCCGTCAATGCTGAACGTCACCCAACCCGGCTGTTCGCGCAGGTGCAGGCTTTTGATTTGCTTCGGCGGCATCACGGTGTTGTCGAAAATATGGACGCTTTCGTTGTGGCCGTCGGCAATCCAAATTTCGGTTTCATCCGGTGTCAGGCCGACGCCGTGGCTGGGGCAACCGTGCCGTTTGACCGCGCCTTTTTGATAGCCCTGCACTTCGACGCGCTGCAACATCTTGCCCGTTTTCAAATCGCCAATTTCAAAGCCGAGCAAATCGTTGACGTTGACGTACACGAGCGATTGTTTGCCGTTGACGGTGAACGGGCGAATGACATTGCCGAATGGGCCGACCGTGCGCGTGATCGTGTGCGTTTTCGGATCGGCGATGGAAAGCAACGGAGATTTTAACCCGGCTAGATATACCTCTTTGCCATTCGCACCGTAGATCGTGTTGTGCGCGCCGGAATTGGGCACGAGCTTTTTCAGCACTTCACCCGTCAGCGCGTTTACGGCCAGCCAGTGCGGGCCTTCAAACGAAGGCACGTACAAAATCTTGCCGTCGGGCGACAGCGACATCCGATCTGCGCCGCCCTCGTATTCCTTGTCCCAGACTTTCTTTTCGGTGAGGAGGTCGAAGCAGGCGACGCGCTTCGGCGTGCTGACGTAAATCTTGGCGGTTTGTGCGCTGGCTTCGACGCCTTTGACGTTTTCGGCTTCGGTGCCGGGCTTCCAATCCCAAGTGGGAATGCGCTTCACAAACTTATGGCCGTTGTCTATGTCGAAGACGAGAATGCCGACGCCGCCGAATTCCGTGTAATTGCGAATGCCGGGCGAGGCGACGTAGAGATAATGCTTTTCCGCTTTGGCCTCCTGTCGCCAAGGTAGCAGCAACGCTATCGCCAGCGCCGCCAGGCAAAGAAAGAGGATTGTTAATTTTCGTGGATTCATAAAGGTGACTCCTGTGATTAGATGTTGGTCATGGGACGAATTGGAGATATAGGACAAATGAGACAAATAACAAGTGACAAATGACCACTTTAAAAACGATTTCCCATCAGCACTGTCAGCAAATTGTTTTGCACGGTTGGGTTGAGCGGTAAATCGCCGTGCGCTTCGCAGTGAAAGGTCGCTTGCTCCGGGCGCGGCAGGATGGAAGTCAGATTGTTGGCCAAGCCATCCGCGTGCAATCCAAAGAGGCTACGGCGCGTGACACGGCTATCGCCGGGAGCGAACATTAACTCGGCGGCCTGTCGCCGTACTTCGCGTTTGCCGAGCGCGCGGCTGACGCGAAAGAGCGTGGTCATCTCGCCTTTGATGGTGCCGACAATCGCGGCTTCCAACGTTGGTTCGCAGTCGCCGCCGAAGAGATAAAAGCGCAGATGCGCGGGCGGCGTGCTGACGACATCCAGCGCGCGGTGCCATTGCGCCGCCCGCGTCAGCATCGCTTGCAGAAATGGCTCGCGCGCGGCCAGGATGCGTTCGCGTGTGGCTTCCAATTCGGCTAACTCATTTTCCGCTTCCGCCGTCTTTTTGCGTTTCAGCTTGTGCCGCTTTTTCTCAAAGGCTTTGAATTCATCGGCCTTAAAGGCTCGCTCAAACGCGATAGACCAGCCGTATTTCTGCCACGTTGCGGCATCGAAAATATCGAGCGTGAGCGGTTGCAGCTTTTCATCGTAAAAGCGCGCGTAGCCGGGATGCGGCAGCAATTGATAGATGGCGGCGAAGGTAAAAACCGCTTCTTTGTTTAGCGCGTCGAGCAAACGCAACTGCGGCCAATTTGTGCCGAGAACGGAATAGCCGTTGAGCAACGTGCTGAAGGCATCCATCGAACCGGAATTCGGCGTGCCGAACATCACAAGGCGCGCGAAATGCTGCGCGCCCGCCCACGTCGGCTGCGGATTGGTTGCCGCCAGCACATCCTGCTCGCCGTACATCGCAGCATAACGCGCCACCAGTCCGCCCATCGAATGCGCCAGAATATCAAAGCGCAAGTCGGGCCGGTTGAGCGTTTGTTTGAGCCGCTGGATTTTGCGCAACAACAACTGCGCCGACTCCACATTATCGCGTCGCCAGTCGTAGGCGAAGACATAATACGTGTCACGGTCGCCGTCGCTCGCCGGGCTGTCAAGATTGCCGTGCTTGTAGCCGCCCGCCTGTTCGAGCGCGTTGAGCAGCGAATCGTAAAGACTGATTTCGGGCGAGAAGCGAAAGAATTTCGCGCGGTCAATAATTTCCGTCGCTACCAGATTGTCGCGGTTTTCTTCTACCTTCGTGGATGTGATCGGCAGCGCGAGCAGGTCGCTGGACGTGCCGGTAAATTTCGGCCACGCCACTTCGCCTGTCACGCGATTGACGAGCCGCGAGCCGAGGACGCCAGGAATGACGATGACCGGATTTTTCCCCGTCGGACGTGCTGTAGCGATGCCGTTATAGATGCGCGGCAAATTCGGTTTGCTGGCCTGCAAAATCCCACAACTGCTGCCGAACAGGCAAAGCAGTAGAACAAACAGCAAAGCAGATGAGCGCGGGAGACAGGAAAACCGGTGCATAGTGTGGCCAACTCAATTTACTTTTCGGCGAATAATGTTATATCTGTCTTTGTCTGGGATCACAAGAATGCTTTCTCTGTAAAATGTCGAAACGTCGTATTGTCGCCATTGCCTTAGCCGTTCTGCTCCTGCTTCTTCTTGCTGGAACTTGGTTCGTCCGCTCGAGCATTCATCGCTACGACGACCGTATTACTCAGCCTGTCGCTGTGAACACCGAAGACTGGGCGCGTCCGCGCGTGGCAATTGTTTTTGGCGCGGCGGTACATCAGGACGACTTGTCCGCCATTCTGGAAGACCGCGTCAAAATGGCGATTGCGCTGTATCGCGCGGGCAAAGTGGATCGCATTCTGGTTTCCGGCGACAACCGCACGCCACAATATAACGAACCGAAAGCGATGGCCGATTACCTGCTGAGTCACGCCGTAGACCGGCGCGATATTGTGATTGATTATGCCGGGCGCTCGACTTACGAAACCTGCCTGCGCGCCAAAGAAATTTTTGCGGTGCAAAGAGCCGTCCTGATTACGCAGCGCACGCATTTATCCCGCGCGCTTTACCTCGCTAACCAACTTGGACTCGATAGCATCGGCGTCATTGCCGATCAGCAGAATTACGGCGGCGAGACATCTTACCAGCAATTCCGCGAAATCGGCGCGTCGCTCAAAGCCTTCTTCAACGTCCACTTCTTCCCGCCGCCTGTTGTCCTGGGCGAAAAACTCCCGATCAAATAATCCACCCTCTCAAATTTCCAATTTCCAATCTCCAATCCTCCACTCACGTTTTATCAGAGCAGTGCAATGGTTCTGTTAATTGATTCCGTAGAATACAAACCTGTCAGATGAGTTATTTGTTTTTCCGTTTAGCTGTGAAGAGATAGGCGAGCGAAGCAGGAGGCAAGGGAATGGCAGTTGGAGCCGGAATTGGCTGGGTCGGGTGCGCGTAACAACTCCAGCAAGTTCGCAAAATTCACAGGTCGCTAAATGTGCGTCAATGGCCTGGGCTTGAAGCCATACTCCAGCCAATTGCCACAACGATTCATTCGTTGGACAAGCGCGCGTTTTGCAAAGCGTGAAGTAACGGACATAGATAACCCTGATGAAGAATTGACATTAGAACATAATCGCCCCGCTTCTACCAAAATTACGACTATTACCGAGGGGAAGCACTCATTAACAAAACGTTTCGGCTGGAGACAGGCACTATGACGAAGACGTAACGAAGATTTGGAATGAATTGTACCGGATGGTTTATTTGCATCACTTGTACAATCCGCCCGCAATGCCGGGATGCTGGGCAATAATCAATACGGGGGCCACTCTTACACAGACCTCACACAGGAACTTTTTCTCACGCTTTTTCAAAAAGGGCGCTTTGAGCATTACATCGAAACCAAAATGACTGACCGCGAAATTGAACATGAAATTTCGCAGATCGAACTAACCAATATGCTGGTCGCGCACCTGCGCCGCCAACATCCCGAATCGTATCGGCTGGCGCGCCGCATCAGCACGTTGATTCAGTCTAATGCGCAGTTCCGCCGCTTTGACACTTTACAAGTTCGCGATGCCGCGAATGCGCGCCGCCGGGGTCTGACCGAAAAAGTCTACGGGCTAACGGAATGGCCCGATCAAAAAGAAATCAAAGAACGCGCGCGGCTGGAAGAGTTGATTCAACAAGTCCCGATGCGCGTCCGCAACACACGCGAAGCTGGCTGCACGGCAGACGCCCAAATCGTGATTTCCAATGCGGATTTATTGGGCTTGATTATCGAAGTCTTTCAATCCATTGATTCGCTGGCCGACATCAAAACGCTGCGCAATCTGGTGATGTCGCGCCTGCCCGTCATCAACATTCAAATGGTGCCGATCAGCAAGCCCGAAGACGACAATTCCAGTTCCACGATTGAATTCGACATTCCCGACGAACGCGAGAACCCCGAAGACCGGTTTTTGAGTCACGAATTCTCGCAACGCGCGATTCACTTGGCGAATAAATTCCTGGATCAACTCGCTGAAGTCGTGCGGCGCAAACCCAAACAGTCCGAGCGCATCCTGCAAATTTTGTGGCATTGTTACCTCGAACCGGGGCGCATGTCGAATGTGCAATTGGCCAAGACGTTGGGCGTTTCCGACTCCCTCATCAGCGACTATTGCAATCGCGTAAATGCGCAACTCCGCAAGCTGAATCTGAGCATTGAACAAGCCCGCGTCTTTGAATTTGCCTTGAAGCGCCGCACTGCGGATTTGATCAGTAGGCCGACTGTCAAGCAAGCCGCCTGACTTCTAATAACTGTATTGTTTGCCAACGCTTAAGTTTTTAACAGAGCGTTGGCAGACAAAATGAATTTCCGCTTCCGTTGCGCCTTTCCCCCTACCTATTCTGCGCTAAATCCTGTCTGTCCAATAGTTCGCAACTTCCGCAAAAAAAACGCTAGACAGTAAAAAAAAATATGGTATCCTCCGCTTTGTTCTACCCTCACTAAGGCAAATTTAATGTAGTTTTTTAGCGGTCGTTTCCAACATAAAAAACTGAAAGGATTGGTCATGAAACTTTCTGCACATGCACTCCGTTCGCTCCAACAAATGGACGATGCGGGGCGTCAAGCTGTTGAACAAATTGTCCAGGCACACATTCGCGCCTGTTTGCTCAATGGCTTTCAACCTGAAAATTTAGAGCGCGTCTATCAAGAGGCCATTGAAATTATCCGCCTCGAAGGCCCGCCGCAACCGGAGCCACTGGTTACCAGCAAATACGAGCCAACGCGCCGTTACGAACAATATCGCAGCCCACGGGCGCTTTAATAAAAATATCGAAAAGGCATCATGATTTCTGATAGAGCGGTGACAACAGGTGAAGTTGTCGCCGCTCTTTCTTTTTGAGTGTTGCTTGCTGCTATGTGTAATGACAGATTAAGCAGCTCCCGACTTCGGGAGTGAAGTGGATAGAGGGCTTTGTAAACTTGCAAGGCGTTTGATTCCCCATCTCTCAGGCAGGTGTTCCCTGCGCCGCCCCCTTTGCCCGCCCGCCTACACGAAAGTGAGCAGATAGCTTGAGTAAATCGCTTTCACAACTTTTTCTTCTTTGATGGGATTTTCGTGAATGCCCTTCGCGTCGCAAGTCAGTGACACTATCAACCTGTTTGCGCAAGCAGCCAGCGCATATCCACCCGGGCATTGGATTCTGTATTGCGAGGGAGCGGGGGAGAAACAACAAATGCTTCAGCGTGGTCTTCGAACCAGATTAGGAATGACGATTGTTCAGCGCCGGGCAGTCGTTGCTGTTCAAGCCACATATAGTAAGCGCCCATATCAGCGTCAATGAGCGAGCCGGGCGCGTCCAGTTCGACCGTCTGCTCATTGCCGACCAGCAGTTCATTCATCGGGCGTAACCGCTGACGCGGCGCAAACCGCGCCAGCATCGTTAACGGCTGGGCGCGACGCCAAAGCTCGCGCGTGGCCCATTGCACAAAACTGGTACTGAAAATCTGAGTACCCGAACCAGAAGTTAAGAGGTTCGTGGCAAAGTGGCTAAGCACAGCACTATTCCGGCTTGTCGTATCAAAACCGATTTCTTCGGGCCGCAATCCGTGCAGCAACGAGAGCAGCTCTTTGGGGCCAGCAATCCCGCTTTGAATCGCGCTGCTGGTTTTACGCAACAGCGCCAAACGATGCTGCTCAAGCCCGCGATAAGAAATGCTGGCAAGCGACGGATGCGACACTGGCTCCGCCTGACCGCCATCAATGTACCAGTGATCGAATGACGAAGGATGCGCGGCGGCTCTGTTCGCGACATGCGCGAGCAAAGTCTTCAGACCGTTCGCCGGGTTGACATTGGTGAAGCGCGTGCCATGCGGGCGAAACTTACGAAAGAGCGGATAGCTGTTCCGTTCGACGCCCTTGCCAATGACAGCGATGCCAAGTCTAGGCACGGCGGGCGGCTGATTGGGAAGCGCGGCCAAAACCGCCTTCAGATAGTTCGCCGACGCTTCGTGAAAGGCATCAATCTGCCCTGTCGTCCAGAGGTGATGAGAAAGCTGTTCAGAAAACTCAACCGGTGACGCTGCCCACTTAACGTCCAGCAATCGCACAGGTAGTTTCAGTTGCGCAAAGCCAGAGAAAAGCCGCTGGCGTTCGGCCTCAGCCAGAGATTTGAGAAACGTAAGCTGCCGATCAATGTCACGGCGCTCGGCAGGGAAGCGCCAGTCGTACGTCTGAATTTGCTGCAACAACAGCGGAGTGAAGGCCGCTGGCAGTTTGCGCAGCAATTCATAGTGGCCGGTCGCCACGCGCTTGGCTTCCGGCGGGTAATCCTTGAAATGGTTAACCTGGACTTGAAATGGCATGGGGCTAAAGCAGTTCGTTCAGCGGTTTGCCGCGCGCCAGTCTGGCATCGAAGCCAAGCAGGGCACCGAGCGTGGGGACGACATCCAAGTGTTCGACCGGACGATCCACTACACGATTTTCGTGAATGCCCGGCCCCAGCGCCAACATCCACGTCGTGCGTGACAGCGCGTCGCCTGTGCGATGGTGCTGGAATCCGTTGCCGCCAATGCTGCCATCCGAATCGCGCCCGAAATCCGGCAGGATGATTAAGGTGGTTTTGCCAGCATATTCCGGCTCGCTTTGAATCGTGCGCCAAATCTCGTGGCACAGGCGATCCGTGCGTTGGATGCCTTCGATATACAGCGAAAAGCAACCGGCGTGCGCGACATCCATATCGTGCAGCGTGATCCAGAGCAGGCGGCGCGTAGCGATGACCGTTTCATCGCCATAAACGAAAGCTCGTCCGCACTCGAAAGTGTGAGCGCCTGCGTGACAAAATCCTTGACCGAAAGGTTGAGCAACTCTGCGAATTCGTCGAGCGAGAACCGGCTTCTCGATGCGGGCTGAAGAGCGGCGTCTCATAATTGTCCTGCAAAAGCCGCGCGTAATCGCCCGTTGTTCGCGAAACAAGAGCCTGTTTGAGAAAGCGCTTGGGCAGGATAACCTGCGCGCCATAACTGGGGCCGAAAGAGCGGTGATCGCTGCTGCCAATGCGATTGAACCCATTGCTAGGGTGCGACAGCCCAGGCATCCTGCAATGGCCGCTTCAAATCCTTGCGGAAATATTCAAAGGCCGTCGGCGATTGCGGCGGAACCGCGGCAAAATTATCAAAGGTTTCATAGACACCTATGGTGGTCAGACTGGCCGTAGCGACGTAATGCCCCAGAATCCCGCGATTCTCAACATGCGTAAAGAATGTGCCTTTGGGAAGCAGTTCCCCAAGCAGATAGGGAACATTTTGCTGCCCTAGCGGTGTGAGTGTTTCCTCGTCGCGGCAGCCGCCGCCGAAGGTCACAACGATGGCCCGCCGCGCGGAGCTTTGCAACCTAGACACAGACGGTGGAGCGGCAACACTCAGGAAAGGCCGAGCGCAGGCAGCGCCGATGAGCGACCGCAAAAATTCGCGGCGGCTCCGTGAAACCGATGCGCTGATTTCGCCTGCGTTTACCGTCCAGGGATTCACCATACGATCTGTTTATCAGTAGAAATTTAAAGCTCGGTTTTATGTGACTGGTTAAGAATATACAACCGAGCGTGCAATGTCATGCCTTCCTAGTCTTCCTCGTTTACGGCTTAGGCTTAATCTCCGCCTGCATCGCTTCGTCTTTGAGCTTTTTGGTAAGAGCGAATTCGGCGGCAGCCAAGGCGGTTTGTTTGGTTTGTTGATAGGCTTGCGCGAGCTTGAAATGAAATTGCGCGTCGTTGGGTTTCAATTGCGTGGCGCGGCGCAAAGGCGTAACCGCAGCCGGGTAGTTTTTTTGCTCGAAGTACAGTGTGCCTAACTGATAAAACCCATCGGCCAAATTGGGATCAAGTGTGATGGCGTTTTTGAGCAAGGATTCCAGTTGGGCGGGATCGGCGTCCGCCTGGGCGCTGCGTTTGCCTTTCCACAAATTCATCGCGTAGTAATAATGCGCCAATGCATTGCGTGGTTGCGTTTGGGTCAGCTTGGCAAAGCGTTGGTTGATCTCATCTGCGAGTTCTACCGAAACACCATACATTTCCCCTAAAAACACGTAGGGGCGCGGATCGTTGGGCGCAAGGTCTACGGCCTGGCAGAGCGTTTCGACGGCTTCGTGATATTTGCCGAGCGTGTATTCGGCGATGCCGCGACCAACGCGCAGTTGCGAAGATTGCGGGTGTTTGTTAACGCCATATTGAAAGATCGTCAGGGCTTCGTTCGCAGCAGTCAGTTGCAGCAAAATGTTGCCCAGATCAAAGACGTTCTTTTCATTGGGATCAAGCTGCGCGGCGCGTTGATAGGCTTCGGCGGCGGCAAGCTGATTGCCGGCTGTCTCTTCGACGAGTCCCATCAGGTTATGCAACTCGGCGGTGTTTTGCCGGGTCAGCAATTGCTGAATTTGCTGGCGCGCGGCGGTGAGTTTTCCCGTTTGCACATACGCGAGCGCGAGGTCGTAGCCGTTGGTGTAATGGGATGGATTGAGGGCACGCGCTTTTTCTAACCAGACAATCGCGGCGGGCAATTTCCCCGCGCGCAGATAAAACTCACCTAACTTGTGATGGGCGTCGAAATCGTGGGGAGCGCGGCGGACGGCTTGTTGTAATTGCCGCTCAAGCGCTGCGGATGTCGGTGCCGATGTCGGTTTGGATTTGGGTTGCGCGAAGCAGAAAGCAGGGGTGAGCAGGAGGATGAAACAGCAGAGAAACGCTCGTGATAGCCACATTCAGTAACGATAGAACGGTCACAAGAAATGTTCAGAGTTCATGCCCCAGCGTGCTGAAGCATGAACTCTGAACCGGTTAAATTAGAAATACAACTTCAGTGCCAGTTGCACCTGACGCGGATCGTTCCGCTGAAATTCGAGGCGTCCGAAATTGGCTGCCTGGAAATTCGAGGTCGGAAGGTTAAAGTTCGGCGTATTCGTCAGGTTGAACATTTCCGCGCGGAATTCCGAGCGGATGCGTTCGGTAATCTGGAAGCTCTTGAACACCGAAAAGTTTACGCCGAATTGCGAGGGGCCACTGAGTTGATTGCGGCCTCCGCCGAGCGGCGACAGATCGGTTTGTCCGATGGTCTTGACGACCGGTGGATTGGTGAATGCCGCCGGATTCCAAATTACTTTGTACCCCTGCGCATCGCGCACGTCCTGATAAGGATTCGTGGTACCCACCTTGAGCGAATTACAACCCAGGCCTTCCGCCGTCGTGATCGTACAGCCGATGACTTGCGGTTGGCCGCTGTAATACGAATAAATCCAGTTCGTACTCCAGCCGCCCAACACGGCGTTGCTGATGCCGTTCATGTTGCTGAGGAATTTCTTCCCCTTGCCGAACGGCAAATCGTAATTCCCGCTGAAGACGAGCGCGTGTTTCATATCGAAACTCGCGCGCGCCATTTCGGGACGCACGCCGAGAATGCCTACGGCGCGATAACCGCCCGCGCCGCCGTTGCTCAGCAAATCGCCCGCGTTGGTGAGCGTCTTGCTGTACGTGTAAGACACGAGCATCAGCCCTTGCGCCATCGCCGTTGGAATTTCGATTGCAGCGCGTGGTAATGGCTGTTGCCCGTTGTCGCCGCAAAAGACGAGCCGCGCGTGCGAGGTCGGGAACGGCACGTAATTTTGCGGATTCAACCCTTGTCCCGGCGGCAGCGTGTTGACCAGATTCGTGCCGATGAAGGCTTCGGGTGACGACCGACGAAGCAACATAGCCAACTTCAATTGAGTTGCGCGCGCCCAGTTCGTATTGCGCAATCAGGTTGTACCCTTGCGTGTAAGGCGTCTTGTAATTGAACTCGATGCCGCGCAGGTTCAACCCCGAAGCATTGACCTTGGTCGGATCGAGCGGCACTCCCAGCAAACCGCGTTCGAGCGTGGCCGCAGAACCGTCAGGATAAATCAACGGTGCCACGTCACTCGGCGCAAGGAAGTTGAAATCGAACTGGAACGGATAGTTGTAACCGAGATTCGGGTTGCCGCCGCGATTCTCAAACGCTCCGTAATAAATGCCGTAGCCGCCGCGCAAGACCAGCTTGTTCGAGAACTGATAAGCGAAGCCGAAGCGCGGCCCGAAGTTTTTCTTCTGCGTTATGGCAATGCCGGAGCCGTATTCATCGCTATAGACGAGATCAATGCCGTCTTTCGCCAAACCGTCAATGAAGCTTTGCGACACTGCGGGATTGCCTTTGCGGCTTGCCGGAATGATGTAACGCGGCTTGCCCGGCCCAGAAACGAAATTGGCCTGCACCGAATCTTTGGCATTCGTCGGGCTGAAATGCTCCCAACGCAAGCCCAGATTGAGCGTCAGCTTCGACGAGAATTTCCAGTCATCCTGAAAATATCCGCCAGCGTAAGTGCGGAAGTTCGGAATTTGTCCGAACGGCGAAGCCTGCAATTGGTTGACGCCGCCGACATTGTTCACGCCGCCCGCCACCGTGGCCGCAGTCGGCGTCAGCAAAAATTGCGCGCGCGCCGTTACGCCATCGGTCAAGCCCGGCGCTGACGTATACGATCCGCCCCAAGTGAAATTGCCGCGCGCATAAGGCGGGCCGACCCACGGGAAATCAATGTATTGATATTCAAAGCCGCCCTTGAACGTGTGGTTTTTGTAAATCTTCGTCAGGTTGTCGGTCAGTTGCGTCGTGTTGCTGAGACGATCAGCGACGAGCCAGGTGACCGCGCCCAGACGATTCAGGCCGCCGATGTTAAGCGGCGGCAGGCCGCCGTTGCCTGCGACTTGCGGGATGCCCTGAATGCCGAATGAGGTGGGGATATTGGCCGTGTCGTTGCCGAGCGGTGGCAGGCGATTGGAATGTTCGCGGCTCAATCCTAACCGCGCTTCGTTAATCAACGTCGTGGTAAGCGAGCGTGTATAGCTCACCGCCAGACCGCTCGTGCGTACCGTTTCGTCACCGTCACCATATGCGCCGCCGTCGGCTGCGCCCTCAAAGGGGCCGGGACGGAAACGCACGATGTCAGCCCAACTGTAACGACCAAAAATGTGATCGCGTTCGCTGAAATGATGGTCAATACGTACGTCGAACGAATTGGCATCGTCCGTCAACCCGCGAATCGTGTTGTAATTGTTCCCTTGCGTACCAGCTTGAACGAAGTTTTCGTTCGGAAAGAGATTCAATAGCTTGACCGCGCTGGGACTCAGCCGCGATGCCGGAATGCGGTTGTTCAGAAAGGGATCGCGCACAAAGCCTGTGCCTGTCGCCGTGCGTCCCGACACCGGATCAACTTGCCCAGCCGTGACGCGCCGTGTCGTCGCCGGATCGAAAATCTGGCCGATCAGCACCGTGCGACCCAGCAAGTCGGTGCCGCGTGTACGGTTGCCATTGCGCGTAATCAAATCGGCAAAGTCCGTATAACCGCTGGCGCGTTCCACCGCCGTCGGCACCGAAGCGGTGATCGGGCGGCCCTGCCGAATGCGCGTGCCTTCGAAGTCACCGAAGAAGAAGGTTTTGTTTTTCCAGATTGGCCCGCCCAGTGCGCCGCCGAATTGGTTCTGACGATATTTCGGTTTGGCAAGACCGGTTAAATTGTTGCGCCAATAGTTGGCATCGAATTTGTCGTTGCGCAAAAACTCCCACAACGTACCGCGAAAATTATTCGTGCCGGATTTCATCGTTGCGTTCAGCACGGCACCGCCCGCGCGGCCATATTCAGCACTGAACGAATTGGTTTGAATCTTAAATTCCCCGATGGCGTCTACGGGTGGCTTGATGACATACGCTGTGCCGTTGAGGAAATCCACGCTGCTGGTGTTGTTATCAATACCGTCAATCAGGTAATTGTTTTGCGCTGGACGCATGCCGTTCGCTGCAAATTGCCCGGCGGCACGCGCGCCTTGTTGCGGCAAATTCACGCCCGCGCTTAGGCGTGCCAGATACGTCCAATCGCGGCCATTCAGCGGCAAGTCGTTGATAGCTTGCCCGGAAACCGCCTGCCCAACCGAACTCTCACTGGTTTGTAAGAGCGGTGTTTGGGACGTAACTTCAACTGTCTGGCTGATTTCACCGGTCTCTAAGGCAAAATCCACTTGTGCTTGTTGTTGAATGTTGAGTTCGAGGCCAGAGCGAAGAGCTTTTTTGAAGCCTTGTGCTTCGATCTCGACCTGGTAAGTGCCGGTTTTGAGCGGCGTGAAAATGTAGCGACCATTTTCATCCGTTTCGGCGCGTTGTGTGATGCCGAGTCCTTTGTTGGTAAGGATGACTTTCGCGTTAGGTACGACCGCGCCTGCGGCGTCTCGTACGGTGCCAAGAATGGTGCCAGTATCTACTTGCGCTACGCTTGAGGTTGCGAGGAAAGCGAGTACCAGCCCCAAAAGGCACAGGCTCGTGAATCTGCCGATTAGCTTGCCCATGAGTTTCCTCCGTGTCAGACAAAAGGTTAATAAATCACGAAGCAGGGCTTCGTGATATGACTTGAATACAATGCCCTGTTCAGCAAATAGGACTCCCGCTGCGCTACCACTCGCGCGAAAGCTGAAATGTTAAGTCAATTGGATATGAATCTTGCGTTAGCAACCTATAATACGCTCGCAGAATAGATGGTTTATCAGGGCTTTGCAAGAGTGGTGAGGCTTTACTGTGAGGAGGGAACGGCGGAAGCCCGATTGTGAAGGCGGGCTTCCGCTAGGACTGTTACCGGTATAGCGCCTGATAGGCCCAAAGATTATTCATCACTTTATATACATAATCTTTGGTTTCGCGTTTGCCGACTTCGATAACGTGGCGGTCTACGTCGTCGCTTTTGCTGCGCGCGACCCAGCGCCGCACGGATTGTTCGCTGCCATTGTACGCGGCAGCCACGTTGGCGGGATGTTTGAGTTCGTCGAAGAGGTTTTGCATGTACTGTGAGCCGATCAAAATCGCCTGCTGCGGATTGTACAAATCGTCCTGTTCAAAATCGCGGAGGTTCAGTTGGCTGGCGATGGCTGACGCTGTCGAGGAGATAAATTGCAGCAGCCCACGCGCGGCGGCAAAGCTTTTTACCTTCGCATCAAAGCGGCTTTCCTGCCGCGCGATGGACAGCACAAAGAACGGATTTACATTGCGCGTGACGGCGTGTTTTTGCAGCGCGTCGTGGTAAGGATTCGGATACAACAATTCTGCCGTTGCGCGCGGCATCAGTTCCGGGCGGTAATCATCCGGGAGGCCATTGAATTGCGGCTCAATCAGATTTTGCCCGCGATTGGCATTGTCGCCACGCTCGAAGTAGACGGCGAGCGAATAGGCATCCGTCACCATTCCCGATGCCACGAGCGCGGGTGCGCCTTCGTCGTACAAGCCCAAAAACAACAACTCATTCGCCAGCGTGCGCGCGTCGGTGCCGGTTGCCGCAGGTTCCTGTTCACCTAAAACGTTCGCGCGTCCGGCAGGCGTCAACGAATAGGTTGGCACGCGCGCATAGCCCGGCAGTTTCGTGTAGGCCGTACGCAAAACGTCGAGCATTTCTTTGCGCACTGCTTCATCTGAAGTCAGCCGCAACACCTGATTGGCGGCTGTTTTCGCTGTTGCTGCATTGCCCTGCGTATTCGCCTCGCGCGCGGCACTCAGAAAGTTGCCGAGTTTGGTTTGAATGATGCGTGTCGCGCGCTGATTATTCATCAACGCCCGCAACCGCGCCGTTGCACGTTGTCCATAATATCCGCGCGCCTCGTTGCGACCTTCAGGGAAAGCTCAGATATTCGGTAATCGCTTCGTCAAAGCGTCGAGCTTTTTCAAACAATAGGCGCGCATAAAATTCCACTTCGCTCAGATTCGTTCCGGCGACGAGTCCACGTGCGTTGAGGTTGCGCGATTTCAGTGCGGTGAAATCGGCTAACGCCAGAAGAATATTTCACCGACAAGTGAATGCGTACCTGCAAAACAATCCTGTGACCTGAATAAACGGATCGCGCATTCGTTTTGCGCGCGCCTGGCCACGTCAATGCTTCGGCGTCCTTGCCGACGGCGCGCAACGTGTCAATCACCATTCAGATAGGCGTAGCCGAAAAATTTGCTGCGCGGAAATTGCAGCAAAAACGCGCGCTGTACCGATCAATCGCCTTATCCGCTTCGTTCAGGTATTGATAGCAATGACCGACGTAATAAAACCCCTGTTCGCCTTCTTCTGATTTCGGTGCAATGTCGTAGGCCATTTGAAAGTACTTCGCGGCGTCATGGTTTCGTCTTCCCATTGATACCCGCGCCCGGTTTCGTAGGCGGCTTCCGCGCGATTCGGATTCGTTGGTGTGCCGTTGATAGCAGCGAGCCAGTGTGGACGCGCTTCGGCAAATGCACGATTAAGTTACGGATACGGGCGCGGCACCAGGTGTTCTGCTTCGCTGATCGTCGTTTGCGCCTCGGCATCAATGCGATCCAGCCCCAATATCGCGCGCAAGCTAGCATCGTCCTTACCGCCATTTAGCAATGATTCAAACGTCGTTTTCGCCGTTGCCTTTTGTTTCAGCGCCAACTGTGCTTCGCCAATGCGCGCCGTGCTTTCGCGCGAGCGGCTCGACAACCCGCTGATCGGTGTAGCGTCGCAATAGCTTGCGCGTAGTTGCCAGATTGAAAATAGCTCGTGCCCAAACGTTTGCGCGCGGATTCCGCATTCAATTGCACGGGAAACTTGGCGAGCATTGCGATAAATAATTTTGCTCGCCTTTGAAATCGCCCGCCGCCCGCGCTAGTTCGGCCAAATGTCCGAGCGCGTAGCCCGTGAAAATCATTGCGCGTCACGACTTTGATACGCCGTTGCCGCTTCCTTCGTGCCGCCGATCCAGCACACGCGCGAAAAGGTAATCGTAATTATTTTTGACAAGAGATTGGAAGCTTTGCTTTGAAATTCGCGCAGGAATTGTTCTGCCGTGGCGAGATCGTGACGATCAGCGCAGCGCGCAGTTGCGCGTGACGTTGTGCGGTGATTGGGACTTGCGCTTGGCAAGTCGTACCAAAACCGAAGGACAAGACGAGCAGAAAGAATAAAAAGCGTTGCTTCATAGTGGTTCGTTGGATGACGGTTCGCACCAGAGGGCTGTCCCATTAAACCATAAGCACGACAGCTGCTGCACATAAAAAGCACAGGCCGCGCAAAGTTTTTTCGACTTTCACCGCCCTTTGCCAGTCCTACTCGCGTGCCTGACCAACAGGGCGGAAGGCACTTGTATGAATGCCGCCCCCTTGCCTGTTTTTATGGAGGACAATTTATGAAACGACTGTCAGTGTTTTTGCTTGCTTTACTGCTCTTTGCCGTTGCGGTGCCCAGTTGGGCGCAAGGCCAGCGACGACACGCTGGGCGGAAGCTTTTGCAGAAGATGGATATATGAATCACGACGGCCAGATTTCCCGCGCCGAATGGACACGCAAACCCAAAGCCTTTGACCGTCTTGATCTCTATCCGCGACGGCATGTTAGTGTCGAAGAACTGAAGAACCGGCGGCGGAAATGACTGTAGCTGGAAGGTTGCGTGCAGGGCGTGAGCGACCTGCGCGATAACGTGTTTGCTTATCAGGCGCGGTCGCTCACGTATACTTTATTTTCTCCCTGACCCACTAGCCTTTCGTCTTTTCCAGTCTTTCGAAATTGGCCAAGCCGATGTCCGTCAGCGGGTGTTTGAGCAATTGCTCGATGACCTTGTTGGCATCGTGGCGTATCCAGCACCGAGGCGAGCGGATTCGATAACGATGCAGCGGATGACGAATGCTCGCGGCCAGGATTTCAGTTTTGATGTCGTAGTTATCAAAGATTTCCCGAATTTCTTCGATCAAGACCATCCCGTTGTGTCCGATGTCATCCAGACGACCAGTGAACGGGCTGACAAACGAAGAAGCCTTTCGCCGACATCAGGGCTTGCGTAGCGTTGAAGGTCAGGGTTTGATTGATGCGGATGCCTTCGTTGGAAAGCGTATTCGTGGCCTGCAATCCAGCTTTCGTCATTGGCAGTTTGACGTACACGCACGGATGAATCTTGGCGTATTCACGGCAACACCTTGACCATCTCTTCGTAGTCTGTGGCGACGACTTCGGCATAAACGGAAGCTTTCGGAATTGTTTAAAATCTATGAATCGTGGCGATGTGTAAGCTAAAATCAATTCCTGCCTCTTTGGCGATTAATGATGGATTAGTCGTCACACCATCAACTGCGCCTAAACTCGCGGCCTCTTTGATCTCGTTCAAGTTTGCAGTATCAACAAAAAACTTCATTTTCTCTCCTCTAATGATATTGGAACAGACTTCCCGTCCGCTCTGAAATGGGGGCGTTTGCAATTCACTCAGGGGGCGCTTTTTCAAGCCTTGACCTTCGTTATCTGATTATCAACAGTAGGGCGATTGCCAATAAGAAAAATTTATAGGGCGATAAGTCGGCGCTAGACGAATGCTGCCCTGTGAGCTATTAACGGCCTATGGATATTGAATCCTGCACGAAAAAGATCACCTCCCACAAGCATCACGATGAGCAAACTATGGAGCAAAGCGGCTGGAATCGAGTTCGTACGGATTGGAACATCCGCAACATTACGAACCTCCGCACGCCTTTTGGAATCTGACAACAGCAGAATTATATGAACGTTCCCTTCAGCGCGGCGAAGCACAAATCGCACATCAAGGCCCGTTAGTCGTCACGACTGGTCAGCACACCGGGCGTTCTCCCAATGACAAATTTTTCGTTCGCGAAACCTCTTCCGAAAAGCACATCTGGTGGGGCAAGAGCAATCGTGATTTCCCCCAAGCCAATTTTGATCGCCTGCTGGCGAAAGTGCTGCATTACCTGCAAGGAAAAGAAATGTATGTGCAGGATTGTTTCGCGGGCGCTGACCCGGCGTATCGCATTCCGATTCGCGTTATCACGGAATATGCGTGGCACAGTTTGTTTGCCCGCAATATGTTTGTGCGCCCGGATTGGGATCGTGAAGCCGGAACACACCAACCCGAATTCACCGTCATCAACACGCCCGGTTTCAGTGCAAATCCGGAAGAAGATGGTACGAACTCTGGCACTTTTATTTTGGTTGATTTTGGCAAGAAGCTGATTTTGATTGGCGGCACTTCCTACGCGGGCGAAACAAAGAAATCTATTTTTACCTTGCTAAATTATCTGCTGCCCTTGCGCGGCGTGCTTTCGATGCATTGTTCGGCAAATATTGGCAAAAACGATGACACGGCGATTTTCTTTGGTTTGTCGGGCACGGGGAAAACCACGCTTTCTGCTGACCCGGAGCGCAAGCTTATTGGCGACGATGAACACGGCTGGAGTGAGCGCGGCATCTTCAATTTTGAAGGCGGCTGCTATGCCAAAGTTATTAATCTGTCGCCGGAAGCCGAGCCGGAAATTTATGCCTGCACACGGCGCTTCGGCACCGTACTGGAAAACGTCGTGATGAATCCGCTGACCCGGCGGTTAGATTTGCATGACGGTTCGCTGACCGAGAACACGCGCGCAGGCTATCCGCTTGATTACATCCCCAATCACGAGCCATCCGCGATGGGCGGGCATCCGAAGAACATCATTATGCTCACTGCCGATGCGTTCGGCGTCTTGCCGCCAATTTCCAAACTCACGCCAGAGCAGGCGATGTATCACTTTATTTCCGGCTACACTGCGAAGGTCGCGGGCACAGAAAAGGGCTTGAGCAAAGACCCGCAGGCGACGTTCTCAACCTGCTTCGGCGCGCCGTTTATGGTGCATCACCCGAATGTATATGCCGAACTATTGCGCCAGCGGATGGCCGAACATGGCGTAGATTGTTGGCTCGTTAACACAGGCTGGACGGGCGGCCCGTTTGGCGAAGGTGCGCGGATGAAAATTGCCTATACGCGCGCGATGGTACGGGCGGCGTTGAATGGCAGTCTGGCACAAGTCGCAACAGAAGCCGATCCGTTGTTTGGGTTGCAGGTTCCAGTGTTGTGTCCTGATGTGCCAAGCGAAGTGCTGCAACCGCGCAACACGTGGCGCAACAAGCAAGCCTATGACGAAAAGGCGCAACATCTGGCCGGACTGTTTCGTAAAAACTTCGAGCAATTCGCCGATGGCGTTTCTGAAGAAGTCAAAGCCGCCGGGGTGCGGTAAACGAGTTTCGTCCACAGCATTACGGGGAGAAATGCCGGGGCTGGTTCACGCCATCACCCGGCATTTTATTATTCGAACAACTGCAAAAATTCTGCTCGTGTCGCTGGATTAACGCGTGCGACGGCGAGGTTTTCTGTGACGTGCGCCGTCTGACTCATCCCAATTAACGCCGTTGTGATTCCTGGTGCGGAACGGGTGAATTGAATGGCGCGCTGGGCATCGTTGGTGAAGCCAGGGAACGCTTCGCTGATAATGTCGGGCAAATTGGCCGCTAGGCGCGCCTGCAACATCGAAGCACTTGCCATTACCGTCACGCCCAACGCCTGCGCCGCTTCCAGCAACGACATCGGCTGCCCCTGCACGGTTTGATTGCCGACGGTCAACGCCTCGTGCATTGCCAGATTGAAAGGCAGTTGCACGATTTTGCAGTGATTATTTTCGCCCGCGACTTCGCGTGCGGTAGCAACGACTTTTTCCAGCGAAAGATATTCCTGACTTTGCGGCGACACACGATAGCCATTCCACGTTGCCGTGCCATACATCGCAATCTTGCCAGCAGCGACGGCGGATTCTAAATACTCAAACGCCGCGCGCAACCGTAGATAAAACTCTTCCTGCGATACTTCGGCCAATTGTGATTCGGGATTGTGCAGGTAATAGCCATCAATGCAGTCCAGTTGCAGTTTGCGCAGGCTGTTGTCGAGTTGGTTTTGTAAGTAACCCGGCGTCATGCAATGCGAGCCTTGCACAAAATCTTCGCGGCGGCAGATGCCCGGTCGGATGAAAGTCGTTTCCAGATATTCGTGAAACTCGGCGTGACTGCGCGGCATGCCGTTTTCAAAGGGCAGGTACCCGCCCTTTGTCGTCACAAAAATTTCGCCGCGCGTCATTTCTCCTGCGCGCAGCAAGTCGGCAAAAGCCTCGCCAAAATTTTGTTCGCTGCGGCCAAAGCGGTAATTCGCCGCCGTATCGAAAACGTTGCAGCCGAGCGCAACCGCGCGTTTGACCGCTGTCGTGTAGCCTGCGTCCGTGCGCGCGTCCGCTTCGCCCAGATACGAACCCAGGCCGATAGACGACAGCCACAAGCCTTGTGCGTTGCGAAAATGCCCGTCTGCGACTGTGCCCGCCAGACGTTGGCGATAGGCATTCGTGGCTTCCGTTGTTGCGTGTGTCATAGCCTTTCCTTCCCCTTTATGATTTGGCCCAAACGGCATAGTCCGGCCCGTCCAGGACGAGTTGCCAGCCGTTGCCCGGTGACCAGGAGGCCGGGCCGATTTTCATCGCCACTTTCTCGTCAATGATTGCGGCGTATTTGCCCTCGGTGTTTGGCTCAATAAAGACGCTGCTGCGGCTGGTGAGGCCCGCTTGTTTGCGCAGCGCGATGAGCTTTTTGAGTTGCGTTTTTTGTGCTTCGCCCTGATCGAAGAAATGCCGCCAGAACACGCAGGGAATGCCGGGATGCGTGAGGAGATAAACATAGCCCTGCATAATCTTGTCGTCAGGGAAGCGTTTGCTGCCATTGTCGCGCACTGGTTCCGTGTCGTGATTTTCGATGAACGTCACGCTCATTTCCGCCCACAGGCCAATCAGTCCCGGCGGCTTTCCGGCGACAGTTTTCAGGCGGCTGTAATTCTGTGCGGACAGCGCAGCAACCAATGCTGCGCGCGTGGGAAAATCAAAGGCCATGGATTTGCCCCCGGTTTCGTCTACCCAATCCACGACCTTCTGTGCGTTGTCGGCCCAAAACTCGCCGACCGACAGCACGGGCTGCGAGTCGTCGTTGTACTGCCCGATGTGATAGCCGTCGTAGCCGCGCACCTGATCGTAGCGCCAGCCCGCAAAGCCGATGTCGGTTTTCAGTTTGCGCAGGAACTGCTTGACCTTTGCCTGCACGAGCGGGTTGGTGTGATCGAGATCGCGCCCGGCGTTGTTGCCTTCATTCGTGCTGCCGTCGCGGCGGTGTTCTTCCGGGTGTCCAGTGCCGCATTGACAGTCATCATCGGCCACCACCGCCGATTTATTTTGTGCCGGATTGCCAAAGGCTGGATTGGCGAAATCCGCCCCGCCCGTTGCCACGCCGCAACGATGATTGATGACGATGTCGCACAAGGCCAACGTCGGTTTCAGCGCGGCGATGGCTTGTTTGAGTTCGGCTTGTGTGCCGTAGCCGTTTTCTAATTTGTACCATTCGGTCGGCAAATAGCCGTTGTCGCCCGCCGCACTGCGCGAGGGCGGTGGAAACCAGACATCGTCAAAGCCCGCATCTTTGATGACGCCTGCATTTTCTTTGAGGATTTGATACCAGTGTTTACCGTTCTTCGCCGGATCATAGAGAAGTCAATGAAACCCTTGCAACATAACTTCATACCCGTGCCGTTGTAGCGTTGCGGTGCTGTCGCGTGCTGCGTGAGGGCCACTGTCAGCAAGCCGCTCCAGCATAACAGCCCGGCTCGTAAAGTGCGCTGAGGCCGGTCAGAAAAGAATTGCATTGTCCCCTCCTTGTGCGCCGCGATCATACCACTGCCGATGCTCCAGTGCGCTAGGGCTGAGAATTCTCAGCGACAATTGCAGCGAACGAACGGCTGATTTATAGTCAGCGCACCATCAACAAATTTCCAGCAGGAGGCATTTATGCAAACGTTACGTTCCTTCGTTCACAGCGGCGCGCTGTTATTCTTGTTCTTCATCGCCGTTGCGGCACAGCCACGCTATGAAGCCGAAATCCGCCGCACGAGTCACGGCATTCCGCACATCACCGCGAAAGATTACGGCAGCCTCGGTTTCGGCGAAGGCTATGCGTTTGCGCAGGATCATCTCTGTTCGCTCGCGGATCAAGTCGTGAAAGTGCGCGGCGAACGCGCGAAGTATTTCGGCGCGGGCGAAAACAATCGGCACCTGAACAGCGACGTGACGATGAAGGCGCTTGGCCTGTACGAACAGGCGCGCGAGATGCTGAAGACGATGGACAAGGAACAGCACGATTTGGTCGAAGGCTACGTCGCGGGCTACAACCAATACCTGCGCGAAGTCACGGCGAGCGGCGTCAAAGGCTGGTGCAGCGGCAAGGAATGGCTCTTTCCCATCACGGCGGAAGACCTGATGGCGTATCAACAAAACGTCGTCATTCAGATCACCAACTTCGCCGATATGATTGCGACCGCCCAGCCGCCGAAAAACGAAACGGCTTACGCCACACCCACTGAGATTCCCGAATTTGAATTTGCCAGCAACGGCTGGGCGCTTGGTTCCGAACGCACGGCGAACGGGCGCGGGATGCTCGTGGCGAATCCGCATTATCCGTGGATCGGCTCGAACCGGTTTTGGGAAAAGCATTTGGTGATTCCCGGCAAGCTGGATGTGTACGGCGTCGGCCTGCTCGGTTCGCCGACGGTGGCGATTGGGTTCAATCGCAACATTGCGTGGACGCATACGGTGTCAGCGGGCAAACGCTTCACGATGTTCTCGCTTGATCTCGCGCCCGGCAATCCGACGCGGTATCTCTACGACGGCAAAGAACGCGAGATGACGAGCAAGGTGATTCGCGTGGAGGTGCGACAGTCCGATGGCTCGCTGAAGCCGGTCGAGCGGCGGATTTTCTTCAGCCATTACGGCCCGATCCTTAATTTTCCCGGTGTCGGCTGGTCAGCGAAACGGGTGGCGACGGTGCGCGACGCGAATATGAATAACGTGTCGCTGCAATCGCAATGGCTGGCGATGGGACGCGCCCGCAACATGGACGAATTCAAAAAAGCGCACGCCGATTTCAACGCCTTGCCCTGGGTCAACACGATTGCGACCAGTGCGGATGGGCGCGCGTGGTATGCCGACACTTCGGCCACGCCGAACCTGAAGCCCGAAGCGATTGCCGCGCTGATGAAACGCAAAAGACGGCGATCCGATGACCAAACTGGCGTGGGAGCGCGGCATCATTTGCTCGACGGCAATAATTCAATGTACGAGTGGGTGAATGATCCCGCCGCGCCCGGCGTGATTCCGTTTCCGCGGATGCGCAACTCGAACGCAAGGATTTTGTCTTCAACGCGAATGACAGCTTCTGGCTGGCGAATCCGCATCAATTGCTGACCGGCTTCTCGCCGCTGCAAGGGTTGGAAGGCACGGCGCGCAGCCTGCGCACGCGGATGAATGCGCTGATGCTTGGCGACGCACCAGCCCGAACGGCCCGGCTGGCAAAGACAGCAAATTCACGCTTGATGAACTTGCCGCCAGCGCCGACAATCGCAGCCTGTCGGCAGAGCTCCTGCGCGCTGATGTCGTCAAGCGGTGTCAGGCGACGCCTTCGGTAAATCTGGATGGGCAAACGGTGAATTTAAGCAAAGCGTGCAGCGTGCTGGCCGCGTAGGATAGGCGCTTTGATACGAACAGCGCAGGCGCAGTGCTGTGGCGCGAATTCACGACGCAGTACAGGCCCCGCCGATTTGCAAAAGGCAGGCGTGCTGTTTCAGCAAGTTTCCAGTCGGCAGTTCCCGTTCACGCCCAACACGCTGACGCCGGACAAGAATCACGAATCGCTGCTCCGGCTGGCGCGGGCAATTCGCGCGCTGGAGCAAGCGGGCTTTGCGCTGGATGCACCGCTCGGCAAAGTGCAGTACAGCGACAAGAACGGCAGCCGCATTCCGATTCACGGCGGCGGCAGTTATGAAGGCATTTCCAACATTGTCAGCTTCTCAGCCAATTCGCCGACGCTCGAACCTTACGCCTCGCCCGAACGCATCAAGGGCAGCCGCTTTTTGACGAAAGAAGGTTATTTGGTCAATTACGGCACCAGCTTTATTATGGCGCTGGAATTCACCGACAAAGGCCCACGCGCGCAGGCGTTTCTGACTTACTCGCAATCGGGCGATCCGTCTTCGCCATTGTTCTATGACCAGACGCAACTGTTTTCGGAAAAGAAATGGCGGCGCATTCTGTTCACCGACGCCGAAATCAAAAGCGATCCGAATCTGAAAACCAGCAAAATCAAAAACACGAAATGATGCCAACCCCCTTCATCGTCGCGGGTGTCCAGTGCGATCCACAGCTTGGACGCCCCGACCACAATTTGGAAATGATTGCCACGTGGGCCGCGCAGGCGCAACAGGCAGGCGCGGCGCTCGTGATCTTTCCTGAATGCGCGGTGCCGGGCTATTGCTTCGATTCAGCCGAAGAGGCGCTGCCCTTTGCCGAACCGATTCCCGGCCCGGCCACAACGGCGCTGGAAGCGATTGCTGCGCGGTTGAATGTGCATCTGGTCGTCGGGCTGCTCGAACGTGCGGACGCACAGCTCTACAACGTTGCCGTGCTGATTGGGCCGAGCGGATTGATCGGCAATTATCGCAAAATCCATCTGCCCTACCTCGGCGTAGACCGTTTCACCTCACACGGGCGCGCTGGCTTTCGCGTCTATGACACCAGCCTTGCGCGCCTTGGCGTCAATATTTGCTATGACTGTTCGTTTCCCGAAAGCGCGCGCGTGATGATGCTGGCGGGCGCAGACCTGATTGCTTTGCCGACCAATTGGCCGGAAAGCGGCGGATGCGCCGTGCCCGATTTTGTCGTACCGACGCGGGCGCTGGAAAACAAGCTGTATTACGCCGCCATCAATCGTGTCGGCGTGGAGCGCGGCATCCGGTTTATTGGCCGCTCATCCATTGTTGATCCGTCCGGCAACGTGCTGGCACGGGCGGACGACACGGAACAAATGCTGCTCGCAGAAATTAACCCGCTGCTCGCCCGCGACAAACACATCGTGCGCGTGCCGGGCGAACACGAAGTCAATCGGCTGCGCGACCGCCAGCCCGATCAATACGCTTTGCTGGTAGCACCCAAGTAACAAAGGCATCCGCAGAGATGTCAATCATCAACAGCCGTACCAACAGAAGGTCTACCCATGAAAATGATTCGCTTTTTCCTATCTGTCCCCTTTCTACTCGTTTGTTTATTGCTTTGGCCCGCACGCGCACAGGAGTTTCGTGCCAGTGTCGCGGGACAAGTCACGGATGCCAGCGGGGCCGTGTTGCCGGATGCGACCATTACGGCGCGCAACGTGGCGACCAATGCCACCTACCGCACGACCTCCGGCACGGACGGTGAATATGTGCTGCGCAGTCTTGATCCCGGCAATTACGAATTCGCGGTCGAGAAACCCGGATTTCGTAAACTGCAACGCGCGGGCGTCGTGTTGCAGGTCGGCACGCAGGCCACGCTGAATTTGCAGATGCAAACCGGCGAAGTCAGCGAAACCGTCACGATCCGCGAAGACATCGCACAACTGCAAACCGATACTGCCGTGCGCGGCATCGTGATTGATCAGACGCGCGTGCTGAATACGCCGCTGCAAGGCCGCAATATGTTCGCGATTGCGTGGTCAGTGCCGGGCGTGCAAATTGGCGCTTCGGTCACGCGACTGCGTCCGTTCGACATCGCGGGCAGCACGTCCATCATCGTCAACGGCGGACGGCGCGGGCAGAATGATGCACAGGTGGACGGCGTGACGGCGACGTTCCAGAACGGCAGTATTTCTTTTGTTCCCTCGGTGGATTCCGTAGGCAGATTCAAAGTCATTACCAATCCCTTCGATGGCCAATTTGGCTTTACTATGGGTGGCGTCATCACTTCCGTCACTCGTTCGGGCGCGAATCAATTTCACGGTGGCCTGTTTGAGTATGTGCAAAACACGCGGATGAACGCGAATGATTTCAACTCGAACCGCGCGAATATTCAGCGGCAACGCTCCAACATCAACACCTTCGGCGGCAACGTCAACGGGCCGATTTTTAAGAACCGTTTGTTCTTTGCCTATGCGTACGAAGGCATTCGCCAGAGCATTCCCGATCCGTTTACAACTTCAATTCCGACACCGCTGCAACGCACCGGAGACTTTTCGCAGACCAAACAGGCGAACGGGCAATTGCAGGTGATTTACGATCCGCTGACAACGCGCGCCGATGCGACGGGCAAGCTGATTCGGGATGCGTTTTTGAATAACGTAATCCCCGCGAACCGTATCAATCCGGTAGCGAAAGCCGCGCTCGCATTTTTGCCTGCGCCGAATGCGCCGGGCGATTCGCTGGGGCTGAATAATTACGTCAACAGTTCTGCCGTGCCGCGCTTTCTGGATGATTTCGAGGCGCATTCGGGGCGGCTGGATTACAGTTGGTCAGAGAATACGAAAGTGTTCGGACGGATGGCGTTCAATCGGCTGGATGAAGTGCGCGGCTACCGCTATGGCAACGAAGCCGACCCGTCGGGCAACGTGCCGTTTGTGCGCCAGAATTACAATGGCGTCGGCGGCGTGACGCATACGCTGAACACGACGACGGTGATTGATGCGCGCTTTGGCGTCGCGCGGTTCACGTCGCCGGGCGGCAACACGCTCGGATCAAATTTCGATTTGTCGAAGCTCGGTTTCTCGCAGCGTTTCATCAGTCAGGCGCTGAACCACTTTCCGCAATTTCGCTTCACCGATTATGAAGGCTTAGGCTCCGGCCCGGCGCGCGTCAGCCCGGCTTCGACGGTCTATCACTTCGTTTCGTCCGTCTCAAAATTGTGGGGCGATCATTCGCTGAAGACGGGTTTTGAAACGCGCGTATTCCGTAACAACACGCGCGATCCCGGCAATGCGAACGGCATCTTCAACTTTACGGCAGGCTTCACGCAGCAAGACCCGCTGGCCGGCGCGTCGCGTGCGTCGGGCAATCCGATTGCGTCGTTCCTGCTGGGCTATCCGGCGTCGGGGAACATCGAGTCGCGCGTGTTTCCGGCGCGGCAGCACATCGCGTATGCGGGCTTCCTGCAAGACGATTGGCGCGTGACGAGCAAGCTGAAACTGAACCTCGGACTGCGCTACGAAATCATTACCGGCATGACGGATCGCTTCAACAACATCAACATCGGCTTTGATCCGAACGCGCCGCTGCCGGTGGATGTGCCGGGCTTCACGGGCAAAGGGAATATTTTGTTTGCCAGCAGTAGCGCGCGCAGTGCGTTCCAAATTGACAAAAACAATCTGATGCCGCGCTTCGGTTTGGCGTATCAATGGAATGACAAGACCGTCCTTCGCGGTGGCGTCGGCCAGTTTTACGCGCCGGTTTGGGATGACCCCGGCAACTTCGGCTATTCGCAGGTGACGAACCTCGTAACCGGCACGCGCGTCGGGTTGCCGGATGTCGAAATTCGTGATCCGTTCCCGACGGGCTTGATTGCCGCCGCGCGGGAAAAAACGAATACGATTGGACAAGGCTTCACCGTCTTCAATCCGAATCGCAAAATCCCGTACGTCTGGCAATACAGCGTCGAAGTGCAGCGCCAATTGCCGTGGGATATGCTGTTTTCAGTCGCGGGCGTTGGCAGCAGCGCGCGGCAGATTCAAGTCACGCAATCCATCAATGAAATTCCTGCCTCTGCGTTGGCGCAAGGCTCGGCGTTTCTGACCGCGCAGGTTGCCAATCCGTTCGCGGGCAAAGCGCCCGGCACCGGATTGAACGGCGCGACAGTGCAGCGGCAGCAATTGCTGCGTCCGTTCCCGCAATTCACGACGATCAACGTCGGCGGATATGTTGGCGGCAAGAGCCAGTATTTCGGCCTGCAATCGTCGTTGCAAAAACGCTTTTCGGCGGGGGCTACATTTACGCTTTCGCACACCTGGGCGAAGCTGATTGATCAGACGAATTTCCAAAACCCGCAGGATACCGAACTCGAAAAACAAATCGCTGACGCCGATGTCACGCACAATATTGGCATCAACGGCAGCTATGAATTGCCCTTCGGACGCGGACGCAAACTGCTTTCGTCGGACAATCCGGTGGCGAATGCGATCTTCGGTGGCTGGGTCGTTAACGGTTTGGTGCGGTTGCAAAGCGGGATGCCGACGAACTTCCCCAACAATGCGGAACCCGTCGGCGGCATTGATCCGATTCCGGCGAATCAGAACATTGACCAATGGTATACCCAAGGATCGTTCCGCACGTTGGCAGCATTCACGCTCCGGCGCTTCTCGCTGCGCTACGGGCATCTACGCAATCCGCCCATTCGCAACTTCGATCTGTCGGCGTTCAAGACGTTCAGCATTACCGAAACCATCAAACTGCAATTCCGCGCGGAACTCATCAACGCGATGAATACGCCGCAATGGTTCAATGGCCCGGTGACGAATCCGGCGTCGGGAAACTTTGGCAAGATTGCGGCTGGAGCGACGGCGCAGTCGAATCTGCCACGGTTTGTGCAACTGGCGCTGAAACTGACCTTCTAATCATCGAAATCAAGGACAGGAAAAAGTGGACAGGAAGAGGGAACTTTTTTCTGTCCACTTTTCCTTGTCAACAAAACTATGCCTGCTTTCCGCGTGATCATGCTGCTGCTGCTCTGCTGGACAGCCGCCGCCGCCCAGGAACCAACGAATCCCCAACCAAAGGAATGGCTGCGTGACTGGCTGTTGTGTGGGCCGTTCCCGTTGCAATCATTGCCGAATAACACGCCCGACGGCGTGCATATTCCCGGTTTTGAAACTGACTTTTTGCAGGCGCACGGTGGCGAACGCAACCCGCGCGTCAGCGTCGGACAAGTCGAATCATTGGCGGGCGGTACTGCCAAATGGTTCCATCACACCGCGCCGGAGTTTGCGATTGACCTCGATAAAACGATTTCGGAAAAGGCCTTTGTGCTGGCGTATGCGTATCGTGAATTTACGTGGCCGCGTGACGAAACGGTGGTGCTGGCGCTTGGCTCCAACGACGGCGGGCGCGCGTGGCTGAACGGCGAACAGGTCTGGGATCGGCCCGAAGCGCGTGGCTTGAAAGTGGATGACGATTTGATTTTGGTACGGTTGCGAAAGGGGCGCAACACGCTGTTGCTGAAGATCGAGGAGCGCGGCAACAAATGGGAATTTTGCGCGCGTTTCTTGCCCTTCGACGCCGCAGCGTTGGAGCAGGGCAAGCCGCTTTATCACGTTGTCAATCGAGCGGATGGCACGGTTGCGTTACGCTTTTTGCATCCCCTATCGGCGCTCGAAAATCTGTTTGCGCAACTTGAGCTTTCAGTGGTGCGCGAGAGTCAGCCGAGCGTTGCTGTTTGGCAGGGGCGCTGGACGCGCGAACAGAAATGACCTTGCCGCTGAAGGCGGCGGCGTACGATCAATACCGGTTGCGATTGACGGGACGTTTGCGCGACAGCACGCGCGAATGGTTATCTGTCGCGCCGTTTGTCGCTGGGCAGCGCCGCGAATACTCGCTCTTTGCGAACGGCAAAACCGATTACGCGATTGTGGTGGATGCGCAGGCTTCGGAATCCGAACGGTGGGCGGCGCTGGAATTACAACGCTGGCTCAGGAAGTGAGCGGCGCGCAATTTCCTATTCGCTCCGCAACCGAAGCAACCGGCGATCACGTCATTGAGGTTGGCTTCAATTCCCGCACGCGCGCTTTGCTCGGTGCCGATGCCAAAGAACCTGCGACGGAGGATGAATCGTTTACGTATCGCAATGTCGGTGCCTCGCTCGTGATTTATGGCGGCAAACCGCGCGGCACGATGCAGCGTGATGAGCTTTCTGGAACGCGAACTCGGCTGCCGCTGGTATACGCCGCGCGTCAGCCTTGCGCCGCAACGCGACCGCTACAGCTTCACCGCGCTCTATCACACCGAAGCGCCGGGCGTGCGAGTGCGCAATGATTTTTACTACGAAGCATTTGATCCGACGTGGGCGGCGCATAATCGCGTCAACGGCGCGATGAGTCATCGCGCACAACCCGGCGGTGTCGAAGCCTATTGGGGCGTACATACGTTTTATCAGTTCGTGCCGCCGCAGGAGTTTTTCAGCACCCATCCCGAATACTTCAGCCTGTTGGACGGCAAACGAACGTGGGAGCGCGCGCAGCTTTGCCTGACAAATCCTGACGTACTGCGCCTTGTCACCGAACGTTTGCGGCAAACAATGCGCGAGCATCCCGAATATTTGATCTACTGCGTTTCGCAAAACGATTGGCTGAATCCGTGTCAGTGCGAACATTGCCAAGCCATCGTCAAACGCGAGGGCAGCGAAGCGGGGCCAATCATCTGGTTCGTCAATCAAGTCGCGGCTGCGGTTGAAAAAGAGTTCCCAAACAAGTACGTCGGCACGTTGGCCTATCAATACACGCGCAAACCAACGCTGACCGAACGCCCACGCCAGAACGTAGTCATCCGGCTGTGCAGTATCGAAGCCTGCTTCGCGCACGACTTTTTGCATTGCCCGCAAAACGTTTCCTTCGTCGAAGATTTGCAAGGCTGGGCGCGCATCGCACCGCAGCTTTACATCTGGGATTACGTCGTGAATTTTAGCCATTACATTCTGCCGTTTCCGAACTTTCGCGCGTTGCAAGCGAACATCCAAACGCTGCGCGCGAATAAAGCCATCGGCATTATGGAACAGGCGGCGTATCAAAGCCGGGGCGGGGAATTCGCCGAACTGCGCGCGTATGTGCTGGCAAAATTGCTGTGGAATCCTGACGGCGACGTGGAAGATTTGATCAACGATTTTCTGTTTGGTTATTACGGGCGCAGCGGGCAATACGTGCGCCGCTACTTTGATTTGCTGCACAACCGGCTGACCGCTGACACGCATATTCATCTTGGTTTGCGCCCGGATGACAAATTGTTCAGCGAGAATTCATTCGCGCCGCCGATGAATGTTTGATCGCGCCGAAGCTGTTGCCGATAACGAACAAATCCGCAACGGGTAGAGATGGCGCGGTTGCCGTTGCTGTACTTGAAGTGCCAACGCGCGCCTGTCATCGCCAAATACGACGGCACGTCCGACCGCTTTCGCGCCATCGTCGCGCGCGAAGGTATCACGCATTATGCCGAAAGCGGCGCGCCTCAGCGCGAGGCGTTTCATCAGAAAGTGGAAAGTGCAAAGTAAAGGAAGAGCATGAACAAATGGTTTTTTCGGGCGTTGCTGTTGGGCTGGTTGGCCGTAACCGTCCGCGCGCAGGTCGGCAAAGACTGGGGCATCGAGCGGCAATCGTACCTTGACCCCGTCACGGGCGTGCAAGTTTGGGAACTGACGACGACGGGCACGAGCGACAATCTGTATTTTCATTTCTCGAATTTTACCGCCGACAATCGGTATGTATTGTTTTCGTCGAATCGCACAGGCGCGCCGCAATTTTACCGCGCCGAAGTGGCGACGGGGCGCATTGTGCAATTGACGGATTATCCTGCGAACACCGCACGCACGCTTTGCCCCGATCATACAAATGCGCGGCGCGTGTACATTCTTCGCGGCGCAGACGTTCTCGCGCTCGACATCGAAGCTTTCTCCGAACGCAAAATCGGCACGATTCCCAAACCCTACATCAGCGGCTTTCAGCAACCGACGTTGAGCGGCGATGGCAAGTGGTTGACGATCACGAAACAGCGCGATGAACAGAACTGGGAAATCGGGTTAATGAACACACAGACGGGCGCATACAAAACCGTCATCACGCAGGGCTTTCGCATCGGACACGTGCAGCATAGTCCGACAGATGCAGTGATTTTTTATGTGTGGGAAACCGGCGGCTACGCACCACAGCGCACGTGGCTGGTAAATGCGGACGGGACGGGCAATCGTCCGTTTTATGCGCGCACCGATCCCAAAACGTGGTTCACGCCGCTGAAGGAATGGATCACACACGAAGCGTGGATTCAGCAGACAGGCGAAATGACGATGATTGACGACAAACAGGGCGTGATGATCGTCAAGCCAGACGGCACGGCGCAGATGGTGCGCGAAGGCGATTACTGGCACGTTGCCGCACGACCCGACGGCAAGTTTCTGGTGCTGGACGATAACAAAGGGCGGCTGTGGCTGATGGAAACGGCGACGGGGAACACGCGGTTGCTCGCAACCGGTTTGCGCGATTCGGTGCGTGCGGTGCACGGGCACGCTTCGTTTGATCGGCAGGGGCATTACGTGCAATTCCACACGGGGCGCAAACAGGAAACGATTGCGCTGATTGACCTGCGCGAATTGCCGCCGCAGCAATGGGCAAAGTAATTACGCGGGCAGCGAAACTTCCAGCATTTCCAGTCCAGCGCCAGCTTGCAACGTGTAATTCATCTGCGCCGGAATTACGCAACTATTGCCTGCCTGCAACGGATGCGCTGCCGCATCAATCGCTACTTCTCCCTGTAACACAAAAAAGAATAGCAACTCGCCTGCGTGCCCTTCGACAGCGGCTGTCGTTGCTGTTGCCGCCCGCACCACCCGCGCTCCGGCCAGGCCGCTTGTTGCCGCTGTAATGCCCGTATCACGCATCACAAATCCAGGCACGCGCCACGGTTCCCATGGCGCTTCCTGCGCGCGGTGCCGTACGAAACGTTGCCCGCTGAACAGTCGCTCCGGCAACGCTTGCGACGTGGGCAAGGTCAATTCGTGATCTGCCCAGGTTTCGTGAATCGCGGGGCTGCCGACTTCGATGACTTCCAAGCCGGGCGAAGCTTCCAACACGCGATGGCGGATTTCCGGCGGTTGCAGCACGCAGTCGCCCGCTGCCAGCACAAACGACGGCCCCTGATCTTCGTAGACGACGCGCACCCAACCCGCTTTGCAATAAATCATCTGAAAGCGCACCTTGTGATAATGCACATAATCCGCGACCGGGCCGCCGTTTGGAATGCGAATATGCGAAGCGATGAAACGTCCGCCCAAACGGTCGGGGATCAAATCGCGGTACTGCATCCCCGCGCGCCCTTCGTGCCACGCCGCGTCCGCCGCAGGCACGGCGGCAGGCGCTGCGTTCAATTGCAACGTTATGCCCTGCCCAAACAGCACGACGCGCTCAGGCGCATCGGCAGGCACTATCATTTCCAGCCGAAATTGCAGGCGTTCGGTGAAGTAAGTAAGCGCTTCGGTCAGGTCAGGCACGGTCAGCGTGAGCGAGGTTGTTTCTTGCATCATAACTTGTGCAGCGTAGCATTTCTTTTCGCTCGCACAAAAACTAAGCGTCGCTTGGTTGTGCAGGAGCCGCATATTATGATGGGCGGCGTCATCGTTCATCGGCAAAAGTTATGAAAGCACAATTTACGCATCGCCTGTTGTTCTTCCTTGTGGCGTGTGCCGCCTTTGCCTTGCTGCCGTTGTCGCAGCAGGCCGCGCAATCCACGCCGCCCTCGTTTGCGCGCGACATCCGCCCGCTACTCGCCGCCCATTGTTTCGCGTGTCACAGCGGGAAGCGGCAGAGTGGTGGTTTGCGCCTGGATACCGCAGCCACTGCTTTGTATGGTGGGCAAGGCGGCGCGGCAGTGGTGCCGGGCAAGTCCGCCGCCAGTTTGCTTTATCAACGCATCACGGCTCCCGACGGTGAACAAATGCCCCCCGGCGAACGCCTGACCGCCGCGCAGGTGGCATTGGTCAAGGAGTGGATTGACGCGGGCGCGGTCTGGCCGGAAGAGGACGGAGAGAAGGAGAGAAAGAGCGATGGAGAGACAGCGCGAAAGAGCGATGGAGAGACAGAGCGGTTACAGCACTGGGCGTGGCAGGCGATCAAGAAACCGGCTGTTCCTACCATCTCCAATCTCCAATCTCCAATCTCCAATCCGATTGATGCTTTCATCCTCGCCCGCCTCGCCCAAGCCAATCTCACCCTGTCGCCGGAAGCGGATCGGCGCACGTTGATTCGCCGCTTGTACTTCGATTTGACGGGACTGCCGCCGACGCCGGAACAGGTGCGGCAGTTTGTCGAGAGCCGCGACCCGCAGGCGTATGAAAAGCTCGTAGACGAATTGTTAGCCTCGCCGCGTTATGGCGAACGCTGGGCGCGGCATTGGCTGGACGTGGTGCATTACGGCGACACGCACGGCTACGACAAAGACAAACCGCGCCCGAATGCGTGGCCGTACCGCGATTACGTGATTCGCGCCTTCAACGAAGACAAACCCTACGCGCGTTTTGTCGAAGAGCAAATCGCGGGTGATGTCTTGTATTCAAACACGCGCGACGGCATTCAGGCGTTGGGATTTCTCGCGGCTGGCCCGTGGGATTTCATCGGTCACGCCGGATTGCCCGAAAGCAAAATTGACGGCAAAATCGCGCGCCACCTCGACCGCGATGATATGGTTGCGAACACGATTGGCACGTTCACCAGTGTTACCGTTCACTGCGCGCAGTGCCACAACCACAAATTCGATCCGATCACGCAGGAAGATTATTACTCGCTGCAAGCCGTGTTTGCGGCGCTGGATCGTGCGGACAAAATCTACTTTCCCGGCGATGCGGCGATGTCCGCGCGCTTCAATCAGCTTGACGGACGGCAGCGCGATTTGGCCGAGCGCAAACGTGTGATTGAACGCGACGCCGCCAAAGCCGCAGGCGAAGCTGTGACGAAACTGGATGCCCAAATTGCCGAGGCCGCGAAGAAACCGAACAATGAAGCTGAAGTCAGCGCACTGCGCGCCCAGCGCGCGCAACTAGTAGACGCCGCGATGAAGCCGGAAACACGCGCCGAACGCGATGCCTACAACGTCGAACTCGCGCAACTGCGCCAAACGTTGGCAGCCTTTCCGAAATCTGAAGTCGTTTACGCAGGCACAGTGCATTACGGCACCGGCACGTTTGTCGGTACAGGCGCGCAGGGAGGCAAACCGCGTCCGATTTACCTCCTCGCGCGCGGTCAGGTCACATCGCCCGGAAAGGAAGTCGGCCCCGGCGCGCTGGCAATGCTGTCCTTTCAGCCCGCGCGCTTTGCCCTCGCCAAAGACGCGGATGAAGGCACACGCCGCGCCGCGCTCGCACATTGGATCACGGACAAAAACAATCCGCTGACGTGGCGCAGCATCGTCAATCGCGTCTGGCAATATCATTTCGGAGCCGGACTCGTCACCACGCCCAACGATTTCGGACGCAACGGCGCGAAACCCTCGCATCCTGAATTGCTCGACTGGCTCGCGGCAGAATTTCGTGACAACGGCGGATCGCTCAAAAAACTCCACAAACTTATCGTAATGAGCGCGACGTATCGCCAAACCAGCCAACCGACCACCGACCACCAGCCACCGACCACCGACAACACGCTGCTCTGGCGGCAAAATCGGCGCAAACTCGAAGCCGAAGCTGTCCGCGATGCCGTGCTGGCTGTGACGGGCAAACTTGATCTGACGATGGGCGGCGCGGGCTGGCAGGATTTTGTGATTGAGCATCCCGAACATTCGCCGCATTACGAATACGGTCTCGCTGATCCCGAAGATAGCAAGACGTGGCGACGTTCGATTTATCGCTTCATCGTGCGCTCACAAACGCAGCCGTGGATGACGGCGCTGGATTGCGCGGATCCATCAATTCGTGTGGACAAGCGCAACGAAAGCTTATCGCCGCTGCAAGCCCTCGCGCTGCTCAACAACGGCTTTATGATTTCGCAGGCACGTCATTTTGCCGCGCGCTTGCAACAGGAAAAGCCAAACGATTCGGCGGCGCAGATCGAACGCGCGATGTGGCTAGCCTTTGGACGTGCGCCGACTGCCGACGAACGACAAAAGTTTATCGCCTTTGCGCAAAGCTACGGCTTACCGAATTTGTGCCGTGTGCTTTTGAATCTGAACGAATTTACCTTTGCGGATTGAGGCTATGAATCCTACTTCACGCTTTCTTCATCAACCTTCTCGCCGCTTGCCAACGCGCCGCGAATTTTTGTGGCAATCAGGCGGCGGCCTTGGCGCGCTCGCCTTAGCGGCAATGCTGAATCAAGAGGACGCACTCGCGCAAACCAAACTGCATCATCCTGCGAAAGCCAAGCGCGTCGTCCATTTTTTTATGGCTGGCGCGGCAAGCCATCTTGACCTCTTTGATTACAAGCCCGAACTCGTCAAACGTCACGGCCAGCCCAGCGATTTCGGCGAACACGTCGAAGCCTTTCAGGACGGTCTCGGCCCCTGGCTCAAACCGCTGTGGGATTTCAAACCTTATGGCAAGAGCGGCAAACTGCTTGCTGAACCTGTTGCCGCGCTCGGCAGCGTTGTGGACGACATCGCCTTCGTTCACAATATGGTCAGCAAATCCGGCGTCCACAGCACCGCTACGCTCTTGCAGGCCACCGGCTTTTTGCTGCCCGGTTTTCCCGGCGCAGGCTGTTGGGTCAGCTACGGCCTCGGCTCAATGAATGACAATCTCCCAACGTTCGTCGTGCTGCCCGACCATCGTGGGATGGCGTCGAACGGTGTCAAGAATTGGGACGCCGCTTTCCTGCCCGCGCAGCACAGCGGCACAATGATTTACCCCGGCACTGCTGCGCCCGTCGCCGATCTGTTTCCACACAAAAGCGCGAATTACATTACGCGCGAAAGCGAAGCCGCCGCGCAACAATTAATGGCCGACATCAATCATCAACACGCCGCTACACACGCAGGCGATCAGCGATTGGAAGGCCGCATTCGCAGCTACGAACTCGCCGCCAAAATGCAGCTTGCCGCGCCCGAAGCTTTGAACCTGAAAGCCGAACCGGAACACGTCTTAAAGTTGTATGGTCTGGATCGTGGCCCCCAAAACTGGCCTAAAGAAATCAATGACGAAGAAGAAACATTTTACTTCGCGCAAAAATGTCTTGCCGCGCGCAGACTGCTCGAACGCGGCGTGCGCTTCATCCAGATTTGGAGCGGCAATGATAACGGCTTCCCGCGCCGCAACTGGGATTCGCACGAAGACGTGCGTCACGATCACGGCCCGCTGGCAACGGGAATGGCGCGCGGTTGCGCCGCCTTCATTCAGGACCTGAAACAACGCGGCTTGCTCGAAGACACCGTGATTTTATGGACAACCGAATTTGGTCGTATGCCGTCCAGTCAAGCCGGCAAAGGCCGCGATCATAATCCCTATTGTTTTACGAACTGGCTCTGCGGCGGCGGCATCAAAGGTGGTATGACGTATGGCGAGAGCGATGAGTTTGGTTACAAACCCTTGGAGCGCACGAATCCGACAGAGGTATACGACATTCACGCTACGATGCTGCACCTGCTCGGCTTGGATCACACGCGCCTGACGTTCTATCACAACGGCATCCAACGCCGCCTGACCGATGTGCATGGCAAAGTGATTCGATCTTTACTGGCGTAGGCTTTATTTCAATGGCAACGACACCGGCTTCCCACTCGCCGCCGAACGCTTCGCCGCTTCGACAATCTGCATCACGTTCACATTGAAATCGCCAGCCACGACACCTTCGACCGGCTTGTTATTGCGAATGCAATCCACGAAATACCGAATCGGTTCCGCCCGCGCGCCTTCCAGCGTACCCAACTCCAACGGCTTCTTCTCCGTCCCAATCACCAGTTCCAGAGTCTTCGGATACTTCATCGCCACGCTGCCCTTGTCGCCAAACACTTCGACGTCATAAAACGAACGCGGCAAATCCCAAGAGCCTTCCGTAATCGCCACCTTGTTCTCGCCATACGACATCAGCACCGTAGCGTTCGTGTTCGATGGATAAATTTCCGGTCGCGTATGCGTCGTAACCGCGTAGACCGTTTTCGGCAATCCCAAATACCACAACGCCCATTTCGCGCCATAGCAAGTGAAGTCAATTAACGCCCCACCGCCGCGCGATTCGTCCCTGAGCCATTTCAGAAAATACTTTTGCTTGATGCTGCCCGGCTCAAAATTGCCCGGCCCGCCGTGCCCAATCACCGAACGCACGCGCCACACCTTGCCGATGTCACCCCGCATTGCCACATCGTGCGCCGTATAATTTTCCGGCCACCAAGCCATTTGATAATTCACCATCAACTGAATCCCGGCTTGTTTAGCAACCGCCTGCATCTGCCTCGCTTCGTCATACGTCGCCGCCATTGGCTTTTCAAACATCACGTGAATCTTGCGCGCCGCACAAGCCTTCGTCACTTCCAGATGCCGATCATTCTCGACAAACGACCAGACCACTTCCGGCTTCTTTTCGTCCAGCATCCGCGCGTAGCTGTCATACACCGGCACGCCCGGCATCAGCGTTTTGATGTAGTCGCGCAATTCCTGATTGTCATCTGAGACGCCGACGACTTCGATCAAATCTTGATTTTGGTGCATCTGATTCAGCTTCGTGACAAAGCCCCAGCAATGCGAATGGACTAAGCCGACGATGGCGATTTTGGTGCGTTGGGGTTGGGCATAAGAAGTAGTAGCTACCGCGATGAGTAAGATGAGTATATGTAGATTGAATCGTTGCATAGATTGAAGCCGCCTTCTATTGGATAGAGGACTTGTTATCTGTCAAAACTGATCGGATAGCATTTCGTGATGAGGTTTTTAATGCTTTCATCCGCCTGCTTTTTGAGTTGTTGGAACTCTTCAAACTTGCCGTCAAAAATCCCTTCTTTGAAAGGGGGCCATAGCTCATTTTGTTGGCTCAATTCTTGATCGGTTACTTCAAAAATGTAAGGTGGGTATCGTAGCTGTTGCTCCCACATATAGCTTCCAACCGGAGCGTAAACGCCGATTCCCCATTTTTGATTTGCAAATGCACTGGCCAAAGCAAATAAGTATTCAAAGCGGAAAAAATGTTCCTCATATTCGCCCTCAACCTTAATCACCTGTCGAAGCGGCTCACGTAAGAAATCGAAAAGGTACTTATTAACAGGCGTGATATGGTTACTGATTTGGAGTATTTGATTGGCGAATCTTTCAGAGATCACTCGATAAGGTACAAGCGCAAATGCTGCGGGGCAGCCAGTAGGAGCTTGGCTAGATCGAATTACTACTTTGCGCATCAGCGCAATCAGCGTTCTATATCGGTTTCCAGCTAAGGCTGCAATCCCTCCTGCATAAAGCAACAATAGCGTGGGGTATAAGTGGAGATTTCCGGGATAATTGACAGGTGGAATATTGTTCGACAATTGATTCAGTCCGTCGATCAAGGCCTTTGTAAGTGCAGTATCGTCGTCGTAACAGCCTCGCACGTAAAGAGCCAGTACATTCTTTACCAATCCTTCATAATCTTGTATTAGTCGAAATGCCTCTTCAGACGATAGAGGCCGCTCTATCGAGGATATGGCAATCTTATTTAGTATGGTTGCAAGCTTATCAACTTCTACCTCAATTAACTTCACCGCTTTGCGTGCATCGTTCGGCTCAATTAAATATTGCTCAAGTTGCTCTACCGGAGAGAGGGGAGACGGTGTAAATTTAACTCGCTGATTAGCCAGCATCTCATAGTGCACCAGTCCTTTGTAATTTTCGCTCAATCTTCTTCTTCGAGGGTTTTCGCCGTCTTCAACGCTATCAAAGGTAGCTTGAGGCAGGTTGTATCTCATGATGATGGCGATGACGGAGATCAGCGGGGTAGCTCCGAATATCGCCATAAGCTGCATTCAAAACAAGAATCAAAGATTGCGAGATAAAGCTTTGAGTGCATAGCCAAGCTCAATCATAACGTTTGGATTAGGAATAGACTTTCTGACGTGGCCTTACTAACTATCGTCACATCGCAAACAAATATGACGGCTTCGTCAATCTTACCAAGAATTGTTTTAATTACGGAGCATCTGCTAACCCCTTTTGTGTCCCGATCTGAAATAATCTCATCCACAAAAGTGGCCCCTTTGTTGAGAGCCTTTTATTGCCTTTGAGGGCTTCTTCAATGAAATATCTATTGTCCTTAGGCGCAACATCACTTTGCTAAGAGTAAAATACTTTCGCCTGCTTATTATCATCAGCCATCTTTTTCTCTCAGAGGATACAGGTCAAGACAAAACCAAAAATAGATTCTAACGGATCGGCCTCAAGCGCAAAGATGTCTTGCTCGTGGGTTGTGAGCAGTCGTATCAAATCCTCGCGCGTACAATTGCCAATGCGTAACCAAAAACAAATTTCGGTGGGTTGGCCGTAAAACAAACTGCGCTGATAGAAATCCGAGTCTTTGACGTACACCGTGAAGTCATTGGCGGTTGCGTATTCCCAACATCTTCGTCCGTTGCGCCTTTCAAGCCACAGTCTCGCAAATGCAAGCTGCCAGGAAATTGTGCGGCAAGCAAACGCGGAGCTTGGGCGAAAGGTTTTCATCGCAGCAGTTTCATAGGGATCACCGACAACCGCCGTTCACGATCCGCCGCAAAAGCAGCAGTCAGCGCGGATGTCTTCAGCAGTCAAATCAGGAAAATCATCCAGAATCTCTTCTATCGTCATCCCGCCGCCGAGGTAATCAAAGACATCGTAACGGCGATCTGGCGTGCTGCGAATAAGGCTTGCCGCAACGGGGATCAATGCTGATGCGACCTTGTAATTCATAATCGCAGTGTAGTCTTCACCTTGTTTGCTTGCAAGAACGCAAATTGCCCCATCTTTATGCCGGATAATATCTTTCACGACATTGCCGTACACATCCGTCACCGGAAAATCCCGCCCCGCATACCGATACGTCAGCTTCTCGATCCAGCCCTAACAAATGCAATACTGTCGCGTGCAGGTCGCAACGAAACTGGATTCTCGACGGCGAAGCCGAATTCGTCCGTGCCGCCATACGCGATGCCGGTTTTGACGCCGCCGCCTGCCATCCACATTGTGAAGCCGTAAGCATGGTCGCGGCCATTGCCTTTTTCGACACGGGCGTGCGTCCGAATTCGCTGCCCCAAATCACTAACGTGTCTTCCAACAAACCGCGCCGTTTCAGGTCACGAATCAAGGTTGCCGAAGCGCGATCCATGTCGGGGCAGCGTTCGCGCAAGCCTTTTCTGGGGTACTCGTGATCGTCCCATTGCTGGCCGGGCCGTGCAGGACGGACGAAGCGGACGCCGCTTTCGACCAGACGCCGCGCCATCAGGCAAGCCGCGTAGGGCGTGAGCCGTATTCGGCGCGGATGGATTCGCTCCTTATGGATGTCAAAGATGTCGGACGGTGAACTGATGCGATAGCTTGCTCCATACTTGATGCGCCTTCGAGGAAACTGTCTGCGCCGAAGGATTGGGCGTGGGTTTGTTCAGGGCTTGATGGCGTCGAGTTGTTGGCGCTGTTTGTCGGCGTTCAGGTCTTGGTTGCGCAGAAACTTGATCATCTTTTCGGGATCGGTTTCCTTGTTATTGAACAGCGTGCCCTGATATTGCGTAGGCAAAAAGCCTGAACTTGTCCACAACGTGCTGTCCGCCGGGGTGAGCGTCACGAACGCGGGCAGGTTTTGATTGTCGGTGCCGAGACCATACGAAATCCACGCGCCCATCGTCGGACGCATCGAAGTCATCGTGCCGCTGAAGAATAAATTGCGCCCTGGCTCATGATTTGGGATGAAGCTGTAGACCGAACGAAGCACGCAGATGTCATCAATGGACGCCGCAAGGTTCGGCAACAGTTCGCTGACATCTACGCCGTTGCGGCCATACTTCTGAAACTTGAAGGGGGACGGAAGCAGGCCGCCAGTCTTGCGTTCGGTGCGCAGGTCTACGGCAGCGGGGCGTTGTCCGGCGTATTTCGCCAGCGCGGGTTTTGGATCGAACATATCCATCTGCGACGGGCCGCCGGTCATAAACAGTACGATGACGCGCTTGGCTTTGGGCGCGAAGTGCGGGCCAATGTGGTGCGGTGTTTCGGCGCGGGCAATTAAGTCTGCGAGCGCGATGGAACCGAGTCCGCCACCGAGGGTGGAGAGAAATGAGCGTCGTGAAAATTGTTCAAGTTTCATAATGCAAGATGATTTCAACGCAAAGGTTCAAAGAGGCAAAGGATCAAAGAACGGCATTCTTTTAGAGGCTCTTTGCGTCTTTGCCTCTTTGAACCCTTGCGGTAAAAACTCAAGGCCAAAAGACCTCTTCGTTCGTAGCTAACAAAACTTGGGCAAATTGCTCGAGTGTTGCCGAATTTAAATAACTCAACGCGATTTTGCTTTCGGCGGCATTCGGATCGCGCAAGAGAATTTTGCGATACAGACTGCGCACGCGTGCTGTTACATCAGGTTCTGCTTCGATTGCTTTTGCCAGCGCACTACTGAGTTGTTTGATGAACGGGCTGTTGAGCACAAACAATTCCTGAAGCGGCGACATCGTCATATTGCGTGTGGGGCTGTGCTGAAACGGGTTCGGGAAATCATAGAGGCGCAGAATGTCGCTCGTGCCGCCGCGTTGAATGCGACCGTAAATGGTGCGGCGCGTGTTGTCGAGACTGTCGAGATTCAGCGATGGCCCATACATTTCCAGGTTTAATTTTCCGGTGGCCGCGAGCAGCGAATCACGAATCGCTTCGGCGTCCAGACGGCGCGGGTTATTGCGCCAATACCATTTGTTTTCCTCATCAATCGCGTTTGCCTCAGCGCGCGGTTTGCTCGCTTGGCGATAGGTGGCCGACAGCATAATTTCACGGTGCAGCCATTTCAGTGACCAGCCATTTGCAATGAACCGGGCTGTCAAATCATCCAGCAATTCAGGATGCGAAGGCTTTTCGCCGCGATCTCCGAAATCGCTCGGCGAGTTGACGAGATGCTTGCCGAAATGCCAGCCCCAAACGCGATTTACAATAACGCGCGCAGACAGTGACGCGGCATCGGTTATGATTTTTTCGGCTAATTCCAACCGACCGGAACCGCGTTTGAAAGTGTCATTCGGGTTCTTTGACAGCACCGTCAGGAAGTGACGCGGCACGACTTCGCCGGGCGCGGCGGAATTGCCACGCGCAAAAACGGGCAGGTCGCGTGCTGCGCCGGGCTTGATCGTGAGCGGCGTGTAATCGGCATAGGAACCATCCGAATCCATCGCAGCATCGTGGACGGCGTTGATGAACGGCGCTTTCGCTTCTTCTTCGGCGCGTTTGGCGGCGGCGGCGGCAAGGGCTTTCGGGTCGGGTTTTGTCTTGCCTGCGTTGGCTTGATTGCGCGGCGCACCGATGCGGATGACGGCTTCGGCGAGTTCTGGATACTGCGCTCCTGCAACGCCTTCATCTCTTCCTTCAGTGCGTTCATTTTCATGCAGCAGGCTTGCTTTGCCATGATGACTGTCGAGCGTTTTTTCTTCGGTCAAAAAGCCGAGCAAAGCCATTCAATTCGGTAACGCGATGACGGGCGGCCAGATACTTCGTTTCACGGTTGGTCAATGTCGCGGAGCGGGCGAATCGCGGGCGAAGCGGAGGCGAACACACCTGCCAAAGCGTAATAATCTTCTGGTGCAATCGATCGAATTTGTGATCGTGACAGCGCGCGCAGGCGACCGGATAAGCCGAGCATTTCCGCGTCCGACGGCGTCTACGCGCTCGTCCCATTCTTCGAGCAACAGGTTGTCAATCAACTCTTTTCGACAGCTTCTTTTCCATTCTGACGGAGCCATGCTCAGATAGCCAAGCGCGCGCAGGTCATTGCGCGACGTGCCGGGCATTAGGTCAGCGGCCAGTTGTTGCTTGATGAACTGATCGTGGTGGTCTTTATTGACGGATTCAATCACCCAATCCTGGTAACGCCACGCATACGGATAGGCCTCGACGATTGCCGCCTGTGTCGCCGTTTTCGCCGTAACGTGCGACGTCGCCAATAGCGGCCCCAACGTTCGCCGTAGCGCGTGACGCTAACAATCGTTCCACCAGCTTTTCGTATCGCTGCGGGTCTGTCCTTTACAAACGCTTCGACCTTCGTAAGTCGGCTTCAAGCCTGTCAGATCAAGGTAAGCCCGTAACATCAAGGATGCGTGCTCTCGGCTTCAGCGGAGGGTAAGCTTGTTTTGTTCGAGCTTGGCCAGAATGAAGCGATCAATCTTTTGTGCGTGCCCACGCGCCGCTTTGTTTGATGGCTGGCGCAGTCATTTCGCGCACGGGCTGAAACGCCCACCATTGACGGCCTTTGTCGAAGCATCCCGCGTACGCTGACCTTCGGCGCAGCGGCGGCCACCGTCTCCGTACGCGGATCAGGCGCACTTATTGGCAATCCATTGCTCAAAGTCAGCAATTACCGCGTCCGGCAATTGACCCGCTGGCGGCATTTTCAGTATCGGATCGCCGTAGCGCAGCACGCGCATTAACAAACTTTCCGCCGGTTTACCGGGAACAATCACCGCTCCCGACACGCCGCCTTTCAGCAAACCTTCTTTGGTGTCCAGCACCAGCCCGCCCATCGGCTTTTTCATCTGCGACGAATGACATGCGTAGCAATTGTCGGCCAGCACAGGGCGAATCTTTTTCTCAAACAACTCGCTGCCGCCCGATTGCGCGTTGAGTTGACCGGCAATCGCGGGGAACAGAAAAAGAACAATAATCGTCAATTTGAATTTTGCAGAGGCCATCAAATTTTCCTTTGATTCGGGGAACGGGAATAATCAGCACGGATGCTGAAACGTGCCACCACGTGCGGTGGTTTCATCGGCTTCGCTTATTTGCCTGGGGCGGGCGCAGCGGGCAGCATATTACGAATCGCACTGATGCGCCAATCCTTGCCCATTTTCTTGAAGACGAACGTTGACCACATGCTGCGCGTCGTACCGCCCGCCAGACCGGTCAATTCATAGCGCCCATCGGCGATGGCCACGTCCGAAGTAAGAAAGCGTACGGTTTCGACCGTGATCGTGCGCTTGCCGCCCGTGCTCGTGGAACTGGCCATGGTGCCTTTGACGACGGCCTCGCGGCCTTTGCGCCATTCGCCGGAAGAAACCAGTTGATCGGCATCGGCGGTGAAGAGTTGTTCGACGGCTTTCGGATCAATACGTTCGCGGGCGTCCACGTATTTTTGCACGACGGCACGAATTGCGGCTTCGTCGTTCGCACTGCTGTTAGACGTTGCAGGCGTGAGCCAGGGCGCAAGTGCAAGGAGTAAAAACAGAACTGCGAAAGGTATCTGCATAAAGCGTTCCTTACGGGGAAAATGTTTTCAGACGAGTGTTGGTTGCGAGCGCACGTGAGCTTACCCGTATCCGGCGCGGCGTGCAATAGGAATTGGTAAGACCAGAAATTGACGGGCGATGAATGGGTACACTATGATGATCGCCTCCTTTTCGATAAGGGCTTTTTCGGATTCATCGAACGACAAATCAACCGGAGTAATTGCGATGTACTTCAAGCTTTTAGGGGCTGTCAGCGTGCTGCTGGTTTCGCTCGGAATGGCATCATTCGACACCGCGCCGCTTGGCACCTACACGCCGCGCGAGCGTTCGCATTGGGCGTTTGTGAAACGCTCGACGCCTGCTGTGCCGACATTTCAACCCACCGCAGATCAGGCATGGGCGCGAACGCCAATTGATGCGTTCATTTTGCAAAGAATGCAGCGCGAAGGATTGCAACCTTCGCCGCCCGCAGATCGCATCACGCTGATCCGTCGAATTTACTTCGATATGACGGGGTTGCCGCCCACGCCGCGCGAAGTCGAGGCCTTTCTCAAAGACAAATCGCCGGACGCCTATCAAAAGCTGGTCGAAAAACTGTTGGCCTCGCCAACCTACGGCGAACGCTGGGGACAGCATTGGCTGGATGTCGTGCGCTTTGCTGAAACCGATGGGTTTGAATATGACACGCACCGCAACGACGCCTGGCGCTATCGCGATTACGTCATCCAATCGTTCAATGAAGACAAGCCGTATGACCGCTTTGTGACAGAACAGTTGGCGGGGGATGAACTAGATGCGAGCAAGGATGAATTGCTGGTTGCGGCGGGTTTCAATCGGCTGGGGCCGTTGCGCAAAAACGCGGGCAATCAGGAAGTCGCCAGCAGTCGCAATGAGGTGCTGACCGAAATGACGAACGTCGTCGGCTCGGCTTTCCTCGGCGTCACAATTGGTTGCGCACGTTGCCATAATCATAAATTCGATCCGGTGCGGCAAAGCGATTACTACCGCATTCAGGGCGTATTTCGCGGGCGTCTATGACAAAGATATTCCGAAATCTTCTGACGCCGAACAAGCCGCCTGCAAAGCCAAAGCTGACCCCATCGAAAGGAAATCACGAAAGTAAACAGCGAAATTTTGCAGTTGAATGGCAAGACGGACACTGCTTCGACTGAGCGACAAGCCGCGCTCAAGCACAAGCTGGAAGAGTTGCAGGATCAATTGCCGCCGCCGCTGCCCGTGCTGCACAGCGTCGCCGATGTGTCCGAAAAGAAATCGCCGATTCATTTGCTGGCGCGCGGCGAATACAACCGCAAAGGCGAGCGCGCGGCATGTGTCCGCTCGGCGTGTTGCTGGAAGACGGCACTCCCCGAACTACCGGACAACACGGCGAAACCGCGTGCGGAGCTGGCAAAATGGATTGTTGATCCGAACAATCCGCTGACCGCGCGCGTGCTGGTGAACTGGATTTGGCAATACCATTTCGGGCGCGGCATCGTTGCAACCCGCGAATGATTTTCGACGGATGGGCGCGCGTCCGACGCATCCTGAATTGCTGGATTATCTGGCGAATGAATTCGTCGCGCATAACTTCAGCCTCAAACATATTCATCGCCTGATCCTCAACAGCAACACCTATCAGCAATCCTCCGCACCGCCAAGTGCCCCTGAATTGAAAGCACTCGTCAACAAAAAAGACCCGGAAAATAAATTCTACTCGCACTTCAATCGGCAACGGCTGGAGGCCGAACAACTGCGCGATGCCATGCTGGCTGTGGTGCCGCACATCACAACCTGAAACAGGGCGGGCCGAGTGTAATGGTGCCAATTGATCCCGGCTTGGTGAATCTGCTTTACAAACCGTCGCATTGATCTGGGCCAAAGACCCGCACGAATACATGCGCCGCACGAGCCACCAAAGGTTTGCCGTGCAATTTCGCGTTTGCCGTTTATGGAAGTCTTTGACGCGCCCGATATGCAGGCCAGTTGCGCCCGCCGCGAATCCAGCACGCACGCGCCGCAAGCGCTGGAACTGATGAAACGGCGTGTTTGCTAATGAATGAAGCCGAAGCCTTTGCCAAACGTCTGGAAACCGAAGCTGGGTCGAATCTGCGCAAACAAATTGATCTCGGCTACCGGCTTGTGACAGGACGCCCGGCGAAAGCCAAAGAAATCCAAATCGCGCTGGAATTTTTGCAGACGCAACCAAAACGCGAGTTGGCGTTAACGCTGCTGAATCTGAATTCGTTTTTATACGTGAATTGAAGGATATGAAGCATCTTTTGGTTATCACGGTTGCTATGGCCTTGTTCATCGCCGCCTCCGGCAGGCATTCACAAGCGCGTTCATTCGTACTGCCCGAACACGTCACGATCTCGACAGAAGATGGCGGTAGCATCTATGCCGACCTATATGGCAAAGGCGAACGCGGCGTGGTGTTGGCGCACGGAGGCCGTTTCACCAAAGAAAGTTGGGAACCGCAAGCACAGGTCTTGGCACAAGCAGGTCTCCGCGTTCTGGCCTTTGATTTTCGCGGGTATGGGCAATCGCCTCGCTCATCGAATGACGCTTCGCCGCATCTTGATGTCCTGGCTGCGGTGCGCTACCTGCGCAAGATGGGCGCGAGAACGGTGGATGTGATCGGGGGTAGTTTTGGCGGTGGCGCAGCGGCAGATGCGATGATTGCTGCGCCGGGAGAAATAGATCGCTTGATATTGCTCGGCACGGGCGGCGGCGACGGGCCGACAGAAAAGCTGAAAGGACGCTTGCTGTTTATCGTTGGGCGCGATGATACGAATGGTGACGGACTGCGACTGCCAGGCATTCTGGCGAAGTATGAAAAAGCGCCACAGCCGAAAAAGCTGGTGCTGATTGAAAGCTCAGCACACGCACAGTTTCTGTTTGCGACCAAGCATGGAGATCAGGTGATGAGCGAGATACTACAATTTCTATCTGCACATTGATGGATGAAATTTGGGAGAGAGACAAATGACTGAACATTACCGCATCACCCGCAATCGCCGCGAATTTCTGCGCGATGCTTTCGCTGGCTTCGGTGGCCTTGCCTTTGGCGCAATGCTGGCGCAGGAGCAGGCACGGGCGCAAGCCGCACAGAATTTGGCGAATCCGCTTGCACCGAAGAAGCCACATCACGCCGCCAAAGCAAAATCGGCCATCTTCCTGTTCCTGAGTGGCGGGCCAAGTCACATGGAAACGTTCGATCCCAAGCCGCTGCTGAATAAGTTGCACGGGCAAAAGCGGCCTGCCGCATTTGGGGAAGCGAAGTATCAGTTTGTTTCGCCGAATGCCACGCTGCTCGGCACCAAACGCACGTTCCAGCGCTACGGCAAAAGCGGCATTGAGGTTTCTGATCTCTTCCCGCGCCTGGCACAGTGCGTAGACGATCTGGCCGTCATTCGGTCGTGTCACGGCGATATGGTGGTGCATTCGGCGGCGCAGTATCAGCTTTTTACAGGTCGCGTGATTCCGGGCTTTCCGAGTATGGGGTCGTGGGTTGTCTACGGACTTGGAAGCGAAGCGCAATCCTTGCCTTCGTACGTGGTTCTGCCTGACCCGCACGGCGCGCAGGAAGCCGGGATGCCGATGTACACGCAGGGCTTTTTGCCTGCCGTCTATCAGCCGACGATGTTTCGGCCCGGCAATCGTCCAGTGCTGAATCTGACTTGCCGAAGGGCATCACGACCGTCAAACGCCGCCAAACGCTCGGATTGCTGAAGCGACTGAATCATCTGGATATGAGCGATGAGATGCTGAATTTTCGGCGCGGTTGAATTCGTATGACCTCGCTCCAAGATGCAGACCGAAGCGCCAGCGATTTTTGATCTCTCGAACGAGCCGCAGGAAACGTGCTTGATCTGTATGGCATCGGCAAACCGTTGACGGATGATTACGGGCGGCGTTGCTTGTTGGCGCGGCGGCTGGTCGAGAAAGGCGTGCGATTTGTGTGTCCCGTTTCCGGCGGTGGCATGGGCGATTTGCAGTGGGACGCGCACAAAGACATCGAAGAAAATCACTTGCGGATGGCCGCACAAACCGATCAACCGATGGCCGCGTTGTTGCTGGATTCAGCGTGGCGAGGTTTGCTCGACGAAACACTGGTCGTGATCGGTGGCGAGCTTTGGGCGCTCGCCCGAATCCGAAGGCAGCAAAGGACGCGATCACCACAACCTCGGTTTCACGATGGTAATGGCAGGCGGCGGCATCAAAGGCGGGCAAGTCTACGGCGCGACGGATGACATCGGCTTGCGCGCGGTAGAAAAGCCGGTGCATTTCCGCGACATTCACACGACGATTTTGCATCAGATGGGACTCGATCAAGAAGCACTCAGCTATCTGCATCTGGGGCGCGAGGAACGACTGACGGAAGTCCTCGGCAACGTTATTACCGGCATAACCTAACAGAAGAAAAACGCCCTCCTTGTTGCTTCGCACGAAGCTGACATTGCCCCTACTCCACTCCACCTTTCACATTGTTACTCCAAAATTTTCGAAGTTCAATGTGCAATGTGGAGCGGATAAGGGGTAATGTCTCAGGCGCTGAGTTTGTTACGAACTCTTCACGATCCTCTCAAGTTTTTCTCTGTTGCTTGACCGCGCGGGTCAGGTTCTCTTACTTAAAGAATTATGCAAATACTTGTCACCGGTGCTACCGGCTTAGTCGGCGCAGTCTTATGTCAGCAACTCCAGCAAACCGGGCATCACGTCGCCATTCTTTCCCGCTCGCCAGAGAAAGGCCGTCGCCTGGGCGTTGCCGCTTTCGCGTGGCAACCGGAACACGAACTGCCGCCTGCCGAAGCGGTAGCGAATGCGGATGTCGTAGTGCATTTGGCCGGCGAAGCAATTGCCGCCGGGCGCTGGACAGCGGCGCAAAAAGAACGCATTCGTGCCTCGCGCGTCATCAGCACGCAAAATTTAGTCGCGGGATTACAAGCTGCGAGCCGCAAGCCGCAAGCCTTTATTTGCGCCTCTGCCATTGGCTTTTACGGGAACCGCGGCGACGAAAAATTGACGGAAGCTTCGCCTGCGGGCACAGGCTTTCTCAGCGAAGTTTGTCAGGAATGGGAAGCCGCCGCCACTGCCGCTCAGCCATTCGGAGTGCGTGTCGTACAAGTGCGCATTGGTGTTGTGCTGGCACGCGACGGCGGCGCGCTGTCGCAGATGTTGCCGATTTTTAAGCTGGGACTCGGCGGCAGTTTGGGCAACGGCCAACAATGGTTTCCGTGGATTCATCTGGACGATGTGGTCGGGCTTTTGCAGCACGCCATATTTCACGAAGCGATTCACGGCCCGCTCAATGCCGCCGCGCCCGGTATTGTTACGAATGAAGGTTTTACCAAAGCCCTCGCCGCCGCGCTGCATCGCCCCGCACTTTTTGCTGTGCCGAATTTTGCCTTGCGCCTTGGCTTGGGCGAAATGGCGGATTTGTTGCTGGGCAGCACGCGCGTGATTCCGGCAGTGGCGACCGCAACGGAGTACGAATTCAAATTCTCCCCCTTGCCTGCGGCGCTGGCAAATTTGTTCGCTTCGTAAATTTCGACACACAAGCGTGAAATTTCGCCTCACCTTCTTGAAAAAATCCACACATTCTCGCGCTACGATCCTGATTCCCGTCAGGATTTCTTTATGGCAATACATTTACTGGAACGTACGCAGGTCATTGAACGCCCGTTGGCGGAAACGTTTGAATTTTTCGGCGATGCTTACAATTTGGAGAAAATCACGCCTCCTTTTTTACGCTTTCAAATTCTGACGCCCGCGCCCATCCGTATGAACGTCGGCACGCTGATTGATTACAGCCTGTCGCTTGCGGGCATCCCCTTTCGCTGGCAAACGCGGATTGATGTGTGGGAACCGGGCGTCCGCTTTGTAGATCGGCAGGTGCGCGGGCCGTATGCACGGTGGATTCACACCCACAGTTTTCAAGCCTTAGGTGCACGACAAACGTTGATGCGGGATCGGGTGGAATATGAAATTCCGCTCGGCTGGCTAGGCGATCTGGCGCATTGGGCATTTGTGGAAGACACGCTGAAAAAAATCTTCAACTATCGCGGTGAGGTGACAGCCCGTTTGTTAGCGCCTGCCGATGTCAAAGGCAAGGCGGCACACGCACGCTAAGCAATTTTGGGCTGAATGATTGTACATCCATTGGCCGCCGGGCTGACGTATTTCACCGTGAAGCGACAACAGAAAGTAGCAAATCAACGTTCTTTATGCACAATTCGCAGACTCCGTGGGACTGGGAGTATTGGCAACAATTCGATGCAATGACCCGGCAACAGGCGTTGCGGGCGACCACCGACAAGCAGGTATGTGGCAACAGTCGCGGCAGGCGCGGCAGGTCTTGCGCCTTTCCAGCACCAGCTTTTTTATCGTCACGCGCTTCCTGCCGCCCGCCAAGCGCGCCCAGGTCGAAGCGATTTATGCCGCCGTCCGCTACCCTGACGAAATCGTGCAGGATTCCTTCGCCTTACCCACGCCCGAACGCACACAACTGCTGAATGTCTGGGCCGCGCATTTTGAAGCAGCCGTAATCATTGCTTGCTCCGCGAATGAATCGAACTAGGCGTGCCCTGTTTCGTTGCCAGCTTTCGCCGAGGTCGGGCGCACAGATTCCGCACGAGTATTACCGTTCGTTTCTGGTCGCTATGCGTCACGACCTGGCACTGCACGTTTCGCACGTTAGAGGAATTGATTGACTCTTATATTTACGGCAGCGCAATTGTCGTCGGTTATTTCCCTGGCCTACGTCTACGGCCCGGCGGCAGGCGATCAGACAGGCAAAGAGCGCAAGCAAGTGCTTACGCCTCGCGTGACTTGGGCATCGCGCTACAACCCACGAATTTTCTGCGCGATGTTGCCGAAGATCAGCGACGCGGTAGGTTGTATTTGCCGTTGGACGGTTGCATGCCGAAGGTCTGCTAACGCCCACGCCAGCGATCCACAGCAGCAGGCGGCTTTTCAGGGCGTGCTGCATCGTCTGACGCAGATTGCTGAAAGTTACTATGCCGCTGCTGCCGCCAATCTGGATGCTTTTGCGCCAGATTGCCGCACCGCGATTCACGCCTGCATTGATGTCTATCGCCACTGAATCGCCACCGCCCAGCCCACACGGCCTGCGCCACCGCGAGAGCGTGCCGTTGCGTCGCAAGTTTCAAGTTCTGCCCACCAGCAAATACTGGCGCTTACCGCTGGCGTACTTAACGGCCTGAGCTATATGCAAAGAATCCTCCAATCAGCGGAACCCTTTCCCCTGACAGCCATCGCACAAAATGCCACGGCTGCCTCCGGCGCTTCCGCTTCCGTCATCGTCATCGGCGCTGGTTTAGGCGGACTTAGTGCCGCGATTCACTTACGCTTAGCCGGTTTTGATGTGACCGTTTACGAAGCCAATGACAAAGTCGGCGGGCGCGCCAATGTCATCGAAAAGCAAGGCTTTCGCTTCGATACCGGCCCTTCTTTGCTGAACTACCCCTGGGTTTTTCAAGAGCTATTTGCCGCTGCTGGTAAAAAGCTGGAAGACTATGTTGAGCTATTGCCCGTTGATCCCGCCGTCGCTTTTCAGTGGGAAGATGGCACCCATTTACAACTCTCAAGTAACTTCACGAAGTTAGCGGAAGAGTGCGAACGTTTAGAGGCCGGGGGAAGCGTGGCGTTACTTTCCTTTCTACAGGATGCCGGAGCGAAGTATCGTCTTGCGTTTGAGAAACTAATTAACCGGAATCAGGATAATCCACTGAAATGGTTAAGTGCGCTTTCCCCCGGCGAACTTCGTCGTTTAAGCATCTGGCGCTCATTAGATCGTGAACTGCGCCGTTTCTTCAAAAGCCGTTACCTGCGCGAAGCCTTGGGCGCGTATGGAATGTACTTGGGCGGTTCGCCGTTCGATTTGCCCGGCTTATTTACGATCTTATCTTATGGCGAACTCGCTTACGGATTGTGGCTGCCCAAAGGAGGCATTTATGGAATTGTCGAAGAGATTGCACGGCTGGCGCGCGAACTGGGCGTAAAAATCTATACGAATCACCCGATTCGCCAAATTATTGTTAATAACTCAAAAGTAACAGGCGTCTTACTTGATAACGGTCAGATTCAGCCTACTTCTATCGTTGTATCGAATGTAGACTGGCCGACAACAAATACAAAACTGCTCGCTCCAAGTTATCAATCGAAAGTATTGCGGCAAAGAGTAAATAACTATCGGCTAACTCCCGGCGTGATTACTTATTACTGGGGGGTAAGCGGAAAGGTTGAGAATATTGGGCATCATGCAATAATTCTTCCTGCTGAATAACTATCGTGGTGCCTTCGAGGATTTATTTACCAACAAACGAATTCTGACCGACTTACCTTTTTATGTCAAAAATCCCTTCCGCCACTGATCCTGACTTAGCACCGCACGGGCACGTAATGTTCGTCTTAGTTCCCACGCCTTTAGTAAGCAGAATTGCCAAGAAAACGGCAAGAAGTTGTGACTACAATTAAAGAAAAGTGTTCCGTCGTTTGCACTTTCGCACGGTGTGAATTTAACCTGACAGAATATGTTTTGAAGAAGTGTATACACCAGCGTTTGGGCGCAACGGGTTTGATTATATGACGGTTCGGCTTTTGGCGGCGCACATATACGCTCAGCGTTGGGCCGTTCCGCCCACGCAATTATTCTACTGAAATCGGCGGCTTGTATTACACCGGAGCCAGCACAACACCGGGAACCGGAATGCCAATGGTGATCTTGAGCGGTAAGTTAGTTGCAGCGCGAATTCAAGCGCGAGTGGGAGTTTAATTATGTACTTTGCGAAGTACGGAACAGGGGAAAGCGTAATTGTTGGGCTACACGGTTGGAGTGGTGATCGCCGTACTTTTGATCCTTTAATGACGCACCTGCCGCCGGGCATAAGCTTCTATAGCTTCGATGTCCCTGGCAGCGGTAACTCGCCGCCACCTGCAAAGTGGCAAATGAACTCAATTGTAAGTCAAATAGGTGAGATACTGATGACAGTAGCACCTTGTTGCATTACTCTGATTGGCAGTTGTAGTGGTGGGTTACTTTGTTTATTTCTGGCTAAACACCTGGCGCATACAGCAACTGTTACTAAAATTAACCGCATTGTTTTGTTAGACCCATATGCTTACCTTCCCTGGTACTTTCAAGCCTTCGTAGCGCCACAAATGGGAAAGATTGGATGGTATGCTTATTACACTACTTTTGCGAATCCTGTGGGACGTTGGTTGACCAATCTCTCTTTACATAAGCGGCGGACTAAAAACGCTCACCTTACCAATTCTTTTGCGGCAGTAAATCATCAGGCGGTATATCAGCAATTGAAACTCTTATCTGAAAGCGGTGCTGCCGAGCAGTTTCGGGGACTGACGCTGCCGATAGATATTTTATATGGAGAACACACCTTCGCAGCGGTGAAAGATTCAGTCAAAAGATGGAAAGAAATCTTTCCTCAGGCGAATTGCTATGCCCTAAAAAATGCGGGTCACTTGCCGCTGGAGGAGGCAACAGAACAAGTCGCCACCATCCTATTTCAACAAAATGTAGAGAATTGTTATGAGTCGTGACCTATCAAACTATATCGCTGAGCATAAGTCCGAAATAGAAGCGGCGCTGTGGGAGAACTTACCGCTCAGTCGTCAGCGTTTTGCGAGGCGATTAAATGAGGCATTGCAATATGCCGTTTTTCCGGGCGGGAAGCGGTGGCGCCCTTTCCTGACACTGCTTGCGGGGAGTCTGGGCGGTGCTACTGAAAAAAGCCTCCTACCGGCTGCGTGCGCGATGGAATATTTACATACCAGTTCGATGATTTTAGATGACCTTCCTTGTATGGATGATGCTGATTTGCGCCGCGGCAGGCTGGCCCTTCACATGGCCTTTGATGAAAGCACAGCGCTGCTTACGGCCTTGACGCTGCTGAACCAGTCCTATGCGCTTCTGGTGCAAACCTGTGTGGCGGCGGGGCAGGCTGAAAACGCTGGTGCGCTTATCACTCTTGCTGCGGATTGCATCGGCGCGGATGGGATGATTGGCGGGCAAATGGTTGATTTGGAGTTGGGCGGAACTTGTTTGAGTCAGGCGGATTTGATGAGCCGGAATTTGAAAACCACTGCGTTAATGCAACTGATGATGACGGTGGGCGCGCGGGCGCAGGGCGCTACCGCGTCCGTGCTGCAAGCGCTTGCGCAATACGGCGAGGCGCTCGGCGCGGCCTATCAAATCTGTGATGATTTGCTGGATGAGAGCGGCACGCCGGAATCCCTGGGAAAACCCTTGCGGCAAGATGAGCGACATCTCCGCCCGACCTTCATTAGCGAATATGGAAGGCAAGGCGCACAAAGAATGGCTGGGGAAATGGTAGCGGCGGGTATTGCCTGTTTGCGGAAAGAGTTTGGTAATAGTTATGAAGTCTCGTTGCTGGCCGAAGCGGCAATGATGATTGCTGATAGTAAGCCCCTTATTACTTCCACTTGTACTCGCGAAGTCGCCTCACTAAGGTAGCAGGAGACAGCGATTGAGAGTACGACAACCAAGATGTTTGCTGTACCTTTAAAGTAGATTCAGGATTTATGCTACTTGCTGCGCTTACCCTGATTATCGGCACGATATGCATTATTGCTATTAGTAATGCGCTCTTTTGGCCCCGAGTAAAAGAGACGGCGAAGGTCTATTCCCAAGTTGTTTCAGTGTTAATTCCGGCGCGGAATGAGGAGCAGAACTTACCGGCATGCTTAGATACACTTCTTGCCCAGCCGGAAGCTATCGCAGAAATCTTAGTGTATGACGATCACTCTGTAGATGGTACGCGGGCACTAATTCAGACTTATGCTGGACAACATTCGTTACTAAAACTGGTTCCGTCTTCTCCTTTGTCGCCGGGCTGGTGTGGCAAGACTTATGCCTGCGCGCAACTGGCAAAGGCGGCGCGGGGGCAGTGGTTACTGTGGTTGGATGCTGATGCGCGGTTGACAGCAAATGCCATCAATCGGATGTTGGCCGCGGCGGAGGCGCGACAGCTCACGCTGCTTTCGTGTTGGCCGCGCTTTGCGATGGAAAGCTGGGGCGAAAAAATTCTGATGCCAATGTTGAATTTTGTGGTGTTCAGTATTTATCCCAGTTGGCTGGCGCAGAAGCCGGAACTACGTCGGCAGGCGGGCTTAGGCTTGGCGCACGGGGCTTGTATGTTATTTGATCGCGCCAGCTATGAGGCGTTTGGCGGACACGAGCGCGTGAAGGCGCAAATTTTTGAAGACACTCGACTCGCACAGCTTTGGCGCGTCAGCGGCAGAAATGGGTTGTGCCTGGACGGGCAGGCGATTGTGTGGGTGCGGATGTACACCACGTGGCGCGGGATTTGGTACGGGTTTCAAAAGAATTTTTATCCTGCTTTCGTGCATGAAACGTCGTTTTGGCTTTTCCTTTGGGCGCATTTGGTCTTGTTCCTCAGCCCCTTTCTGGGTGCAGTTTTCTTTCCGCATCGTGCGTGGTTCCTAGCTGCCGGTTTGGTTTGGTTAACGCGGATGGTATTGGCGTTGCGGTTTCGGCATTCTTTGCTGAGTGTCTTGTTTCACCCGGTAGCCGAAGGCGTTTTGCTCTGTTTGGGGATTTCGTCGTGGTGGAAATATCGAAGGGGGCAGGGCGTAGCTTGGAAAGGGCGGGTGTATCCCCGCGGTGCGTAAATGATGAAGCAGAAAGCAGCAGTGATTATCGGCGGTGGTTTGGGCGGGCTGGCCGCAGCGTTGCGCTTGGCAGCCTTGGGCTGGCGGGTGACAGTGTGTGAACAGGGTGAGCGGTTCGGCGGCAAAATGAATCTTTTTGAAGCGGAGGGCTTCCGCTTCGACACCGGCCCTTCGCTTATTACGATGCCCTGGATTTTTGCGGAGTTATTTACGGCAGCGGGCAGCCGAATGGAAGACCATTTGCAACTGCTGCCAATGCACCCGCTAACAGCATATTCCTTTGCTGACGGCACGCGCTTCACTTATACGAGCGATTTGCCGACGTGGCTGGAAACGGTGCGACAGCTTGAGCCGCGAGATGTGGATGGGTTTTTACAGTTGATGACATTGGGCGCGCGGCTGTACGAGTTGGCGAAAAACGGCTTTTTGCGCAAACCGCCGCTGGCTGCGATGACGCAGAAAGATTTCGCCTCGTTACGCTATTTGCCGTTGCGTCGGGCCTGGGGCAATTATGCGAAAGTCGTGGCAGCGCATTTGCGCAGTCCGCAGTTGCGACAACTCTACAATCGCTATCCAACCTATGTAGGGTCTTCGCCTCACGCCGCGCCTGCGATGTTGTTGCTGATTCCGTACCTCGAATACGCTTTCAATGGTTGGTACGCGCCGGGCGGATTGTATCGGATCGTGGAAAGCCTGTTGGACCTGGCACGACAGCATCGCGTCACGCTTTTGACGAATGCTAAAGTACGTCGTATTGAACAGCATTACAATCACGTTACTGCCGTGCAACTGGACGATGGTCGGCGATTGTCGGCGGAGGTAGTGGTGGCGAACTGTGAGGCGGCGGATGCGAAAGTGATGCTGGGCGAGCCGGGGGCGACACGATTACGACCGGCAGATCGTTCGTTGTCGGGACTGGTATTTTTGTGGGGCGTGAAGCGAAATTTGCGGGAGTTACAACATCATCAGGTGTATTTTTCAGCGGATTATCCGCA
>JAXLQQ010000012.1:0-96154 GCA_046331525.1 Blastocatellia bacterium
GGTCGAGGCTTGTTCGGTGCGTTGCGTGTCCACGACTTCAGTGCCAGCCACGATGTCTACCTGCGCTTCGACTGGCCCGGTGCTGAGTTTAATCGGGACGTTCGCTTGTTGCCCGACCGTTAATTCAAGTCGGCTGGTGTTAGCCGTAAAACCCGCCGCTTCGACTTTCATTTCGTATTGGCTTGGCAGCAGGCCGATGAAAATGTAATTGCCTTCGGCATCGGTCACGACATTGCGGCTCGTGCCTTTGGCCGTGTCGGTCAAAGTGACTTTGGCATTAGGAATAATCGCGCCAGTGGCGTCGGTAACTTGCCCGCGCAATTCTGCTAATGAACCGGAAGCCTGGGAAAAACCAGGTGTCAGCCCTATTGCCAGTAGGAACGCCACCAACAGGAAGCGTGAGAGATTTCGTTTCGTCGTTTGGACTCGTAAATTTTGTAGCGTTTGGTGCATACACTTCTCCATTTGGGAAAGAGGGACAGACTGATAGAGACTCGGAAAGTCACCAGCAACGTAGCGGATAAAAGCAGAGAAATCAAGAACACCGCTAACAACTCGTAACCTTCTCTGCACACGAATTTCTGCTGCCCTAAGTAGTGAGTGTCGCATGCCGGGAAAACAGGAAAATCTTCTCCACACCACTCGCTACTTATCGCTCGGACAACCGCTGGCCCTCGCATCGGCGTTTGAACTACGCTGCCTCCAATTTGGGTTAAAGCTGGTGTTCTAAGCCACAGCCCATTTATGATACTGTGGCGCTTATACAAACCCAGAAACCAATGATTCGCTGACACTGTGATCGTTTTTATTTGCTATGCTCAATCCAGAACCCAACCCGCACTATTATTCCCCCGAACACGAACAATTCCGGCAAACCGTTCACCAATTCGTCGCGCGCGAAATCACGCCGTTCATAAACGAGTGGGACGAAGCGGAAGAATTTCCGCGGGGGCTTTATCGTCAGGCCGCAAACATTGGTTTGCTTGGCATTGGCTATCCCGAAGAGTACGGCGGCACGCCAGCCGATGGCTTTTATTCGCTGATTGTCTCAGAAGAACTCGCGCGCGCAGGCAGCGGCGGTCTGATGGCTTCATTGCTGTCGCATTCGATTGCGACCCCGCCAATATTGGCTGTGGGCAGTGCGGAGATGAAAGCGCGTGTGCTGCCCGACGTGTTAGCGGGCGAAAAAATCACGGCCCTTGCGATTACCGAGCCTGCTGGCGGTTCTGATGTTGCCAGCCTGAAAACAACAGCCATTCGTGACGGCGACTGCTACATCGTAAACGGCGAAAAGACGTTCATCACGTCGGGACTGCGTGCCGATTACTTCACTGTTGCGGTGCGTACAAACCCGGCAGACAAAGGCGCAGGTGGCGTTTCGCTGTTGCTCATCGAACGCGATACGCCCGGCTTCACACGCACGGCGCTCAAGAAAATGGGTTGGTGGTGCTCTGACACCGCGCATTTGCATTTTGATAATTGCCGCGTGCCTGTCAGCAATTTGATTGGCGAGGAAAATCAGGGCTTTCGCGCGATTATGCTGAACTTCAATTCGGAGCGATTGGGTTTAGCCGCGCACGCTTACGGTTTAGCGAAAGTCTGTTTTGACGATGCGCTCGCCTGGGCGCGCGAACGCAAAACCTTTGGCGCGCCGCTCGTCGAACGACAAGTCATCCGGCACAAGCTGGTGGATATGGCGATGAAAATTGAAGCCACGCGCGCCACGCTCGAAGACCTGACCTATCGCGTCGAACACAATATCGGCGCGCCCGGTTTTTTGGTGGCGCAAACTTCGATGCTAAAGAATTTCGCCACGCAGACGCTGCAACATTGCGCGGATCAGGCGGTGCAGATTTTAGGCGGAATGGGATACATTCGCGAATCGCGTGTGGAGCGGATTTACCGAGAAGTGAAAGTGATTATGATCGGCGGCGGCGCAGAAGAAATTATGAAAGATTTAGCGGCGAAGCAGATGAAATTATAGCGAGGCTTGATGAGAGCAATTGAAGTGATGAAAGTGATTAGAGCCGACAGTTTTATAACTCCTATTCCTCTCATTCTATGAACTCTTACCCCAACTCTTTTTCCAGTACCGCAAATTCCAATCCCTCAACCAGCAAAACCTCTGCCTCTCTGTCGGTCGGAAAGGGTTTGACGATGCCCGTGCGCCGGTAACCGCGCCGCTCATAAAAAGCCAGCAATTCAGTGCGCACAGTGATAACGGTCATTTCCATTTTGCGCACGCCCCATTCCTCCTGCACGAAACGCTCTGCTGCCGCGATCAACTGCTTCCCCAAATTGCGCCCCTGCAAATCCGGGCGGACGACAAGCATGCCCAGATAAGAGGCTTCGTTGTTCTTTTGTAAGTGAACAGAGCCGACAACTTCCTCGCCCTGCAAGCAAAGCAACAACAACGAGTCTTCAGCCTGCATCAAGGCGCGCACTTCCGCCTCATCGGTGCGCGGCCCCTGAATCAAATGGCTTTCGGTTGTCCAGCCGCCGTGACGGAGTTCGCCGCGATAGGCGGCATTGACTAATGCGGCAAGCGATGCGGCTTCGTCGCTGCGCGCCGGGCGAAAGGTGAGATTCGGTTCCTGCCTCATTGCAACCACGCTACCATTTTCTGGGCGATTTCTTCGCCTTTGTCTTCCTGCAAAAAATGCCCCGCGTCGGTGATCGTCGCGTGCGGCTGTCCCTGCGCGCCGGGCATTAGTTTTTGGAATGGCTTTTCGCCGCCTGCGGTCACGGCGTCTTTGTCGCTGAAGAGCGTCAGCACCGGCCCCGGCCATTGCTGCAACACGCCCCACGCCTGACGATTGGCCGCCGAAGCGGATCATCCGGCGTGATGGGAACCAGCACAGGAAACTGCCGCGCGCCCGCTTTGTATTCATCACTCGGAAACGGCGCGTTGTAGGCGGCTTCATCACTTCCAGCGACGGCGTAAACGCAACCGCCTTTCAGAATGCCGCCGACGTGAAAGTTTTCGACGGTTTGCGAATATTCACGCCAGCGCAAAAACCTTCGAAGGTTGCTGATCTTCATCGGCAAGCCGGTGTTCGCCACAACCAAGCGAGCAAAGCGGTCAGGGTTATCGGCAAAACACGCGACCAATCCGGCCCGCCCCAGTCCTGTCCGAACAGCGTGATGTTTTGCAAATCCAGCGCCCGCACAAAACCATTCATCACGTCCACATGCAATTGATACGAATAGTCGCCGCGCTGCACTGGCTTATCCGAGCGACCAAAGCCGAGCAAATCCGGCGCGATGCAACGAAACCCGGCTTGCGTCAGGACGGGAATCATCTTGCGATACAGAAACGACCACGACGGTTCGCCGTGCAGCAGCAAAATAGGCGCGGCGGTTGCCGGGCCTTCGTCGAGGTAATGCAAACGATAGCCGTTCACTGCAACGTAGTTGGGTTGAAACGGAAAGTCCGGCAGATTGGCAAAACATTCATCGGGCGTGCGCAACACGCCGGGCGGTAGTTCCTGACTGTTATTCATCGCGGAAGACTCCTGTTGTCTGGTTTAGCAAGTGGTTGTGTACTGCACGCGCATAGTGCCGAAGTTCATGGCTTCTTGCAAGTCAGACGCCGTCGCCTGCCGTTGCAGGAAAATGGTTCGCCTGTGTATACTCCGCCGCGTCATTAGCGACGAGATTTCAAGTCGTCGAACCTCTACAAACGAATACAGAGAACCATCAACCTTTGCGCCTGCGGGCGAGAGCGGAGTCGTTACGTGAAAATCTCCTTGCCTTCTCTTGTTGCACAGATGGCGGCGTTGACCATCCTGCTGGTTTCCCCCTTACGCGCGCAGGAAGTCCGTCCCGGCGTGTTGCGCACGCCTGATGAACGCTTTGCCAATTTGCCGGACTTTCCCTTCAAACCGCATTACCAGGAGGTCGTGGGCTATCGGATGCACTATCTGGACGAAGGCCCGGCGAAAGGCGAAGTCATCCTGCTGCTGCACGGCGAACCAACCTGGTCGTTTCTGTATCGCAAGATGATTCCCGTCCTGACGCAAGCCGGGTTTCGTTGCATCGTGCCCGACCTGCTCGGCTTTGGCCGCTCGGATAAGCCGGTGCAGCGGGAAACGCACACGTACAAATTTCACGTGGATGCCGTGACGGCGCTCGTCAAGGCGTTGAAGCTGAAAAACGTGACGTTCTTCGGGCAGGATTGGGGCGGGCTGATCGGCTTGCGCGTGGTGGCGGAAAACGAAGCGTTGTTTGCGCGCGTCGTGATTTCCAATACGGGTTTGCCAACCGGCGACGGCCCTGTTTCACCTGGCTTTCAGGCGTGGAAGAAAATGAGTCAGGGAATGCTGGAACGCGGCGACATCAACGTCGGTGAACTGGTCGCAGGCAGCATTGGCGCGCCCGAACTCGCCGCCGCCTACGACGCGCCGTTCCCCGACAAACGCTTCAAGGCTGGCCCACTGATTATGCCGCAGCTCGTGCCAATTACGGCGGATGATCCGGCACGCGCGGCAAACCTGAAAGCGTGGGAAGTGCTGCGGCAATGGAAGAAGCCTTTTCTGACCGCGTTCGGCAATCGTGACCCAATCACGGGCGGCGGCGACAAGAAATTCCGCGACGAAGTGCCCGGCGCAACCGGACAGCCGCACGTCACAGTCGAAGGCGGCAAGCATTTCATCCAGGAAAGCAACGGCAAAGAACTGGCCGAAATCATCATCAACTTCATCCACAAAACGACGCGCTAACGATATGAAAACTCTTTGCACCCTCCTTGCCCTCATCTTTGCCCTCACCGCCTTTGCGCAACAACCCGCCGTCACAGGTCGCACCTGGCGCGAATCGCGCGCCGCGTGGGAGCCGTTGCCGAAAGCGCCAGCGGGCGCGCCGAATGTGTTCCCTCTGGTGCTGGATGATGTCGGTTTTGCGCAACTGGGTTCCGATTATGGTTCCGAAATCAAACGCCGATCTGGACAAACTGGCGATGGCTTGCCTTTATAACAACTTTCACACGACCTCGCTGTGTTCGCCTTCGCGCGCGGCGTTGCTGACCGAGCACAATCATCACAGCAACCACCTGGGCGTGATCGCGGAGTATGCGACCGGCTTTCCGGGCTATGACGGGCGCGTGCCAAGGTCACGCGACGGTGGCGGAAATCCTGAAGCAAAGCGGCTACAACACACTCTACGTCGGCAAGTGGCATCTGGCGAATTATGACGAATACAGCAACGCCGGAAGGCCGTTCGAGCGGTGGCCGATTGGAATGGGCTTTGAGCGGTTTTATGGTTTTGTCGGCGGCGAGACGAGCCAATGGTTTCCGCATCTGGCCTCGGACAATCACAACATCGAAACGCCAACGCGACCGGGCTATCACCTGACCGAAGATTTGACCGATCAGGCGATTCGTTTTATCGCGGAACAAAAACAGGTCAATCCCGACAAACCGTTTTTTATGAACCTCGCCTACGGTGCCGCGCACGCGCTGCGCGCCGAAAAAATACATCGAAATGTACAAAGGCAAATTCGATAAAGGCTGGGACAAGGTGCGCGAAGAAACCTTAGCGCGCCAAAAACAAATGGGCATCGTGCCGCAAAATACGACCTTGCCCGCACGCAATGCCGACATCAAAGCCTGGGATGAATTGACGACAGACCAACGCCGCCTGTTCGCGCGCTTGCAGGAAGTCTTTGCCGGAATGTTGACGCACACGGACGAACACATCGGACGGCTCGTCAACTTTCTGGAAGACAGCGAACGCTCGACAACGCAATTTTTATTGTCGTGTCGGACAACGGCGCGAGTCAGAAGGCCGCTTGACCGGCTCGTACAACTACGTGCGCTACTTTAATCAGGTGCCGGAAGACGATGCGCTGAATCTGAAATACATTGACGAAATGGGCGGCCCGACGACTATCCGCATTATCCGATGGGCTGGGCGATGGCGGGCAATACGCCTTTCAAAATGTACAAGCAAAACACGCACGCGGGCGGCAATACCGATCCGTTTATCGTCCATTGGCCCAAAGGCATCAAGGACAAAGGCGCAATCCGAACGCAGTACCAGCACCTTGTCAACGTAACGCCGATGATTCTGGAAGCCATCGGCATCAAATAACCCAAGACCGTCAATGGCGTAGATCAAGCTCCCTTCGATGGCAGCAGTATGTTGTACAGCCTGAATGACGCCACTGCACCGAGTCGTCACGAAACGCAATATTTCAGGGCTATGATCGGCCATCGCGCGCTGTATCACAAAGGATGGAAAGCCATTGCCTATCACGAGCGCAACACGGATTTTGAAAAAGGACAAATGGAAGCTCTACAAGGTGGACGAAGACTTTGCGGAAAATAACGATCTGGCGGCAAAACAGCCGGACAAATTGCGCGAAATGGTCGAACGATGGTGGAGCGAAGCGAATTACGATACAACGTATTACCACTTGATGATCGCGGCACGATTCGTGTGTTAGGACAACCGGCAAACAATCGCCCGAAAACCGTCACGACGTTCTATCCTGGCATGTCCACCTACACCGACAGCCAACACACCGAACTTTCGCAACCGCTCTCAATTTAACCGCCGATGTCGAAATTCCAGCGAGCAGTGCTGAAGGCGTGCTGTTTTCGGTGGGCGGACGTTTTGCTGGATTCAGTTTTTTCGTACAGAACAATCGCCTCGAGTTTGTTTACAACTATTTTGGCGCGGAACGCTACGTGATGCAGCCACCGAAACGCTTCCCAAAGGCGTGGCGAAACTGCAGTGACTGGGTTACCAACACGGGCGAGAATCGGGGACGAGCGGCGCTCTACGTCAATGACAAAAAAGTGGGCGAAGGTGCGGTGCCGAAAACCGTTCCGCTGACCTTTGGCCTGAGCGAAGGAGTGACCGCCGGGCGCGATCCGTCTACGCCTGTGGCTGAAACGTACCAATCGCCCTTTGCCTTCACCGGTAAACTCAAAAAAGTCGTAATGGAGTGAAGTAACCCGCAACCCAATGCGAAAGGCACTATGACATCCAAAATTTTCTCGCTGGCTTGCTCTGCCTGATCTTGTGTGTCGGAGCTGCAACTATGCAAAAGCGCCCACGTTTATTGGGCGTGGCGCACTGCTCGCGCTGTATGTCAGCGACATTGAAAAAGCGCGCGGCTTTTACCGTGATTGGCTCGGCTTTCAGGAACCGTATGAGCTGAAAAACACTGATGGCTCGCTGAGCCTGACGTTTCTCAAGATCAACGATGACCAGTACATTGAAATCTTTCCGGGGCTAAAACCGGAACAGGATCGGCTCAATCACATCTCATTTCAAACCGACAATGCCGAAGCGTTGCGTGCCTATCTGGCCGCGCGCGGCGTCAAAGTGCCGGACAAAGTAAACAAGGTGCGCATCGGCAACACCAGCTTTCAACCAATACCAAAGACCCTGATGACCACACCGTCGAATTCACGCAGTACGAACCCAGCGGCTGGACTCGGCGCGAGAAGGGCAAATTTCTTTCCGACCAGCGCATTTCCACGCGGATGATGCACGTCGGCATCATCGTCGGCGATGCGCCCGTCGCGGCAAGTTTTATACCGATGTCACCGGACTGACCGAATTCTGGCGCGGCAATGCAGCGAAGCTCTTCAACGGTTTCGTGGCTGAATATGCGCCTGCCCGACAGCCCCGATTACGTCGAGTTTATGCTGTATTCCCAATTGCCCGCCCCACGCAACGCGGCAGCCAGCATCATTTGTCTGGAAGTGCCCGACATCGAAAAGGCGCTGGCACAGCTTGAAGCCCGTCTATCGCAAGCAATACACGCGCCGCTCGAAATTCGCACGGGCATCAATCGTCGCCGCCAATTGAACCTCTTCGACCCTGACGGCTCGCGCATCGAATTGATGGAACCGCGCACGGTGGATGGACAATCGCCGCCCTCGTCTACGTTGCCGTTGCCGCGCAAGCAGTGAGGGGCGTGCATTCACCTTTTGCCATTTCCCCTTCACCATTTTTTCTGTACAGAAGAAATGGTGAAGGAAATGGTGAGGCTTGCTCTTGTTCTGATATTTTCCGGAGTGCTTATGTTTTTGCGAATCGCTACGTTGTTTACCATGTTTGCTGTTCTCTTCCCTGACCGCTCTTTTGACCACAAAACCGAATGTGATTTATCGTCCTCGATGACGTAGGCTTTGCCGACCTCGGTTGTTACGGCTCAGAAATCAATACGCCCAATATTGACCGGCTCGCGGCGAATGGTTTGCGCTACACCAACTTTCACACGACGGCGCTCTGTTCGCCTTCGCGCGCGGCGTTGCTGACAGGGCGTAATCATCACACGGTTGGGATGCGGGCGATTTCCAACATCATTTCGGCGGAGGAAAACACGCGCGGCAAGGTGACGAAGAAAGCGGCGATGTTGTCGGAAATCCTGCGCGATCAGGGCTACAACACGTTTGCGCTAGGCAAATGGCATCTTGCGCCGATGCACGAAACGACGGCTGCCGGGCCGTATGACGGCTGGCCGCTCGGACGCGGCTTTGATCGTTTCTATGGCTTTCTCGATGCCGAAACCGATCAGTGGCATCCGGCGATTACCTACGACAATCACCGCATCGAACCGCCGCGCCGTCCGGGCTATCACCTGACGGAAGATTTGGTAGATCGTTCGATGGAATTCCTCAGCAATCAGCAAATGGCCTTGCCCGACAAACCGTTTTTCCTGTATCTCGCGTTTGGTGCTGCCCACGCGCCGCATCAGGTGCCGCCGGAATTCATCGCCAAATACAAAGGCAAGTTTGATAAAGGCTGGGACAAAGTGCGCGAGGAACGCTTAGCGCGGATGAAGCAAATGGGACTCGTGCCCGCGAACACCGACCTCGCACCGCGCAACGATAACGTCAAAGCGTGGGACACGTTGACCGCCGATGAAAAGCGATTGTTCACCCGCTTGCAGGAAACCTACGCCGCCTTCATCGAACACACTGATGCCCACATCGGACGCTTGCTGAAGTATCTGGAAGCGCAAGGCAAGCTCGATAACACGATGATTGTGCTGGTGTCGGACAACGGCGCGAGTCAGGAAGGCGGCGTCAGCGGCACCGTGAATGCGACGGCGTATTACAACGGCCTCGCCGATGATTTCAACGCGAATCTGGCGCGGATTGACGACATCGGCACCGAACGCGGCTTCAGCAATTTCCCCTGGGGCTGGGCGCAGGCGAGCAACACGCCGTTTCAGCGGTACAAACAAAACGTCCATTTCGGCGGCATCCGCGATCCGCTGATTATTCACTGGCCGGCGCGCATCAAAGACAAAGGCGGCATTCGCGCGCAGTTTCATCACGTCACTGACATCACGCCGACCGTGCTCGAAGCCCTGAATTTACAGGCTCCGACGACGTATCGCGGCGAATCGCAATTGCCCATCGCAGGCGTGAGTCTGGCGTATACGTTCGATGACGCAAAAGCACCGACGCGCAAGCAGACGCAATACTTCGAGATGATCGGGCATCGCGCCATCTGGCACGAAGGCTGGACAGCCGTTACCGCCCACAATCGCGGCACGCCCTTCGAGCAGGACAAGTGGGAGTTGTACGACACGACAAAGGACTTCTCCGCCGTCCATAACCTCGCCGAGCAACAGCCCGCCAAGCTGAAAGAGTTGCAGCAGCTTTGGCAGCGTGAGGCCGAAAAATATGGTGTGCTGCCGCTCGATGATCGCACGATTCAGCTTTGGTTCCCGCATATTCCCGCCTCGCCGCAGAACCGCACAACGTTCACGTTTTATCCCGGCATGGAACATTGGAATCCCGGCGCAGCACCTGACATGCGCGGCAAGAATTGGACGATGACAGCCCAGGTCGAACGCGCCAACACACAGGCCGAAGGCGTGCTCGCGGCGTATGGCAGTTATCGCAGCGGCTACGTGTTTTATGTGCAAAACAATCGGCTTGTTTTTGAATACAACTTCGTTGGCAACTTCACGCGCATTGAATCCACCGAAGCTTTGCCGACCGGCGCAGCACAATTGCGAATGGATTTTCAGCGCAACGGCGCGGTCGCGTTATTCGTGAATGACAAGCCAATTGGCAGCGGCACGATTCCGCGCCAGTTGCCGTTTTTGCTGTCGTGGGAAGGCTTCGATATTGGCCGCGATTCGCTTTCGCCCGTCAGTTTGCGCTACGCCGACAAAGGCGAGTTTCCCTTCACCGGCAAGTTGCAGAAAGTCATCCTGGAAATTAAATAAAACCATCCTATGAGCAAGATTTCACGCCGCGAATGTTTGCAGTTCGCCTCGCTGCTGGCACTTCACTCGCCGTCAGCAGCACAGTCTAAAACTTCCCAACCCACACCGGGCGGGCTTTGCCTCAATGAAGACAACAGCCATTACTTTTTCAGCCGCGCCGGGCAAAAGCTGGACGCCGAAACCGTCGCGTCGTGGGTGGATCAGTATGCGAAAACGCAGGCGCGCGAGTTGCTGCTTTGCCCCAACTCAATGCGCACAAGCTATGCCAGTAAGGTCTGGAATCCGATTTGGCACGGCTACGATCCGAATGGCAGCGACGATCAACCGTTGCTGGCCAGCACGCCCGCCGCCGCACGTAAAGGCGCACGCGGTTGGATTCATACCGCGTGGCAATTGCATCGCGATGGCATTGATCCGTATCAACTCTGGATCGCCCGCGCCCGTCAACACGGCATTGCGCCGTGGCTTTCGATGCGGATGAATGATGTGCATAACGTGGACGATGTGAAAAGCTACATTCACAGCGAATTCTGGCGCGCGCATCCCGAATTCTGGCGCGTGCCGTACAAGCTGGGGCCGTCCGCCGACCGCGCCTTTGATTATGGCCGCGCTGAGGTGCGCGAGTACCACTTCAAACAGTCGAGGAACTCGCCGCACGCTACGATTTTGATGGGTTAGAACTCGATTGGATGCGGTTTGGCTATCACTTCAAACAGGCTACGAACGCGAGGGATTAGGTATTCTCACCGACTTCACCGCGCGCGTTCGTCGTTTGCTGGACAGTTGGGAAAAGCGGCGCGGACACAAAATCAAACTCGGCGCGCGCGTGCCGTCACGACCAAACACCGCCCTCGGTCTAGGCTATGACGTAACGACGTGGGCGCGGCGCAAACTGATTGACCAGATTGTCGTCACGCCGTTCTGGGCCAGCATCGAACCTGATATGCCGATTGAGTTGTGGAAGGAATTGCTGCACGGCACCTCCGTCACGTTGGCTGCCGGATTGGAAGTGCTGATTCGCACGCATCCCGATTCCAAACAGTTTCAGATGAACACGCTGGAAACGGTGCGCGGCGCGGCGGCGACGCTGTTGGATCGCGGCGCAGATCGCATTTATCTGTTCAATTACATGGATTCGCAAACGGCGATGGACGGGATGGAAAACTACCCAACACTGCTTGGCGAAGCCGGGCGCGCAGAAACGCTGACAGGCAAACCGCGCCGCCACATCCTGACCTTTGCCGACACGTGGGCACCGGGCGAACCACGCGCGATTCCGCTGCCACAACAATGCAACGCCGGTTCGTGGCATCCGTTTCGTTTGCCGATTGGGCCGGTTCCAATAACGGGCAAAGCGTCGGTGCGACTCGGTCTGGAAGGCATCGCAGAAACCGCCGTTGCCGCCAGCGAACTGCGCGTGAATGGCGAGCGTTGCCAGTTGACGGGCGCAATCGAACTGCCGCGACCAAAGCCGGAAGCGCTCGTGTTTCGCTTTGCGGTTCCGCTGTCCTTGCTGCGGCGCGGTTATAACGTCATTGAGTTTCACCCACAGCAAGCCTGTAAAATCGTGTGGGTCGAAATTGCGATGGAAGCGTGAACAAACTCAACGAAAGTTTTCCAGCATCATTAAATCGTCCCCCGACTGATCCACCTGCGTGGAAAGTAACCAGCGTTTGTCCGGGGAAACAGTGATCCCTCGAAAGGCTCGGTTGATTGGCCCTCCCAAGCTCACTACGGGTGTAATTTTGCCAGTGGCGAAGCTGAAAAACTCGACTAGCGGCTGAACCGTATCTGATACCGCAACGAAATAAATCCCGTCCTCTGCAAGCGTCCATTGTTTGCCCAGTCCAGCGCCGTGCTGATCGAGGACAAGCGTTTCTTCCCCTCCGGCAACGGGGATGCGCCAGATGCCGGGCTGGCCGCGTTTCTTGGCATAGTAAACAAACTTGCCATCTTTTGCGGCCAGGGGGCAATAGCCGCCTTGCTGCGTTACTTGTATCGCGTCACCGCCTGTCGCAGGCAGCTTCCAGATTTGCTCGCTGCCACTACGATTCGAGCCAAAGTAAATCCAGTTCCCATCCTGTGACCAACACGGATCATTGTTGGAGGGCGGCCCGGTGGTCAACCGCGTCCATTTGCCGCCATCGGCGCTGATGGTACAAACATCGTACGCGCCCTCCAGGTATGGTAAATCGAAAGCAATCTGCTGGCTGTCGGGCGACCAACGCGAATGCCAGTTCGTTCCCATCTGTGCGTCCAACTGGCGCAGATTGACGCCGTCGCTGTCGCAAATCACAAGTCCCATTTTTGCCCGCGATTAGAACTGAAGACGATCACCGTCAGAAGAAAATTCCTGGTTGGCGTCGAGTCGCGTCGAAGAGATAAATTTTTGTGCTGCTTGCCCCGGGCTGTCGCGGGGCTGCTTATATCGTTGCGCCAGGTCTTCAGGCCAAACTCCACTTTGGCCAGAAAACCAGCCGGTCTCCTTGCGCTGAAATAGCAGGCTGCTGAGCCCAGCACACCTACGGGAATCTCTTCGATGACGCCGCCTGAGCGGGAACCCGCCGGGAGTTTGATAAACGGAGATGTTCCACCTGATAGCTCGAAAAGATCAGCTCCTTTCCATCCGGTGTCAGCGGCAGATCAATGGCTTTTTCAGCGGGCGGGCCGCTGACGAGATTTAGCCGTAGCCGTGTCGGTTCTCCTCGGTAACGGGCTGCGGCAAATCGTATCTCCACGGCCAGCATGTTTGGGGCCTTTACGAACACGGAGTCATTGCACAAACGCCAGCATCTTGCCGTCGGTGAAAAGGCTGGGCTGTGGTGATTCACCAGGCTTGCCAGGCGGGTACGTAGCTGGTGCCGCTCGCCCGTGGTAGGCGAAACCGGATAAAGGCTCAAGGTTCTTGCGCAGTATTGCGATCCAGAAAGCGCCAGCCACTTGCCATCCGGCGACCAGGCCAAACGCCGACGGAATACCTGCCCAGGAAAGACGTAGGCCAGCTTGCCGTTCCGGCCACCGATGGCGGGGATCAAATAGAGGCCGTTGCCTTTGCCGTCAAGGGTAAAACGCCAGAAACGCGATGTTGTGACCGTCCGGCGACCGGGCCGGACTAACGTTATAGTCGGGGGCCGTCGTCAGTTGCAGGAAACCTCGCCATCCACCTGCTTCTTGCTGCGATTTTCCCTTGCCAGACGAGAACGCTTGCTTTCCATCGGGCGAAAACGAAGGAAGATATTCCGCCCCTAAAAAACTGGTGAGCGGCGTGAGTTGGAGCGCGAATAGAAACGCGCGGGCGAGTGCGCCAGCGGCTTTAAGGGTTGATACGCTCCCGAAGTCATACCGATTACAAGGAACGCAGCCAGCACAGAAAATAATCCGCCGCCAAGGACGAACGCGATGATTTCTGGCGTTACCCGCAGGCGTAGCCATTTCCGCCACCGTTTTGTGTAACCTCGAGTGCGTGACTTCATGACGTGCGCACGAAACGATAACCCGCGTTTTGGCACCCGTCTCGATCAACCGATACTGACATAGCCCTCCCCAGGGTACGCTGCGAATCAGCGAAATGTTGTACGAGGTTTGCTTCCTCGATGGCGAAGACAATCAATAGGGCCAGACGGTTTTAGTAATTCGTCTTTCTCCACCAGATGCCCGTGTCGTTCGACCAGCACGAACAGAAGGTCGCGAAAACTTCAGCGTGAGCGCGACCAGTTTCCCATCGCAAAAGCGCTCGCCCGTGGCGATGGCGACGAATTCGCGCGTGTTTTGCGGAGCTTATTCTGCGCCCCTCCCAAAAGATTTCTCAGAACATTTCAAGAAGTTTCTTCGGCGTTCCCAAAGGACGATGGGACGACGTTAAAGATATCGTCCGCTGCATAAATGGGCGAAGGAAATTTGCGAATGAGTTCAGGAAACATTCTCGGGAAGGCGGTCATAACAGCAAAGCTACTGCCTTTCCCGTATTACAGCCAGGTTTTGACGAGAAAGAGCGGCTTATTGGCAGAAGCGGTAGTCGTCGTTGTGTGTCTGGGCTTCAGCGTGTTCGCCAATCATGGCAAAAGCCGGAGTTGAGCGCGAAAGCATTACAGTTTTTTACGCAAATCGAAGACGCCAATTTCGAGTCTGGCCCGAAGCGTGTGCGTCCGCCATAAGTCACGGCAGAATTCAAAAGGAAGCACTCTTCCCGACTCTCTCAAGATGAAACCGTCAGGCGCTTCTCAGCGCATGCAGAAACTGTGCTAACCGCGCTCACACCGCTCTTGCAATATCACGAACGCGACGGTGTCTTGGACATTCAAATTGTTCGCACGCGCGGCGCGTTTGGCGGATTACAAGGACGGGCAGACGCTGCCGCTGTCGGAAAATCTCTTTGACCTGCTTTCGACTGCCGGTACGCAGCCGTTGTCGCACACGGCGCTGGCGCACGAATATTTCTGGGGAGAACTGCTGGCGCGACGACGAAGAATTTCGACCGCCTGCGCGAAATCGAATTGCTGTCAGTGGCATTGCCGTCGTTGCGCTGGAGCGGCTGGAACTGGATGCAACCTCGCTGATTTCGGCGCTGACGACAATGGACGCTCAATCGAGAATCCACCTTACGCCAGATCGTTCAGCTATACCCGAAAAAGCAGGCAATTCGCCTTTTTATCCGAGCGATGCGCGACCTGCTACAAACACGCGCGGCACAATTGCTGGCACACAACCGATCCACGCAATAACGCTTCCACCTATCCCTTGCCAGAAAAGAGGGGCGTGGTTTTCAGGCGTCATGAGTTCAAGCTTTAGCTTGTCTTCGCCAATAACAAGCTGATGGTCTTTAAAATTAAATCAGCTCACCTTGAGCGCGCAGGCGCAGTGGCAATAGCAGCGGGCGTCAGCCCGTTGGAGAGTTGGAAGTACGGAAGGAAAAACCGAAGGCGCAACGCGCCCGGTACCTGCCGTGCCGCATCCTGCAGTTGTGCGTTCTCCGCTCACGGCTCCACGCGCTCACGCACGTGGCTATTCCCTAACGGCTCTGACGACCTGGGGCAGGCGCCAGCGAGAGCAAAATGACCGGAATTACCTTTCAAAAACCATCAGCTTGCACTCAGGATGCCTGGGCTTCACGTATTTTCTTTTCCTCCAGATTGAGTTCCGGACAGGGATTTATGGGTCAACGGCTTAACCACATCAGCGCGCTGAAACCGAAGACAGCGGCAGCAATGTAAAACGGCAATGTCCACGAGTGCGGTTGTCTGGCCTGGCCAACGACGATGGGCGAGCGTGCCGCCGAGGTGCCGATCGCGTATTCGCCAGGCTTAATCCAGCCACCTGCACGGTAACGCGCCCGACATCAACAGACCGACCACGACGCGCTTAGCGTCCGCTTGTTGAAAGAGCGGCGGCGGCCAGCCAGCAAAGCGGCGGCAATGCGATTCGGCGTGATTGCTGCGGCCACAACATCAGGCCGCGGCGGTGTAGCCGACCATCGCTGCTGCCACGCCGCGCATTTCGGTGCGTTCGCCAACCGATCCGTCAGCCAGCCGCCGAGCAAAAACATAAGCCCGCTCACGACCCAGGGCAAGGCCGAAAACCATTTGTGTTAAGTCGAAAAGCCGCGCGCTTTAATCAGATACACGTCAGCAACAGGTGATGTAAAAAAAGATGCCGTAGCCGAACGCAGTACGTCTGTTGCGCCAATCGCCCACAAGTCCGGATTTGAACAACAATCGCCCGGCAAGCGGGTGAGCTCCGTATGGATCGCGCGCCAGCGCGTAATCGCCAGTTCCGCTTCGTTGACTGCCGGATGGTTTGCGGCTCATCCCGAAACCACCAAAGAACCACACCGCGCACCAAACGAAGCCCGCCAGCCCCACCAGCACAAACGTCCAGCGCCAGCCAAAGCGTTCGCCAGCAGGCTTACGAGCGGCGCAGAAATCGCCGGAGCCTACGGCCAAGCCAAAAAACGCGACGCTGATGCCGCGCCCTGCTCACGAATCGGAAACCAACGCGACACCGTGCGCGCGATGTTCGAGAACCGCGCCCGCTTCGCCCGCGCCAAAAAGAAAAACCGAATCAGCAACGACCAGAAGCCCAATGCCGCGCCCGTCACCATCGTAAATCGTCCAGCACAACACAATCCGCGTCGCCAGCGCATCGCCGAGCGCATCGCCGAGCCAGCCACTCAATTTCAAAGACGGCATAAGCAAGCAGAAAACGCGCTGAAAATCGCCCATTGCGCCCAGGCTAAACCCAAACTCTTTCGTAATCGCAGGCGCGGCGGCAGAGGCAGAGGCGATCAGAAAGTACGTGATGACGGCCAGAAAGAAAATCAGCCAGAACGTTTCGGCGCGTAGACGATGGTTGCTGTATGGTCATTTTATTTTGTACTGCGTTGCGGTTCGTGCAGATATTTTTTCCTTCTCAATTTCCGTCAAAGCCGGATAGGCGTGTGCGCCAGCGCATAACTGTTCGTAAGGCATAAATAATTCATCTGGATAAATCCGCGCTGTCTTGTCCCGACTCGCCGTTACAATGAACTTTCCATCCGGGCTGTAGGCAAAGCGCCCATTACTTCAGCCGGTAATGACGCCCGCAGGTTACGCAGTTCCTTGCCTGTCGTCACGTCCCACACCCGCGCTGTCTTGTCCCGACTCGCCGTTACAATGAACTTTCCATCCGGGCTGTAGGCGACGCCCATCACTAAGCCGCGTGGCCTTGCAGGACACGCAGCTCCAGCACAACACAATCCGCGTCAGCGCCCGGCGCGTACCGAGCGCATCGCCGAGCCAGCCACTCGGAATTTCAAAGACGGCATAAGCAAACGAAAACGCGCTGAAAATCCAGCCCATTTGCGCCGGGCTAAACCCAAACTCTTTCGTAATCGCAGGCGCGGCGGCAGAGAGGCAGAGGCGATCAAAGTACGTGATGACGGCCAGAAAGAAAATCAGCCAGAGAACGTTTCGGCGCGTAGACGATGGTTGCTGTATGGTCATTTTATTTTGTACTGCGTTGCGGTTCGTGCAGATATTTTTCCTTCTCAATTTCCGTCAAAGCCCGGATAGGCCGTGTGCGCGCCAGCGCCTGTAACTGTTCGTAAGGCATAAATAATTCATCTGGATAAATCCGCGCTGTCTTGTCCCGACTCGCCGTTACAATGAACTTTCCATCCGGGCTGTAGGCGACGCCCATCACTTCAGCCGTGTGGCCTTGCAGGACACGCAGTTCCTTGCCTGTCGCCACGTCCCATATCCGCGCTGTCTTGTCTCGACTCGTCGTCACAATGAACTTTCCATCCGGGCTGTAGGCCGCGTTAGAAACACTATCAGTGTGCCCCAATAGTTCAGTCCGTAACTGATTAGCTACCAAAGATTGGCGTAAGGCATCTTCTCCCTGTGTCGTATATTTTACTTGAATAGATTTCTGCGCGAGTGCCAAACTTAATTCAGGATCAATCTGTAATTGCGAGATCGAACTGGACGCCAATTCACGGGAGTAGGCAATCTGACCTTGCTCTTTGGCTAACGCGCCGCTTTGCTCAGCCAGTCTGCGTTGTTGTGTTGCGATCTCGCTGGAATGTTCGGCTTCCTTCTGCAACGCTTCTGCCCGCGCGCGTTGGTCGGTGGCAATGTCTCGCTGCTCCTGTGCTTTTAGGCGCGCTTCATCAGCTAATTCTTTTTGCTTTATAGCCTCTTGCCGTGCACTTCGTAATTCCTCAATTACTTTTGCCAGATCATTCGCCCTGGTTGTTGCTTTGCGGCTTTGATTCCACGCATAAAGCGAAACTGGCACATTCAGAATCAACAGCGTCACCGCCGCAAAATATGCTGCGCGTTTCAGCAGCTTTGTCCAATTGACGGGCAGATGTTGGTTGACCCAGGTTTTATCGAAGACGGTTTGATAGATGCGATTGCGCAGGTGCAGCTTGCCACCCTCGCGCCGCACGATGCCTGATAGTTTCAGGTGGGATTTGCTGAGCGATTGTTCTTCGTCCGGGACGGGATGCGTCAGGATTTCTTTGTAGGTGGTCAGGACGCTTTCGGTGTCGCCGCCGGGCGCGCGTTTGGTCAGCATATCGCGGACGAATTGCAGGTTGTTGTCCTGTTTGCTCATCGCGCCGAAAAACGTGCGTTCGACAACCTCGTTGACTTCGGCGGCTGTCCACTGCGGACGATGCTGGTCAATCAGGGCGAGACAGAGGCGCTGCGTCAGGTACGGATGCCCGCTTGTCCACTCCATCACCCATTGCAAGACCTGGCGCGCTTCCTTGTGCGGAAACTGTAACTCGGCGGCAAAGGGTGGGCTTCGTCCAGGGTGAAGTCGGTAAGTTCTACGCGCTGGCCGATATTGAAGGGCGTGCGCTGGGGCATCGCGGATCAGGTCGCCGGGCGTGGCGACGCCGATCAGTACAAACGACAGCCGTGCAACTCCGCATTGTTGGCGCGCGCGTTGTAGAGGTAACGAATCGCGGCAAAGAAATCGTCCGTGAACGGCAGGCTCAGGGTCGTGGCCAATTTCGTCTACGAAAATGACGATGCGCTGCGGCGCGGAGACTTCCGGAAGCAGCACTTCCTGAAAGAAAAGCGTCAGCCGCTGCGTCATCCCCAAATGTTGATGGGCTGACCACCAGCTTATCGGGTTGGTGTCCAGTTCGATTTGGTCTTCAATCGGCGAGCAGACCGAGATACCATTGTTCGGCGTCGAGGTTCAGCGCCGATGGCGGTCAGGTCAATGATGATGGGGTTGATGCCCTCGTCCAGCGGTAGGCGTTCGGCGGCGCTGGTCATCAGGCTGGATTTGCTCATTTGCCGCGCGGTCAGAATGTAGGCGAAGCGCAAGCGCGACAAAGCGCCATCAGGTCTTCGTCCGCCTGCCGCGTCAGATAGGTTCCGTTGCCTGCCTGCACGGTTCCGCCGGTAGTAAACACAACCTGTTTTTCAGACATGCAAATACTCCTGAAAGTAATCCGCATACAACTGACAGCGCGGAAATTCGGTATTGCCCTCGCGCCGCACCAGTCCTGCGCCGCGTAACCGGAAGAAGATTTTTTGATCCTGACAGGTTTGGTGATGAATCACCTGTCGCAGCCCCTGTACCAGCGCATCCTGTTTGTGCAAACGAAACAAGTGATAGCGCAGATGATCGCCGAACGGCCCTTGATCGTCGGTGGCGTGCGCAAACAAATCGTGGGACGCGAGTCGTCCGCTGGCGACGAGGTACAACGCGCGCCGCGTCAGGTATGGATGGCCGTTGAGCAGTGCCAGCAAACGGGCAATGCCGTCTGCGGTGAAGGGCGAGCGATGCCGCTGATTGAGTTCGATGACTTCGGCGGGCGTGAAATCACGCAGGTCAATGACTTCGCCGACATTGAAGGGCGATTGATTCAGGTTTTCGATCAGTTGATACGGCTCGGTCGAAGTCACGAGCGCCAAATCCAATCGCTTCCAAATTGGCGTCGTCGGCTTGGCGCGTCCGTTGTGCCAACTGCGCAGCATGCTGAAAAAGTCGGTGCGATATTCGGTCTCGAAAATGCTTTCGACTTCATCCATCGCCAGCACGAGCGGGCAGTCCAATTCTTTCAGCAGGTAACGGCTCATATACCGTTCGCAGCGTTGGCTGTTGCCAAGCGGCAGGCTCCAATATTCGGCGACACGGTTTTCCATTTCTAACTCATCGCTCAGCCACGAACAGAATTGCTGAAAGAACTGATCGGCGCTGGCGAGCGCGTTTTTATCGAAGAGTTGAAAGTCGAGAAAAGCAACGCGCTTGCCTTCGTCCATTGCCGTTTGAATGGCGCGCATCAGCAACGAACTCTTGCCCATCTGTCGCGGGCCTTTGATGGTGATGGTGACACCGTTGCGGCGTTTGATGGCGTCGAGCGCGGTTTGGTCGGTGGTGCGCTGGATATAAAAATTGGAATCTATGTCAATCGTCCCTTCCGGCAAATCCAGCGAGAGCGGTTGCGCCGCAGGAAAGGGCGGTGGAATGTTTTTGTTGCCGCTGGCGTTGAGGTGTTTGCCCGTGCCGAGCAAATCGCGCCCTTCGATGCCGCGCTGCAAGGCTTCGATCAACTGCGGCGTCCCCTGCTCTGCCGTCCAGAGCGCCCAACTGATGGCGTTCAGATACGCGCTCAACGGATATTGCAGCGGTTCGTGATAATCCAGCCGCACGGGCAAGATACGCGGACGGCCTTGCTGCGCCTTGCCTAAACGATGCGCCGTTTCGATTTCCGCTTTGACCATTTCGCTGAGAACGGAATGTTCCGACAGCAGAAGCACGAGAAAATCCGCCTGCGTCAGTTCCTCTTCGATGCGCTTCGCCCACAGCGAACCGGGCGGCATGGAATGGTCAATAAACACCTGATGATGCTGCGCACGCAGTAGCTGTACGAGTTCATTCGCTACCTCGGCGTCAGGCGAAACATCGCATTTGTAACTGATAAAAATCCGCGCCATGAACCCTCCTCGAAACGGACGACGGTAAGCGCCCAAGCCAGGCGCAAGGCTCAACCGCCGCCTTAATGCGGCAATCATTCGGAACGCTGAATACTTGCTGATGTTACGGCAGGTGGGATTATAGAGAAGATGGTAGGCTGCGCCAAAACATTTCAGTCATAGTAAAAACTGCGCGCATAAGTCAGCCCATCGTTCCTGCGCTTTGAGAATCATTTCCACCGCTTCCCGAAACGCGCCGCGCCCGCCGTTGCGTGTGGTGACGAAGTGCGCGGCGGCGGTAACTTCGGCAACCGCGTCCGCAACAGCAATCGCATAACCGACGCGCCGCAGCAGCGGTAAATCGTGCAGGTCGTCGCCGATGTAGGCGATTTGTTCATCGGTCAACTGTTCGGCGGCGCGGATTTCTTCATACGCCGCGAGCTTGGCATCGTTGCCGTGATACAGATACTTCACCTTGAGTTCGCGCGCGCGCAGTTCCAGCGCCGCCGACTTGCGCCCGCTGATGATGCCGGTTTGCAAGCCTGCTTGCTGGGCTAATTTGAACGCCAGACCATCGTGAATGTGAAAGACTTTGGCGGCCTCGCCGTCGGCGGTGTAAACCAAACTGCCATCGGTCAGCACGCCGTCGCAATCGGTCAGCAGGAGGCGAATGCGGCGGGCGCGCTGTTGCAGGTCAGAGGGATTCATCGGGACTTTCGGCAAAGCTGACATCTTCGTAAATGTCTTCCATCGTCAACAGCAACGGGCCGCCGGGCAAGGATTCCAGCAACAATTTATCGCCGACACCCAGCACAGCAAACTGCCAGTTTCCGGTATCGTCTTTGCGAAAGAGTTCGACGCGCTGATAATCCTGATACACGATCACGTATTCGCGCACCGATTCAATTTGACGATACGCCGACAGCTTTTCGCGCCGATCAATGTGGGCGGTAGAAGGGGAAAGCACTTCGACGAGCAGGAAGGGATTGCTTTTGAAAAGGCTCTTCGCAACAAACTTTTCGCAGGTCGCCATCACGTCGGGATAGTAAAAATCTTCTGTGCGCTCAACCTTTGCTTTCATATCGAAGATGAAGGTGCGACAACCCGTTCCGCGCAGGCGTGTGCGAAGGATAGTGGCGATGTTCAGCGCAATCACATTATGCGCTTCGCTCGCGCCCGCCATTGCAAACAGTTGTCCGCCGACTAATTCATGCCGCACGGCGCTTTTCTCTTCGAGAGCAAGGTATTCTTCAGGAGTCACACGAAGTAATTTTGCGGGTAATGACATAACCGTTTCCTCACTTCACATCAAAAATCGGCACTTCGCTCAGCTTCAATTTTCCGCCCGCACGGTTCAGCACGTAGACGGCACGGCCTGCGCCTTCGCGGCCTACGATTTTCAGTTTCAGGTTCACGTCTACGGCAATGCGTTCAGCATCCCACGTCTCGACGCGCAGGATTTCGGTTGTCCAGAGCGAGGGTTTGCTGCCGGTCGTGCGTTTGACGAACTCGCGCAGGTTGCCGAGTTCGACGAACGGCGCAACGGTATCGGCTGAACCGGTTAACAAGGCATCGTCAAGCTGTTTGAGAAAAGCGCGTACATCGTCCGGCACTTTCACTGCGCCGCTTCCCTGTTCGGCTTTGGCCGCGCCGTCACGTGCGACGAGCGTGGTGGTTTGATCCAAATCCGAGGCCGCAGCAAAGCGGAAATGCGCGGCGGCTTCGGCGGGCTTATTCGCTTGCAGTGCTAGCTGCCCCAAACCCAAATGCGACCACGCATACGCCTGCAATTGCAGCGGCTCGCTCTTAAGTGTGTCGGTCAGCACCTTCGCGGCTTCATCATTGCGATTGGTGGCGAATAAGACGCGACCGAGTAGGGATTGCAGGATGGGTGAATTGGGTTCGGCAGTTAAGGCCTCTTTCAATTTTGCTTCGGCGGTGGCGTATTCTTTTTTCGTAAAGGCGAGCGAGGCCTGACCGTAGAATTCCGTGGCAGAAGCACGGCGCGGATACACATCGTTAGCATAATCCTTTTGCGGGTAGAGTTTGTCAGGATCAACTTCGATGCGCGCGATTTTTGTCCCGGCGGGGAACGTTACTGCGCCGTATTCGCCGCCTTTGATCGGCACATTTTGCCGGAGTTTTTCGCCAGATTCGGTGGTTGCAACGACTTCTACTGTAATGTCGCCGCTGCCAAAATTGACGAGGGCAGATTCTACGCCGTTCGCGTTGGCTTGTGGCTGACCGACGGCAAAATCGGGAACGATGACGGTTTCAATCCATTGCGCGAAAATTTCCTGCAAGGCGTTTTGTTGCGTGCCAGCGGCAGCGAGCACGTCAGCTTTGACACTCGTGCAACGCGAGACACGGCAAAGCGGCGCTTTCCATTCCGTCAGCGATAGCACGTCTATGCGCTGGCGGTCGAGCATGTTGCGAACGAGCGTATCAAACGCGGCCTTGCCGAGTTTCTTTTCCAGCAACCGCCAGACGAGCGCGCCCTTGTTGTAGACGACGGTCGTATAGCTGCGGTCGTACGGGCTTTGCAATAACAACGCAGTGTCGGAGCCGCGTGCAATCGGCTCATACGCACGGCGAAAACGATCCAGCGCGGCGCTCTGTTGCGCCTCGCCAAATCGCGCGCCGAGGTATTGCGCTACAAGGTAGACGGGCAAACCATCGCGCATCATTCCCGCACCGCGCCCACGCATCAGCACACGTCCATCCACAAACGATTTCGCTACGGCACCTGCCACCAATTCAATCGTGCCGAGGTCGAGCACGTTGCGGCGAAAGTAACTATCATCGAGTACAACGACGCCGGGATCAGCAAAGGAAAGCCCCTGCACGCCAGAAGCAACGACGCGAAATGCACCCGACAGCGGAATGCCAAAATAGCCCGTGAAGAAATTGACGATTTTAGTAGTTTCCTCGACCAGACGTTTGGTTTGTTGTTGCCCATTTTCGCCCAAACCGCGCGGGGCATAGACTTCAATCTTCGCGCTCTTGTCGCCGGTTGCGGTCGCTACGTCGTAGTTGCCCACAACAAAAAAGGGCTGCGTGGCTAAGGGCTGCTCAAAGGTGTTGTCGCCGATGCGATTGCCGGACGAAATCACTTTGCCCGTCGGCGTCGTCACCGTCAGTTTGAAAGGCGCGGTGTCAGCACCGTGATCAGCGTAGGGGTTGTGATAGATCGGAAACCAAAAGCCGTTAGGCAACGCATAACTCTCGTTCGTTGAAACGTGCAACGTCTGACTGCGATCTGTCGAAGGAATCGCGTATGTCAGCTCCACATCAAATTCCGGCGCTGCGGCAAACGCCGTTGTAATGTCGGTAGACACGGTAATCATCGGCAGGCGCAATGGCTCACCCGCTCTGAATTGTGCGCTCGTGCCGTTCACGCTCATCGCCGAGACTTTGGCTTTGTTATGCAGAAAAAACGACAAGCGCGGTTTGTTGCTCGTACCGAGCAACACCTTGTCTGCAATGTCGCGCCCGGAAAGATTGACGAGGCGCATTTTGGCCTGCACGTCTACCGTGTGCGCGTCCCGGTTCACATTGGCTTTGATGTCGTAGCTTTTGATTTCAAATTCCTGCGCGAAGGCCGTCGCCGTCAGGAGCATCAGGGCAGAAACGAAAAGGAATATTTTTTTCATAGCTGCTGAAAATAATCAGGGAATCTCGTGTCGAGAGCAAGTCTACACAAACAATTCGTCCCGTAAAGAGGCGGCCAGAACAGCCATTCTCTTTACGGGACGAATACAACGAGCCATCACGAGGGCTAACGGGATTTATTTCCGCGCTTTCGTCACGCCTGCTTTTTTCTCACCGACTTTTGTTCCCGCTGGAGTCTTCGTCGCTTCGGCAGCAGCCTTTGCGGCGGCTTCGGCAGCAGCTTTCGCCGGGTCTTCGGTGTTGGGCGGCAGCGGTTTGCGCGGCAATTTCTCGTCGCGCATCGCGGCGTTGTAAAGGAACGCGGCCATAATCACCGATGCCTGTTTCATATCGCCTGGCTGAATGCGTTCGTACACGTCCTGATTGGAATGGTGAGTGCGCGTCTCGTATTCAACCGGGTCTTGAATGAATTGGAAACCGGGCAAGCCGACGCCATCGAAGGATTGATGATCGGTGCCGCCCGTATTGCTGATCGTGATCGTAGAAGCACCTAAATCACGAAACGGCTCCAGCCACGCACGGAAGATCGGGCGCACGGCTTCGTTGCCTTGCAAGTAGACGCCGCGAATTTTGCCCGTGCCGTTGTCGAGGTTGAAATAGGCCGAAAACTTCGCGTGATCGGGTTTCAGGACAATCGGCCCCTGCGGCCCAAACATACCGCCACCGCCACCCCGTCCGCCGCCTTGTCCGGCACCAGCCTGCGCGCCGCCGGGCACGGGTTTGCGTTCGGCAAAATGTTCGTTGACGTAGGCGCGCGAACCGAGCAAGCCTTGCTCTTCGCCGCTCCACAGCGCGATGCGAATCGTGCGACGCGGCTTGACGCCGAGGGATTGCAGAATGCGCACGGCTTCCATACCAACGGCACAGCCAGCGGCGTTGTCGGTCGCGCCCGTGCCGCCGTGCCACGAATCCAGGTGGCCGCCGACCATCACGATTTCATCTTTCAAATCGGTGCCGGGGATTTCGGCGACGGTGTTGTAAGCGTTGGGGTCATCGTCGTGGAATTTCACTTTGACATCCACTTCCAGCTTGACCTTCATTCCCTTTTCCAGCAAGCGCACGATGCGTCCGTAATGCTCAATGCCCATTGCAATCGAAGGCGGGTCTTGCGGAGCATTTTTGTCCCGCGAAGCACCGCGATCCGCTTGCACCCAGATCGTGCCGCCATCGCCGCGAATCGAAGGATCAACCAGCGCCGCGACGCCTTCGGTGCGCAGCATTTCTGTCCGCTTGCGCGCCAGTTCCGCCTGCTCGCGCAAGCGTTGCATCTGTTCCGAATTCGGCCCACCGGCCTGTGCGCGCGGGCCGCCGAAGCCGGGTTCCGCGACCATTCCGGCATTTGCCATCGCCAGCAATTGCTCATCGGTGAAACGCGCGCCGGGCGCTTTAAATAAGGCTTCGACGTTGCGCATTGGTTGTGTAAAAACAATCGCGCCTTTCAGTTTGCCGCGATATTTTTCCAGATCAGCATCCGTTTTGACATCCATCATCACGACTTCGCCCACGACCGGGCCGTTCGTGCCGGATGACCAGGCTTTCGGAAACGCCTGCAACGGAAAGTAGCTGGGTTCGAGCGCGTGCGCGGCAAAGCGTTCCAGCGACCAGCCGCGTCCGAACGGCCCCCACGATTCGAGATGGGCGTTTTGCAAGCCCCATTCGGTAAGCTTGGCCTTTGTCCATTCATTCGCCGCTTTCAATTTGGGCGAGCCGGTCAGACGCGGGCCATGCACGTCGGTTAACCAGCTTAAGGTGTCCATAACTTTGGAGTTATCCATGCCTTCCTTGCGGATTTTGCTCATCATCTCCTGATTCACTTTTTCGGCAGGAATAGCGACTTGGGCAGGTACGGCAAGGCTTACAATTAAGAGGGCAATCAGCGCCGCCGTAAATCTTTGACGAAACATACGAACTTTTCTCCTGTGAAGTAAACTGTTCAGCAATTGGTGAAGTACAGAATGCGAGTCTAAAGGGCGGGCAGAAAGAAGTCTAGTCATTCGACGTAGCGCAAACGTCTCGTTTGCGTTGCTGCCGGTAAGATGCGCGGCCAAACACGCAAACAAGACGTTTACGCTGCTTCTTTCCTACTCAAATTCCGACACATCAATGCCGAGCCGATGAAGTTTCAGGTAAAGCCCTTTGCGCGTGATGCCAAGTTCTTCGCAGACGGCGGTGCGGTGACCGTCGTGGCGGCGCATGGCATCGAGAATGAGTTGGGTTTCGACTTCATCCACAATATCGTGTAACGAACGGATGCCGGGCTGATAACGAATTTGGACAGACTGATCAGCGTTTGGCGACAGTGCGGCATGGTTTCCCTGGTGATGCGGTGGTAGAGCAACCAAAGACGCCACCGTGGGGGATTGCAATAATGCATCGGCAGCCGCAGCCAACGCTTTGCGCTCTAAAACCGGCGGGCGGTGCTGGCCCGCAATCATCGGCGAGAGATCACGTTCGGTAATCGTTTCGCCCGAATCTTTGTATGCCAGCAACCGCTGCAATTCATTCACCAACTGCCGCACGTTGCCCGGCCAGTCGTAAACAGTCAACAAATCCATCGCGAGCGGCGTAATCGTGATGCCATCTTTGAGCGACTGCTGGCTGTAAACTTTCAGAAAATGCTCAATCAAGAGGGGGATTTCTTCGCGCCGGTCGCGCAATGGCGGCAAATGCAGGCGAATGATATTCAGCCGGTAATACAAATCTTCGCGGAAGCGCCCCTCGGCAACCAGTTTTTCTAAATCGGCATTGGTCGCGGCAATCACGCGCACGTCCACCTTAATCGGCGTATTTTCGCCGAGCCGATGAATTTCGCCGTCCTGCAAAAAGCGCAGCAGTTTGGGTTGCACATCCAGCGACAAATCGCCGATTTCATCCAGAAACAAGGTGCCGCCGTGCGCTGCCTCAATCACGCCGACGGCGTCTTCAACCGCGCCTGTGAACGCGCCCTTCTTGTGGCCGAAAAGTTGCGAATTCACCACTTCCGGCGCGACGACCGTACAGTTGAAGGCAGCGAATGGTTTGCTGCGCCGCGTGCTGAGATTGTGAATCGTGCGCGCGACGACCTCTTTGCCGGTGCCGGATTCGCCGGTAATTAACGCCGTGACGCGGCTGCCGCGAATTTTGTGGATTTCTGCCAGCAGGGCGCGCATCGGCGTGCTGGCATACACAAAACCTTCGCTGGTGATCTGCGCCCCGCTATTGGAAAAATCATGCTCGGCGCTGACATCGCCATTTTCGCGCCGCTGCACAATCTCTAACCCCATCTCGGCCACACGCAGCAACGGCTCGATTTTTTCGCGGGAGTAGTGCCCGTTGCTGCGCCGTCCGCCCAGCAACACCAAGCGGCGACGCGGCCCGCGCAATTTATACACGGCACCTTTTGCGGGCGCTTCCAGCAGGGACGTTCCCAGCACGGAGGTTGCCGTGCGCAGACGTTCATTCCAACTAACGCGCAGGCTTTCGGCCTCTGCTGCATCGCTGCGGCTGTACGCCAGCGGAATGTATTGCCCTTCGCGCTCCTCGTAAATAATCACGGGTATGCAGCCGATGACATCCGACAACACGGCTGCCAATTCATTGAGCAGTAATTCCGGCGAAGCGGTCGCCCGCAGCAGGCGCAAAATCACAGCATCGCTGTTGCGCGACGCGGCGGCAGGTGCAGGTGTTATTTCGTCTCCGGTCAGCCGCGCCAATGCCTCTTCAATTTGCTGCCGTAACGGAATCTGGCCTAGGGGATGACAGGCCACCTGCGCGACACGCAATTCCTCGCGTGCGCGTGGTTCATCGCCGAGCGCTACCAACACCTGACTGAGCGAATGGCGCATCGTGGTTTCGCGGTAACGGTCGGCCACCATCGTAAAAATTGTGCGCGCCTGCGCGAATTCCTGCCGCGCCTCTTCGTAATGACCCGCGCGCTGTTGCAGCCAGCCATTGACCGCGCGCGAATGACCGACCAGGGAAATGTTGGCGGATGTTTCGATGTCTTCGGCCAACTGATCCAGCAGCGTTTGCGCGTCGGCCAGTTTGCCCATTTCTACCATCGTCTGCGCCAGATAAAGCTGCGCCGAATTGCGGCTGCGTTTGTCCTCGATGCGTTCGGCTAAGGCCAGTTGCTGCTCAAAAGCACCGATGGCGCGCGTGAATTGCTGTTGTGCCAGATAACAACGCCCAACCGTTTGCAGCGCCTGCACTTCGCCATAAGGAAAGTTGGCCGCCTGAAAATGATAGAGCGAACGTTCAAGCAACTCTTCCGCGTCATCCAGTCGCCCCTGCAAAATGGCCAGTTCGCCGAGCGTATCCAGTGCCGTTCCCTGCACCGCACGATTATCCATTTCGTGCCCGACCTCAATTGCGTAATGCAACATCTGCTGCGCGCGTTCCCATTCGCCAATATTCGTCAGCACAAAACCGAGATTGCTGTAGGCATAGGCCAGCAGGCGTTTGTTCCTGGCTTCTTTGAGGTAATAAATCGCCTTTTCCAGCGCCTCGACGCCTTCCGTCGCCTGCCGGTATTCCTGCAACAAAATCAGATTGGAAAGGTTCGTGTAAATGCTTCCGAGCAAGAGCGGCGCGCGGCGTTCGCCGATGATTTTGATGGCTTGCTCAAAATTCTCGCGCGCGGCTTCCATTTCGCCTTCGTTGAGGTAGACATTGCCAAGCAGAAAGTAATTTTGGGCGAGCGCGCTCCACTTGCCCAAAGGCCGGTGGAATTGCAGCGCCGTGCGCAGATGGTCGCGGGCGAATTGTGCTTCGCCAATCGCGCGATAAATGCGTCCCAGCACCATGTGACACGCGCCGAGCTCTTCTGCATCCTGACTTTTTTCGGCCAGCGCGAGCGCCGATTTCAGATACGAAATCGCGCGTGGATGATCGCCGATGTAACCTTGCAACGAGCCCAGCCGCAACCACACGAGGAACAACGCACCGGGCCGTAACTGCGCGCGTGCCGTCGCGTTTTCATACTCGGCAATGACAGCCAACGCCTCGCGATAGCGCGCCAGGTATTCGAGCGATTCGGCCAACGCACAACGCACCTGCGCGCGCGGTTCGTCGCGCAACAGCGGGCTACGTAGCGCCGCTTCAAGCAACGCTATCGCCTCATCGTGGCGAAACTCTTCGGCAGCGCGCTGCCCGGCTTCGATTAAGTCAACTAAGGCTTGACGTGGATTGGTTGCCTCACTACTCACAACGATTTCTTTCTGTACGACAGCCAAGCGATGTTTCGATAAACTCCGGCCTGCCCTACCCAAGTTCTTGACTCCAAACGCACCAATGTATACGAGGGAATGTTTGCCGGCGTGCTGTCAATTCTTGCGGCGTGGGCCGCAAATAAACCTTTTGTTCAGGATGGATGAACGCATTTTAAACAGACCGGGTGAGGCTGGCAAGGGAGGGGGGGTATTTGTCAGTGGTCAGTTGTGTCGACGATAGTTAATGATCTGTGCCAAATAGCGAAAACAAGAAAAGGAAATTCTTGTTACGTTCCGCCAGCAGTACGCGCCAGCGCCTGGGAGCGCACGCGGCTCGCGTGCTGAGGTTTTATCAGCCTCGGAGCGTACTTCCTTTCACGCCTTAGCACGCGAGCCGCGTGCGCTCCCAGGCGCTGGCGCGTACTGACAATTCTTTTCCTGCTCTCGCTAGCAAATTACCGAGGGCGTGTCGTCGACGTCGCCGTTGTCGTGCCGCGTTCGGCTGGCGGCGGCGGCATTTCCTCTTTGCTAAAGCGGGGCAGCATTTCATCGCGCATCGCCAGCACGTACAGCGCGCCCGCAATGGCAACCGCCGACTTCTTCACATCGTCCTCGATAATACGTTCGTAGTTGTCGAGGTTCGTGTGATGCGTGTGCGTGTTGTATTCAATCGTGTCCTGACTCATCCCGATGCCCGGCAATCCGGCATTATTGAACGACGTGCTATCCGTTCCGGCCACCGCACGGCTTTTGGTGGTGAGCGCGCCGTAGAGACCAAGGTCTTCAAACGGAGCGAGCGCCTGCCGCAAAATCGTAGCGGCAGCCGAGGGGCCGAATACGCTTGCGCCGTGGACTTGCCCGGTTCCCGTGTCCACGTTGAAGTAACCGGCGAATTTGGCAAACTCCGGCTTCGGATTTTCGGCGGAACCGAAATGTTCTTTGACGTACGCCTGCGAGCCGTAAATGCCCTGCTCCTCACCGCTCCACAGCGCCACACGAATCGTGCGGCGGGGCTTGACGCCAATGGTTTTCAGGATGCGCGCCGCTTCCATCATAATTGCGCAACCAATCGCATTGTCGGTCGCGCCCGTCGCGCCGTGCCACGAATCCAAGTGGCCGCCGAGCATCACAACTTCGTCTTTTTTGTCGGTACCGGGAATTTCAGCAATCGCGTTGTAGGAAGTTTTTCCGGCGGGATACGTTTGGTTGACGATATTGAATTCCAACTGCACGGGCGTGCCATCCGCGAGGATGCGGGAGATGCGCCCATAATCTTCATTGCGCAGAATGACCGTCGGCGGAACCTTGGTTAGATCATAGCTGCGATTATAAGTAGCAATGATTTGCCCGTGTTCACGTCCGGCATCGTTGATGCGCAACAGCGCGCCATTCCCCAGCAGAAATTTATTCACCTGCGTATCCAACTGTTCTGTGGTCAATCGTGCGGGGACTTGTGCCGCTTCCGGCTGTCCGCCGCCGCGTCCGCCACGTCCGCCGAAGCCTTGCCCGGCGTTCGGATTGTTGGGATCAAACTGGGCTTTCCACTGTGCTGCATCACGACGCTTCGGCGCGGGCGTGATGTTCACCGGCACAAAACGGGTTTTGCCCGTCAGTACGATCTTTCCTTTGACCTTGTCTTTGACGGTTTCGAGGTACGCGGTCAATTGCTCCTGCGTCGGATTTGTGTTGGGCGCAGCACCAAAACCGCCGCGACCGGCTGCCGAGGGCGGCGCAGGATTTTCTGGCCACGCAAGCTGTACGGCTTGTGCTGTCACGGTGCCTTTCGTGCTCGGCGTCCAGGCCAGTACTTCACAGACCAGCGCATCTTTGACGGGCGCGACGATGTGCGCGGTGAGCCGTTCATTCAGCCAGCCGGGATGGCCAAACTCCCACGGTTCAAGATGCCCGTTGGCAAAGCCCCAGCTTTCCATTTGCTTGATCGCCCATTTCGCGGCGTTCTCGTGATTCGGCGTGCCAGTCATACGCGGCCCGTAAACGTCCGCCAGAACGTGCAACGTGCGCATAATTTGCGAATTCTGCAAACCTTCCTGGCGAATCTTCGCGTTGATGTCGGCGTCAATACGCTCGACGGATTGTGCGAACAGGCTCAGCAACAGCGCGGCCTGCAAAGTAACGACGAGGGATAAGCGAACCATGTTTTTCATAAATTCTTCCTGTGCGTGATTGGTTGTCAGCAAGTTGTAGAGCGAAAGACGAGACCAGACGGCACTTCGTTGCAAGCTTTATCGCTACCGCGCCCGCGCGTGATATTCCGGGTTCGGCATCATTCCGGTCGCGTGCGCCATCCGATTCGTGAAGTTATACATTGCCGCAATTTCAATCACGTCCCACACCTCTTCCGTCGTGAGGCCAAAGCTTTTCAGATGCTCGATGTCGGCGGGCGAACATTCACGCGGCTCGACCGTCAGCTTGACGGCGTAATCCAACACGGCGCGCATTTTGGGACTGACGCTGGCGCGTTTGTAATCCAGCGTAATGCGGTCGCCCTGCACCGGATCGCCGAGCACCTCGCGCAACGCCGCGCCGTGCGAGGCAAGGCAATACAAACAACCATTCGCCATCGAAACCGCTACCGCAATCATTTCGCGTTCCGCCGCGGTCAGATTTTCCGTCGGCTCGTGCAACTGTTTATAGTGCGCAAACCACGCGCTCAAACGTTCAGGCCGAAAGCTCATCACGCGAAAGACGTTCGGCACAAAGCCGAGTTTCTGTCGCGCTTTCATCATCAGACCGCGCAAATTGTCCGGCAATTCTTCCTCGTCCGGCACGGGAAACCAACTAATGTTTTCGTCGCTCATACTTCATTAAACTCCACTTGATACTTCGCCACACCCGCACAGTTGGCCAGCGCGCCCGGCTGCAATTCCAGCGCCATAAACACCTCGTCCGGTACATCGTATTCCGACCGGATGCCGAACTGGCTCGCAGGCACAAAACCGAAACGCGGGTAATAGTGAGGATGCCCCAACACGACCATTGCCGTGTAACCGGCGTCACGACAGGCGGCAATACCCGCGTTGGTAAGCAACGTGCCGACGCCCTGTTTTTGATAACTCGGCAGCACGGCCAACGGTGCCAGGCCGATGATCGTCGTGGCGTCAATCGTCACTTCGCTGAAGAGAATATGACCGATGATCTGGGCATTTTCCACGGCAACGAGCGAGACGATGGCTTTGCTGTTGTCGCGCAGCTTGTCTACCAACTCGGCTTCAGCAGCCTGTCCGAAGGCTTGTGCGACAACGGCATGAATGGCAGCCAGGTCTTCCGGTTGTTCAGGTCCGATCAAAATCATAAGCAGCAGGGGACACGGAGGAACGCAGATTTTGCGGATTGACGCGAGAATCCATTGCGTCGCTGTGAGCTGCGCACATCTGCAAAATCTGCGTTCCTCCGTGTCCTATTCTTCAATCAAAAAACGGAAACAGCCGCTTAATCTCTGCCTTGTCCGGTCTGCGTCCATATTCGCAAATCTCGAACGCCTCGGCGTATTGCACCTTCGCCGCGCGCTCTTTGCCGTAATATTCTTCGAGGCGCTGACGATAGCGATTGGCCACATCCATCTGCCGATTCACGAATCGCGCACGAACTTCAGCCCAACGTTTCTTCACAAATTCCGGGTCTTTGTTCATTAACGATTCATCGCCGTTCGCGCCGCCTTCGTAAAACTGCGACACCATGCCAAGCAGTCCATCCAGCTTCTTTTCCATTACCGAACCGATGTCCACGATGATGTCGGCAGAGAAGGGATTCGGCTTGTCAAAGCGATCCGACGAATAGAGAAAGATCGGATTTTTCGTCAGGTGCGGCACCTCAGGGCAGAAGTTCGGCACTGTCACCATATACGCCGCATCCTGCACGAGCACGCCCGTGTAGCGGTGATCGGGATGGTAATCATTCGGGCGATGGCTGATGACGATGTCAGCCTGCCACTGCCGAATCAGGCGCGTGACCTTCTTGCGATTTTCGAGCGTCGGTTCCAACTCGCCGTCGTGATTGTCCAACTGCTCGACGGTGTAGCCCATCAGTTTTGCTGCGCGTTCGACTTCGGCTTTGCGACGGCGGTAAAGCTGCCCGCCTGCCTCCTTAAAATGCCCGATGTCGCCGTTCGTGCAAGCCACCAATTTAACGGCGTGTCCTTTGGCCGCCCACATCGCCGCGACGCCCGCCGCGCCGATTTCCGGATCGTCAGGATGCGCGCCAAACACGATGACGCGCGCTTTACCGCTCTGCGCCAGCGCGAACGAGGAGAAACAACATAAAATGAGGAGAGAGAGTAAGAATGGAATTTTTCTTTTCATAACGCTTTTCCCAAATTTGTTCCCACCACAAAAAGCACAAAAGACACAAAAACCTTTGCGCCTTTTGTGCCTTTTGCGGTGAATGAAAAACTACCTACTGCACACTGCCGTGCGGATCAATAACGAACTTCCGCGCCGCGCCTTTGTCAAAGTCCGAATACCCTTTCGGCGCGTCATCCAGCGAAATCATCGTGACGTTGACGGCTTTCGCCACCTTGATTTTATTGTACAAAATCGCGTTCATCAGTTGGCGGTTGTATTTTAGCACCGGCGTTTGCCCGGTGAAAAAGGCGTGGCTCTTCGCCCAGCCGAGGCCGAGGCGAATGCTCAGGCTGCCAATCTTCGCCGCTTCATCCACGCCGCCCGGATCGCCCGTCACGTACAAGCCGGGAATACCAAGCGAGCCGCCCGCGCGCGTGATTTCCATAATTGAATTCAGCACTGTTGCCGGACGTTCGACTTTGGCTTCGGCTCCGTGCCCGCGCGCTTCAAAACCGACGGCATCTACTGCGCAATCCACTTCGGGCACGCCGACGATTTGTTCGATTTGTTCTGCCAGCGAGGCATTTTTGGAAAGATCAATCGTTTCGCAACCGAACGATTTGGCCTGCTTTAACCGCGCCGGAATCATATCACCCACGATCACACACGCCGCACCGAGCAAATGTGCCGAAGCCGCTGCCGCCAAGCCGACGGGGCCCGCGCCCGCAACATAAACAATCGTGCCGGGGCCGACGCCTGCCGACACGCAACCGTGATAGCCCGTTGGCAGGATGTCAGACAAGCAGGTCAGGTCTTTGATTTTTTCCATCGCCTGGTCTTTGTTCGGGAACTTAATCAAATTGAAGTCGGCGTAGGGAATCATTACGTATTCCGCCTGTCCGCCAACCCAGCCGCCCATATCAACGTAACCATAAGCCCCGCCCGCGCGGGCCGGATTTACGGTCAGGCAAATGCCCGTCTGTTGCCCGCGACAATTACGACAACGCCCGCAGGCCACATTGAAGGGAACCGTAACCAGATCGCCGATGTTAATGAACTCCACATCGCGTCCTTTTTCAATAACCTCCCCCGTGATTTCGTGGCCCAGAATCAAGCCGGCGGGAGCCGTCGTGCGCCCACGCACCATATGCTGATCGCTGCCGCAAATATTGGTCGTGACGACTTTCAGGATAACCGCGTGTTCGGCTTTGCCTTTTTTGTTCGGATTGACCAGTTTGGGATAAGGAATGTTTTGAACTTCGACTTTGCCTGGCCCCAGATAGGCCACGCCGCGATTCGTTGCCATTGCTTTTGCCTCCTTAGTTGTTAGGGATCGGAGTTGTGCGGGATTTGCGCTGAAAAACCATCGCCCCGCTGCGCTGGAGTTTCGTACTTGTACTACGCGCTGAAAATCTTGTGGAATCGCCGCAGAGTGTATTGACAACCAGCAAGAGAGACAAGAGCCAACCAAAAAAACAAGATACACCCATCACGAAATAGGACGCAGATGAACGCCGATTCGGCAGATATTCGCTGCGTACCTCTGCGTAAATCTGCTGAATCGGCGTTCATCTGCGTCCGATGAGGTTTACTCAATCGTGCCGTAACGCTTTAATCGGATCAACGCGCGCCGCCTGCGAAGCAGGATAGAGCGCCGCGAGCAGCGCAATCAACATCGCAAACAAAATCGCGCCGCCCCATAAATACCAGGGAATCGAGAAGAATTGAATGTACGTCGTCGCCGATTGCACGACGTATTTGTTGACGATGGGATTGGCAATCGTCGTCAGCATCCAGCCGATCAACACGCCGAATAGTCCGCCCATAAAGCCGATCAGGCACGCCTCGAAAAAGAAGATTTTCATGATTTCGGCGTCTGAACCGCCAATCGCTTTCATAATGCCGATTTCGCGCGTGCGTTCGCGGATAGACATAATCATCGTGTTGGAAATACCGAACGAAGCCACCAGCAGCGCGATGCCGCCAATCAGGGCCAGCGCGCCGTTCACAAACAAAAATACGCGTTTGATTTCGTCCAGATTCGGCAGCGGAAAGACATTGAAGCCCCGCTTTTTCAATTCGGCGTGTACGGCCTGCGTCCGCGTTGGATCAACGACCTGTACCGACACTTGGTTGTATCCCGCATCGCCCACCAACGCCGCGCCCATCTGCGACATTTCGCTCTTGTTTGTTTCGGCGTAGCGTTTCGCCTGCTCGACGGGGATCAGGATATTCGAGCCGCCGCTGAAAGGATTGAAATTACGCTGCTCGTTAGGCAACACGCCCACGATTTTAAAAAGATGCCGCTCAAATTTCTGGTCGAATTCAGCAGGTGGTTTGGCATTCGCTTCCGGCTGCGGCGGCGTCATCAGCGGAATACCAAAAACGCTCGCAGGCGCAGCGCCACTGCCTTTAAGCGTGAGTAACGTGACTTCTTTGCCAATTAATTTTTGTGCAGCTTCGGCGCGTTCGGCATCGCTCTTTTCGGGCTTTTCCAGCGCGGCAAAGGGGCCACGACGTTCGCGGCGGCGAGGTTGCGTAAAGCCCTCGGCAAAGCCTTCCGTCACGATAATTTCTTCGACATCGTCACCGCTGAAGCCCTGCCCCGCAAGGAATTTTTTGAAGCCGGGAATGCGTTCGGGATTTGCGGAAGCGCCACCCAAATTGCGCCGCCGCGTGCGCCCTTCAAAACGCAGGTAACAAGCCAGATTTACCTGCGGCACAGCGTATTTGACGCCGGGGATTTTCTCGATTTCTGCAAGCGCTTCGTCATCCAGCATCCGGCGCGGCACAGGCGTCGGGCTGGGGCTGGCGCTCGGCGTAGGTGTTGCTGTGGGCGAAGCCGGATTCTCCTCTTCGTCATCAAACACCGTGCGCCCCTCGTTCATTTCCAGCAGCGCGTCCACATTCATTCCCGACACCGTAATCGTCGTAAAAATTTCCAGCCGCGCGAGGGCATTCGTGATGATGTTATTTTGCAAGCCCAATCCGAAACTGACCATCGTGATAATCGCCGCCACGCCGACAACCACGCCCATCACCGTCAGAGCGGTGCGCAGCTTAGCTTGGCGAAGGTTACGCAGAGCGAGTGCGAGCAAGTCAGTCAGGTTCATAGCGATTTATTCGGCTTGCAAAACGCCGCGCAAACTGGTGCCGGGTTTGAAATCCCACGGCGCTTTGTAAAGTAAGTCAGACACGACCCAGCTGTTTTTTGTGCGCGTCAACACTAACGCATCCGACCAGCGAATTACTTTCTTTCCGTCACGATAAAACAGCTGCACAGAAACCTCCGCACGATCTTTCTGCATCACAGGCGCGCCGACGCGAAAGCCGTGTGAGCCTTCAAAGGAACTGGAAAAGAAATCACCTTCGATCCACGGTGGCTTTTCGTCAGGATGCGCTTTGATAAACTCGGCTTGTTTTTGCCGCGCAGACTGAATGAGCTGTTGCAACTCCTGGCTCAAATATGGTGCGAGCAATTTGGATTGTCTGGCGGTGGGCAGGCCGCTGATTTTCAGTCGCTGACAGGTGCGGTAGAACTGTGCCGCGACCTCTTTGGGCGAAGCGGCGTGCGTTAGGCTTACAAGCAACAACAAGGCAAGAATTATTTTCAGGGGCTGTGCTTTCATTCGGCGAGCCTCCCATCTTTCAGCTTGATGATGCGGTCGGCGAAGCGATTCGCCAATTCCTGATCGTGCGTGACCATTACGATGGTCTTGCCGTCGCGCTGCATGGTTTTGAGCAATTCCAACAACTCAGCAGCGCGCGCGCTGTCTAAATTTCCGGTTGGCTCATCGGCTAGTAACACCTGCGGGTCATTCGCCAACGCGCGCGCGATGGAAACGCGCTGTTGCTCGCCGCCCGACAACTCTGAGGGCCGATGATCTACGCGCGCGGCCAGGCCGACACGTTCGAGCAGTTCTTTGGAGCGCTGCTGCCGTTCAGATTGCCTCATCCCGGCAAACGCGAGCGCGAGCGAAACGTTTTGGCGCGCGGTCATTGTGGGAATCAGGTTGAAGCTCTGGAAAATCATGCCGATGCTGCGCAGGCGATAGCGCGACATTTCACGCGAAGAAAACGGCGCAAGGCTTTGCCCCTGAAAGCGAATCTCGCTGCTCGTTGGGCGATCCAAACCGCCAAACAAATTCAGCAACGTGGATTTGCCCGAACCGCTTGTCCCAAAATCGCCACAAATTCGCCTGCCTCAATCGCCACCGACACGCCCGCCAGAGCATGCACTTCTTCGCTGCCCATCGGATATTCTTTGGTGACGTTGGTGGCTTCGAGAATTGGCATAGAAAAAAAGAGGCTGGATGTTAGATGCTAGATGCGGGGCATGCTTCCTCGCATCCAGTATCTAGCATCCAGCATCTTCCTAACAAAACTCGGTGGCGTTGAAGAAATAGCTCAACTCGATTTTCGCGTTCTCATCCGAATCCGAACCGTGCGTCGCATTTTCACCGACGCTGGTGCCGAAGTCGCCGCGAATTGTGCCTTTCGGCGCTTTGGTGGAATCAGTCGGCCCCATCAAATCACGCCAGGCTTGTTGCGCATTTTCTTTTTCCAGCGCCAGCACAACGGTCGGGCCGCTGCTCATAAACGCCACCAACTCGCCAAAGAAGGGGCGGTCTTTATGCACCGCATAAAAGCCTTCCGCAATCGGCTTCGTCATATGAATCAACTTCATCGCGCGAATGGCGAAGCCGTTGTCATTGATGCGCTGAATAATATTGCCAGCATTGCCTGCGCGCACAGCGTCAGGTTTGATCATTGCAAATGTCATGCTCATGGTGTTTCTAACACTCCTTAGGATTTGGGATTTGGGATTTGGGATTTGGGATTTGGGATTTGTATCCTACGCTTTCTTCAAAAATTAAGATGGAGGATTTAGGCAGGCTTACGATACGAGCACTAAATCCTAAATCCCAAATCCTAAATCCTACTCAAAGAAAAGCCTCGCACCTTGTTTTGGGGTGATGCGAGGCTTGGAAACTGACTCATCCCACGCTCACACTCGCGGGCTTTAATCGTTGGGGCACTTGTGCGGTAGGGTAACTCGTTACGATTGGTGTTCAGGATGCGTGCATCCTTTAAATTCTCGCAGGTACGTGTTGCCTTTGTATTTTAATTCGTCGTGAATGCCGATTTTTGAGGTGTAATAACCGTCAATCGTCATTCCTTTGATGGCACGAAAGAAGCGTTCTTCCAAATTCGTCGGCTTCATTTCGTTTTTGCTGATCTCGGTTAGAACCGCAATCTGTTTGTCCTTCGCGGCTTTGACAAACGAGCCATCTGCTTTTGCATCCATCGCCGCCAGGCCTTTTTTCCAAAGGTCTTTGGTTTCCGCGGGCGATTCGCTAATCATCAGATCAATGAAGGCCGGAACTTCGGCAGCCTTTGCGCCGCCCGAACGTTCATCTGCCGGAATAATCAACTCGGAAATTTCGCCAATTGCAGCCATCTCCGCAGCCGTGAAAAATTTTGGCTTGGCCACAGCGGTTTTCGCCTGCACGGTTTTGGCTGCGACGGCGTGATGTTCGTGCTGTGCCAGCGCGCTTTGCCCCAGAATCGGCAGGCTCGCACCGACGCCGATGCCAGTGACAATGCCCTTTAATGCGTCGCGGCGGTTCAGACCTTTCTTCTCTTCTGACATTGGTTGTACCTCGTAATTTGGTGGTAGAAATCCGTTCTTCAAAAACAACCTAATTATTGACCGCCCCCCGCAAAAGTCAAGCGAGTGGCTCTGGCTTGGGAGATTTCGCGGCTGTTGCTAGAATGTCGGCTATTACACGTCCAGGAATCGCGTATGAATATTGATCGCAACACCGTCGCTGTTATCACGGGCGCAGCCTCCGGCATCGGACGCGCCACCACCCTGCGTTTCGCACAACAAGGCGCAGCCCTTGCTATCAGTGATGTCAACGCGAGGGGCTTAGCCGAAACCGCACAGGCCGCGCGTGCCTGCGGTGTCAAAGTTACAGAACACGTGCTGGATGTTTCCGACAAAGAAGCGATGCAACAATTCGCCGCCGAAGTGCTGGCCGAGCACGGGCGCGCCTCAATCCTGCTTAACAACGCAGGCGTCGCGATTTTGGGCACGGCGGAAGAGCTTTCGCTAGATGATTACGAATGGCTGCTCGGCATCAACCTGTTCGGTGTGATTTACGGCACGAAATGTTTTCTGCCGCTGCTCAGACAACAACCGGAAGCCTACATTCTGAACGTGTCGAGCATTTTCGGCATCATTGCGCCCATCGGACAATCCGCCTATTGCGCCAGCAAATTCGGCGTGCGCGGTTTTACGGAATCGCTGCGGCACGAATTGAAAGGCTCCAATGTTCACGTCGCGGCGATTCATCCTGGCGGCATCAAAACCAATATTGCGCCAGTGCGAAGTTAGGCGCAACAGCAAAGGCCGCAGAACACAAAGACACTGCAATCCAGTTTAACAACGTCGTACGCACGACCGAGCAAGCTGCCGAACGCATCCTGCGCGCATCCAGCAACGAAAAACGCATTTTAATTGAGCCGATGCCAAACTCTTAGCCCTGCTGCAACGCTTTGTGCCGGTCAATTATTGGCGCGTGCTGGGGCCGTGGTTTGAGAAACAACTTGGAACAACCGAAAGCCAGGAGATCCCATTATGCCTTGTTGGCAAAGCCGAGCAACTCGTCATTCGCCTGCGGATCAAAGCGCATGTGCGCGGCAAATGAGGCAGAAATCGCCGCCTACGCCCGCAAAAGTTTGGTGATACACGCCTGGCAGCACGCTTGACGCCCAAAGGCGTGAACGTGCGCGCTGTCAACGAAGCAGGCATCAAAGGCGAATGGGTCTGGTGGGAAGACGCGAACGATGACCACGTAATTTTCTACCTGCACGGTGGCGCGTACCTGGCTTGTTCGCCCGCCACGCATCGTCCGTTCACCGCCGCGTTGGCGCACTAAACCAAAGCGCGCGCGTCTTTGCGCTGGATTATCGCCTTCGCGCCCGAACATCGCTTTCCCGCGCCCATCGAAGACGCCACCACGGCTTATCGCTGGTTGCGTGCGCAGGGCATTGCGCCGAGCAAAATGGTCATTGCGGTATCTGGCGCGGCGGCGGCTTAACTATCGCTACCTTAGTTGCGTTACGCGATGCGGGCGAGTCGTTACCGGCACTGGCGTTTTGCTTTTCTCCGTGGACAGATATGCAGCAACGGGGCTATCGTATGTCACGAATGACTGCCGCGACCTCGATGTTTTATGGCGATGTGCCGAAACACGTCGCGCCCAGGTATCTCGGCGGCGCGTCTGTCACCGATCCGCTCGCCTCGCCGTTGTATGCCGATTTGACGGGCTCGCTGCCGCTGCACGCCTTTGTCAGCAACACAGAAGTCCTCTTCGACGATGCAGTTGGTCTTGTCGCTAAAGCCGAGCAATGCGTCACTGCCCGCTTCGCACATTGCTGACCGCCAGCCGCACGTCTGGCCAATTTTTGTAGGCTTGATTCCCGAAGCACCGCAGACCATTTCGTGAGGTTGCAGCGTAATTGAGCAGCACATAACGCTGAAGCATTTAGGACAAGTCGCCAGTCCCTTCCCAAACAAGCCAAACTTTCTACTCATCAATACTGGCACCTGACGCCTGACCACCGCCTATAAAACAATCGGCCGTTATCTCGCAGTAAGCAGATGCCAGAATCGGAATCGCCAGAGTTGCTGGCCCGACAGCAGCGCGTCACTTCGCCAGCAGCCCTTGCACTTTCTTCACCAGCGTCGCGCTGCTTTCCAGTCCGCGCCAGTAATCAATCACCTTCCCGTCCGCATCCAGAAAAACATTCGTCGGCAGGCCAGTCATGCCGAAGGCCTTGGCGATAGCAGAGTCTTCTTCTTCGCCTTCGGGATCGAGTGCCAGGTGAATTTGTAAGCAGGGATTTTGCGCGAAATTGGTGGTATCGGCAGGTGTGTCGAGCATGGCAACGGCTAAGACCTGCAATTTGCCTTGTGACTCCTCGACCAGTTTGCTGAACGGGCATCTCTTTGATGCACGGGCCGCACCACGTCGCCCAAAAAGTGATGACGGTGGGCTTGGCTTTGAACTGCGAAAGTTGGACAGGCTTGGCGTCAAGGTCATGCACAGTGATGTCAGGCGCAAGTGAACCAAGCAGTTTTTTTCCTGGCGCTTCGGTGGCTTGCGAAAAAACCGTCAGGCTCAGCGCAACGGCAAGCAGGCTGGCGAGCAATGATTGGGCAAAAGAAGGTTTCATAAGGTTCACTGAAATTTATCGGCGGCAGGCAATTTCAGAAACACGGCCTGCAAAATCTGTTTGGTTTGCGGGTCTTGCAAAAACGCGACGAGGGACAATTTGTTCACATCTATGGCGTGTTTCTTATCTTCAAACTTGACGGGCAGCGCGCGACCATTCAATTCGTACTCGTCCAGGTAGGTTTTGGTTGCGGCTTCGATTTTCTGCACCTCAAACGTATGCTCAAACGCTGGCGTTTCGTCTGCCTTCACCGCCCAGCCTGCGGCCTTTTCGCCCGCCATCGCGCGCACCACCATTGGATGAAAGCGAATGCCGTTGACGCCCGTGTAGCGCACTTCGTCTTCGACCAGCGCCAAATGCAAACGCAAGGTGGAAGCGTTGCTGCGGATTTTCTCAATGCCAAGTTTTACTTTGATAGTTGGCCCTTGCCGCATCGCGCTAATGCGAATGGCGGCTTCCGAGGGCGCGTCCAAAGCTTTGTCAATGACGGGCGTCAGCTTTGCCCAGCTTTCTTCGGCCTTGTCCCGATAGCCGCCCAAACCGCGCTGCAAGGCACCGTTGACGTACACAAGCGGCGCGACTCTGGCACCGTAAAAATCCTGCCGCGCCTCGCCTGTCGGATTCGTCAGCGGATCGAGATCGGGAATCTGTACGTGATACATCAGCACGGCCAGTTCTTTAGTTGAGTAGCGTTTCAGCGCCGCTTCCACCGCCAAATCCGTTGCGATGCACGGGGCGCAACTGGAACCGGAAAACACTTCGGCCAAAACGACGCGATTCGTGCGGGCGGCGGTTGGTTTGTATGCTTCGACTTTAATCGGATTGGGCGCGTCTTTTTGATATTTGGCATCCAGCCAGATTTCGAGTTCTTCCGGCTTGGTCGGATAGACTTTGCGATATGCGGCTTCGACCCGTTTGCGCGCCGGTTCGCGTCCGCGCCCGGATAAATAAGCATCGGCAAAATAGCGGAGCGCCGTTTTTTGATCGCCCTTCGCTGCGGCCAATTCGCCCAGGCCAAGCAAGGTGCTGACAAGCAGCGCATCAGCGGCGGCGGCTTCTTTCAGCAACGTTTCCGCTTCTTTCATCTTGCCGCGTTGCAGGTAAATGCGACCGAGCGTCACGAGGCGCGGCACGTTGGAAGTCACGGCGACACGGCCTCCGGCTACGACTTGTTGTGATTGTTTCAGGTTCTTGCGGTCACCAAGTTGCGCTACGCTCTCTTGCGCCAAACGTTCGGCTTCGTCCAGCCAAACGCCTTTTTCCAGCAGCATCCCGGCAATTAAATTCAGCCAGTTGCCGCGTGTACTGTCACTCGCGGCGGCGAGCAATTGCTGGGCGTGCGCAAGAAAACGGTCTTTTTGTTCGGCGGGTACTTCCAGCAGCGTTTCCAACATCGTGCGATGCGCCAGCACGCGCAGAGAACTCTTTGGATACGCGGCGAGAAACTTGTCCAGCGCGGCAATTTTTTCCGGGGAGGCAGCAAGCACAACCGCAGCACGATACGCCTTTTCTTCGGCGGTGCTGACATTCGATTGTGCGTGGGAAAAACTCAGGAGGGAGAAAATAGCAGCAAAAGCGATGAGGCTACGAATCAGCATTTGAACTCCTCAGAACAATGGAAGCAGAATCTTACGTGGCTGCGCGAGGGAATGCAATTCGCAATTTTTGCCAAAAAGACGAGCCAGTGAACGCAAGCATTCACTGGCTCCTGAGAATTACACGGCGACGCTCGCTTAAAACACAAGTTTCGCGCGCAATTGAATCTGGCGACCGGGATAGGTGCCGATGCTGTAATCATTGAAAAACGCATTGCCTGCGGTGGCAAAGGCGCTGGTCAGAGCACCGATGCCGGCGACCGTGCGTGGCTGTTGATTGAAGACATCAAAGAATTCCGCGCCGAAGCGAATATGTTGCCCGCGTTCGCCGAAGCGGAACATCTTCGTCAGGTTCAGGTCTGTCCGGCTGAACCCGTTGGTGCGCAGCGTATTGCGGCCTGCCGTCGCGCGACTGCCGAGGCCGGCAACGATGTATTGCGCGTTTTGGTTGATCGCCACGTACGCTACGGTTGAGTTGCTGCCCATCGCAACGACATTGCCATTCACGTCAATCGGCTTGGTGCCGTGCGAACTGCCGGGAATGCCTGCCGGATTAAAGACCGTGCGATCCCCGACCGAATCTCGATTGAAGTTGCTGTCAATGCCGGACAGCACCGTGATCGGTTGACCGGATTGCGCCTGGAAAATGCCATGCACCTGCCAGCCGCCCAGAGCGTGCCGCAGGAGTTTGTTATCTGCCGCTTCAAAGTATGAGACATCGTAGTTGAACGACGTGGCGAAGCGATGCGGAATATCCAATGCTGAGCGAGCGCGGTCGGCACCCAGATTGAAGAAATCCTGCGGACGACGCGGATTGATCGTGCTGCTGTTCAGTTCCACCGTCGAATCATCAATCGTCGTGCTCCAGGTGTACGCCCAATTGAAGGCCAGCCCCTGCGTGAATTGGCGTGTGACGCTGACTGAGGCAGCATCGTACTGCGACGAGCCCGCGAACTGATACGAAGTCAGATTCGTGGCAAAGCCCTGCGACGCCAGCGGACGCGCGTTTACGCCCTGCATCGCGCGCACGTCGCCAAGCGTCGGCAATCCTACCAGCGTGCTGACCTCCGGCGCGGTCAGGAACGTCGGCAGCACCATGGCGCTGTTGACGACCGCAGGCGCATTCAGCCGCGATTGCACGGGCAATTGCCGACCGCGTGTGCCGAGATAACGCATTTCCATCACCATCTTCGGCGCAAGCTCGCGTTGATACGAAAGCGTCCACGAGGTTGCCTGTGGTGACACCTGATCGGGAATCAGCGCATTCGTCAACGACCGCGCGGACGCGGCGTCGGTGAGCGGCATCAATTGATTCGGGATGCCCCCGTTCTGCAAAAACGGTCGCAGTGGATCAAGCCCGAAAACCGTATTCGCCAGCGTCGGCGTCAAGGTCTGCTGAAATTGCGGCGGCAGCGAGGTTAACACGAGGTTATAAAAATTCTCGTAATAGCTCACGCCAAAATGTGCGCGAATGGCGCTTTGCCCGCGCGTGCCCGTCAGCCACTTACCGAAACGGTGGGTGGATTCCGGCGCATACGCAAAGCCGACGCGCGGTGCCCAGTTGTTTTTGTCCGTGTACGGTTTTCTGAATTCAATCACGCCCGGCACGCTGGCAATGGCATTGCGTTCCTGTACCGCCAAATCGCGCGGCAGCGTCGAGTATTCATAACGCACGCCCAGATTCAGCGTCAGATTCGGCGTGACCTTCCAATCGTCCTGCCCAAAGGCACCGTATTTGAATTGATTGCCGGTGAAGCCGTCGCTGCCCGTGCTGCGGAAAGAGGAATTGCTATTGGGCGCTTGATCCTGCAACAACTGATCGAAGCTCGCATAATCGTAGTAACCGCGTGCGAATTGCAGGAAGCGTTGCGTATAAATCTGCCGCCGAATTTCGCCGCCGAATTTGACCGTGTGCTTGCCGCGCATCCAGCTTAACGAGTCGGCTAGTTGATAGCTGCTGTTTGCGGGCGCGCCCTGCGGCAACACCGTGTTTGGCCCCATATTTAGATTCAAATCTGTCACCACGATGTTCGGCACAGCACTGAGGCTCGGATTTTTGAGCGGATAGTTTTCGCCAATGCGCCGGTACGCCAGCCGCGCATCGTTTACCACCGTCGGACTGAAGACGCGCACCCACGTTGCCGAGAACAAACGGCTGTCGTAGGTTTGCAGGTTATTGAATGCGGCACTGCCGCCGCCTGGCTGTTCCGCGTGCCGCCGCTCAAAGCTGAAGCGATAGCGGAATTGATTTTTGTCGTTCGGCGTATGGTCAATATTGGTTTGCATCAAATGCTCGCGCGAACTAGCAGGAACCGTCAACGAAACCAAACCAAATGGAACATCCGGTGTGCCCAGCACCGTGCGCGTCGTTGTTGCTGTCGGTGCCAGCGTTAGATGTTCCTGCAACGCACTCACAACGTACTTGCTCGCGCCGCCCAGTGTCGCAATTTGCTGTAAGCCCGCTTGCGTCGGTGCCAGATAACTTGACGTCACGGCGCTCTGATTCACTCGGTCGTATTGATAAGCGCTGAAGAAAAACAGCTTGTCCTTGATGACCGGCAGGCCAATCGTGCCGCCGAAACGATGATCGCGGAAATAAGGACGTGTGCCATTACTGTAATCGGAATTGAACCCTTCGTTCTGCAAATAGCTGAACAACGACCCGTGCAGCGCGTTCGTGCCCGACATCGTGATCGTGTTGAATTGTCCGCCCGCGGTCGAACCGTACTCGGCATTGAAATTGTTCTTGAGGACGGTAAATTCCTGAATCGCGTCCAGAATCAATTTCGTGGACGGCCCCGTCACGCTCGGATCGTCATTGTTAACGCCGTCAATGTTGAAGCTGTTGCCGCGCGGACGCGCGCCGCCAATTGTGCCGCCCGTGCCAACGACGCCCGTCGAAGTGGCGACGACGTTCGGCGAGAGCAAAGCCAGCGTGTACGGATTATTGAAAATCGGCAATTCCAGCGATTGACGCGAGTTGTAGCTGCTCGCGGCCTGCGAGGTGTCGGTCTGCAGTTGTGCATCCGCCGCCGCTGTTACGTCTACCTGATCTGACACGTTCCCCGGCTGCAAAGCAAAATTCACCGACGATTCCTGATTGAGCGTAATTTGCAACTCGCCCTGCATCATTTTAAACCCGTCTGCTGCTACCTTTACGGTGTAACTGCCGACCGGTAAATTCGGAAAATTGAAAGCTCCAGCAGAGGTCGTCTGTGTCGTCAACGTTTGCCCGGTGGCGTCGTGGATGAGTGCGACCGACGCATTGGGAATGGCGGCATTCGTGGCGTCTGTCACCACCCCGCTCGCCCGCCCGCCCGTCGCTTGTGCCAAGGCGATGGGAGCGGCAACCAACAGACACACCAGAAGCTGAAAAAGAGAAGCGAACTTATGGAAATTTTTCATAAAGTCTCACGGGTTTTGGAAGCGTAAGGGCCGCTCTCCGCTTCTAGGTTAGGAAGGTTTTCGTAGGGCTACGAAACAGGCTTTTCAGGTAAGTACTTCAGTAGGGGCGCGAAAGAAGGCGCTATTAGAGCAGCCTCGCGCGTCGGACACAAGCTAAAAATTTTCCCCACCCCGACGGCAAAAGCCAACTGCTCTTCTGAGAATGGGTTAGACAACCAGACAAATAATGTCACTGCTGCGCGACTATACGAGCCGCGCCAGCGAACGACGCTTGAACCAGCCCGTCAGGCTAAAGCGTTCGTGCGTGGCGGGCAGGACTTCGTGATAAATCGCATCGCTGCGAAAAATCACGAAGGTTCCGGCCTGCGGGTAAACGTCAATCGCACGCTGGTCTTCATACAAACGCAACGCGCCGCCGAAGCGTTCTTCCCAGTTCGGATTTAGATACAGCACACAGGAAATGATGCGTTCATCGGCATTGCTGAAACGGTCGAGATGCTTTTGATAAAACGCGCCTGGCGGATACACAGCATAATGCGCTTCCAGTTCCTGCACGCCGACGAAAAGTTGGGCATTGAGTTCGGCGCGCAGGGCTTCGAGCGTTTGGTGATAGGCTTGCTGCGGCGCGGTGAGTCGTTCGTCATCAAGCCACAAAATGTGATCGCTGCGAATTTCGGCGCGCACCTGCAACGCCGCGCCGCGCCCGACACCAGCGGCAGCGAAGGAGTCATTTGTCCATAAAGCGCGCACTTCCTGCGCCAGCGCAACAATCGTTTCCGGCGCGAATAATTCCGACGTGACGGCCCAGCCGTATTCTGCGAGATGGACAACCAAGGTCTCACTATCTTTCATCAAGTTCTATCAGCCCTCGTTGCTGTTGCCATAGTCTTACAGCCACAGTGATTGCAGAAAAGGTAAGCCCTATTGTTGAGCTAAGGGTAAAAAACTCTCTCAATTTGTACAGTATCGTTTCGTGATGCCGAAAGGCTTCTTCACTTCCAAATGTCGTTTGGAGCAACTCAACATAGTAATGTTGGTTAAAGGCACTCCCAATAACAAAGGCAAGCAGCGCCATTAAAGTCAGCAAGCCAAGAAAATAGTTACAGCGAGGGGCGCTTTTTAGGTAACGTAAACACATTACAAAAAGTATGACTTCGATTAATGCTATTAATCCAGCCAATGCCATCTGGAACTCGGCGTTATAGGAGGAAGATGGCAAGGTAAATTCCAATAGCAACATATTCAATAACGAATCTTTTGTGGTTGAAGCGTTAAGCCCTGTAGGACAAGCTAACTATAACTCACGAACCTTACACTCGTGAAGAAGGCGAACGTGAGTGATTTGCCTGTCTATGATTTCCCTGCTACTTTCGCTGCGTTTTCTCACTCGGATCAATTATGTGTGACACGATAGTAGCAGTTCCTCCCGCCACCGCCGACGGTGCCGTATGGTTTGGGAAAAACAGTGACCGCGAACCGGGCGAGGCGCAACTGGTCGAACATCGCCCCGCCAAGAATTATCCGTCTCCCGCCAAGCTCCGCTGTACGCATCTTGAAATCCCACAGGCGCAGCACACTTTTGAGGTCGTGCTGAGTCGTCCGTTCTGGATGTGGGGCGCAGAAATGGGCGCGAACGAGCGCGGCGTGGCGATTGGCAATGAAGCGGTGTTTACGAAATTGCCGTATGCGAAAACGGGGCTGACGGGAATGGATTTGCTACGGCTCGCGTTGGAACGAACGAGTACGGCGCGCGAGGCGTTGCAACTTATCACTGACCTGATCGCCGAGCACGGACAGGGCGGCGGTTGCGGTTATCGTCATCCGAAATTCCGGTATCACAATTCGTTCCTCATCGCTGATCCGCAGGAAGCCTGGGTGCTGGAAACTGCCGACAAATACTGGGTCGCAGAGAAGGTCAAAGGTTTGCGCACCATCTCGAACGTGCTGACAATTGGCAGGGAGTTTGATTTGATCGGGCCGGACACGTACGAATTCGCCCGCCGTCAGGGATGGTGCCAATCGTCCGCCGACTTTGATTTTGCGCGCTGTTATGGTGATCCCAAAGAAGCGCAGCGGCGCGGCGGTGACGTGCGGCGCGCGTGTACGCTCGGCCAACTTGGCAGCAATGAAAAGGGTGCGGGACTCACAGAATTTATGGCCGCCTTGCGCGAACACAATGGCTTGACACTTAAGCAAGGCACGCGCCCACAGATGCCCTGCCTGCACGCCTCGTGGTGGCCACGACGCGGGGCGCAAACAACCGGTTCGATGATTAGTCGGCTGCAAGTGAAAAACACCGAGCATTATTTGACGGGCACCTCGTCGCCCTGCCTGAGCGTTTACAAACTGGTGCGGCTGGGGCAGGAAAATCAGTTAGGGGACACGGAAAAACTTTTCTGGCAACACGAACGACTTCATCGCCTCGTCATCGGCGATTATGCGCGCCGCCGTGCCCTGTTTGAAGAAGCGCGCGTCACGTTGCAGGCGGAAGTATTGTCTGGCACGGCAGCCAATGCGTGGGAAGAACATCGGCAACAGCTTCGCGCGTGGACGCGGCGTGTGGCTTTGATAGCGAAAGGACGCAAAAGCTATTCACTCTTTGACCGGTTCTGGGCCGAGCAGGATAAGCTGGATGAAATCTTCCTGCGGCAATTTACTGAGGAAAGCCAATGAGTCGAAAGCGTTGGCAAGTATGGTGGCGCTGGCTGGATGCGCGCTTGTGGCGGCTGGGCAAACGCTATTACTGGCACGCCGTGCGAGCCGTGTGGCTGGTCGGAGCGGGCTTGCTGGCGTGGGCAATTTGGATTGAGCCGAATCAGCTTGTCGTCAAGCCGACGACCTTGACCATCGCGGGCTGGCCAGCGGGTTTTGCGCACTGCAAGATTGTGGCGCTGTCTGATTTGCACGTCGGCGCGCCGCACATCACACGCGACAAAGTACGAACAATCGTCGCACGCGCCAATGAACAACAGCCCGATTTAATTGTGCTGCTCGGCGATTACGTGATTCAGGGCGTCGTGGGCGGCAATTTTGTCGAACCGGAAGTATTTGTCGAAGACTTGCAGCAACTGCGAGCGCCGCTCGGTGTCTATGCCGTACTGGGCAATCACGATTGGTGGTTCGGTGCCGAACGTGTCACCCGTGCTTTTGAACGGGTCGGCATTCGCATGCTGACCAACGAAGCAATCGCCCTGGAACGAAACGGGCAGCGTTTATGGCTGGCGGGCCTCGGCGATTATTTTTCGCATCGGGAGGATATTGCCCAAACCCTCCGTCACATCACAACGAACGACCCTATCCTGGCTATTACACACACCCCCGATATTTTTCGCCAACTCCCGCCCCCATTCATTCTTACGCTGGCTGGTCATACGCACGGCGGGCAAGTGAATTTGCCGCTGCTCGGACGCCGCGTGGTACCTTCAGATTTTGGCGAGAAATATGCCCTTGGCTACGTCGAAGAAGGCTCGCGCCGCCTCTTCGTCACGACCGGCATCGGCACCAGCATCTTTCCCATGCGCTTTCGCGTCCCGCCGGAAATTGCGGTGTTGACGATCCAGTGAAGAGAAAGAGGAGAAGAGAGACGCAGAGACAAGGTGAATTCCTTTGTCTCTGCGTCTCTCTTTCCCTCCTTCTCTCTTTCACACCTTCTCCGTCTTGCGCGTAAGCATGTCGGCAATGTCGAAGCGGCGGGCGGCAAGCAATTCGCCTTGCCCTTCTAACAACAGCACATAAACCAGCCAGCTTGCGACAACCAGGATGGCAAAGAAAAGATAAAGCAGGAGCGGCATTTTGAACCAATACGCCGCTCCAAGCGGAATGAGCAAGAGGAAAATAACGCCGAAGAGCAAAGCAAATTGTACGAGCAGGTTAATACCCGACCAGTTTTCGCGGCGGCGCGCCGGAACGCCAAAATTGATGCGATAGGGAAAATAGATCGAAACGTAATTGCCCACCGTGCTATAAATCGCCGTGGCAATCAGCAGCGAGCAAAAGGCAACGTAGATTTTCTCCAACGTCAAATTATGATCGAGCAATTGTGCCGTCATTAACACCAGACTGATTTGTGTCGTCACCAGCAACCAGATCGCCGCATTCTTGCCCAGTAATAGGCGCGTCCATTTGATCGGCACCAGAAGGTAAAGCCGAAACCCTGCCGCATCGTAGGCAAACAGCCCTACAAAATATTGCAGGTTCATCGCAAACACATACACAATCCAGCCGCTTACCCAAAGCGTACTTGGCTTGCTGCCGATGCGACCGGAACGTAAAAAGATCAGCGGGAAAATCAGCGACGAAAGGACGGTCAGATAGGTGGCCGGATTGCGCGCGAAATACCGCAGCTCTTTCGCCATCACAACCGAAGTTTGCGCGGAGGAAAACGGTAACTGCCAGCGCAAAAAATTCGCTACGGGCGCGGCTTGATTCGCCGGAGTTTTCGCTGCCGTGCTGCTGGCGCGTGCATTCGTGGCGAGACGCAAAAACAAACTGTACCCCAACAACCATGCCAGACTGATCCACACGCCGCAGACAAGGAACAACCGTGCGTACGCCATTCCGGTGTAGCCCATACTGAGATGGCGAAAGAAAAATGACCACACGCCGATGGGCGTCCAATCCATCACCGTCGCCATCAGATCGCGGTACGGCAACCACCAACGCATCAGGCCGCGCCCCTGCGGGCTGATGAAAAAGCGCGGCAGCAATTGCCCGCCCAGCGTGATTATACCGATCAGCAAAGCAAACAAAATTTCCCGGCTGCGTTTGCGCCCTGACAGCAGCCACGCAAATAGCATCCCCGTACACATAAACAGTGCATTGACCCATACGAGCGCCAACACAAACGCCAGCACACCGCTCCACGCATGCTCATACGCCAACCCCAGCCCTAGTAAAATTCCAGCCATCGAAGGCACGACCATCAGCATCGAGAATTCCCCCAGCGCCGAAATCAAATTTAAAACGTAAAGCTTGCTCAGGTTGATCGGGAAGAGAACAAATTTCGCGGGATCGAAATGCGAAGAAGCGCCTGTGGATTGCGAGATCAACATCAGAAACAATAGCGTCGCCAGCACCGTCGTCATCCCGCCATTTAAAACCGGCTCGCGCGCCTGCTCCACAAAGACCAGCAACAGTACCAGCCCCACGCCAATGCTGACACTCAGCAGCGTAGGAATCAGCAGCAGCAAAAAGTTCAGCACCTTGCGCGCCATCTCGCCTCGCGTCGTCATGGAATTCTTGAAGATGCGATAGCGAAGCCAGAAAAGCGTGTTCAGTTGCGACATGGAAGGATTTGAGATTTGAAATTGCCCTCCGTTAACCAATCCACGATAGCGTATCAGTTAGGGGGCGTTCGCCGCCAACGAGGTGAACGAAATAATCTTCGAGATTTGTGCCCGCCTGCGCGCGGAGTTCATCCAGGGGGCCAGCGACAATCAATTGCCCATGATTGATGATGGCGATGTCAGTGCAAAGGCGTTCGACAATTTCCAGAATGTGCGACGTCAGAAAAATCGTGACGCCGCGTTCGCGCATCCGTTCCAGCAAATTCTTGATGACGCGCGCGGCGACGGCATCTACACCCTCGAATGGTTCATCGAGAAACAAAACCTGCGGGCTGTGAATCAGCGCGGCGGCGAGCGAAATCTTTTTGCGCATGCCGTGCGAATATTCGATGATGAGCGATTTTGGTTTATCTTCCAGCTCCATAATGCGCAGCAATTCTGCCGTGCGTTCGGCAATCACCTTTCGCTCCAACTCGTGCATGCGCCCGACAAAGGTCAGGTACTCTGCGCCGGTCAGCCGATCAAATAAATTCAGGTCTTCGGGCACAACACCGATCAGGCGTTTGACGGCCAGCGGATCACGAGACAAATCCTGCCCCAGAATCTCAATCTGCCCCTGCGTCGGAGCCAGCAGTCCTGTCACCATTTTGATCGTCGTGGATTTGCCCGCGCCATTCGGGCCGAGAAAGCCAAGAAAAGCGCCGCGCTGCACTTCCAGGTTCAGATTATTGACTGCGGCAAAATCACCGAACCGGCGCGTCAGATGACGCAGTCGCAAGGCCACTGGAACGGGCGCATTGTCGGTAGCGAAATCCGAAAATGAACTGACTTCCGACGGATTAACCATGTCGTGACCTGAGCGTAGCGGCGGTTCCCAGCGGGGCGAGGGGAAGGATAATCGGCGGGGGAGAACAACTAACTAATCAGTATTTCTGCTTTTGGCTGGTGGCGAAGTTTCTGCGCAAATACAGGCTTCCTGGTGACAACTGTTGCGCCTGATGACAAAGCGACGTCCGATCCACAGTAGACAACTAAGCAAAGCCAAAAGTAAAAAGAACTGCTCCCACATACTGAACGAATTGCGCGCACCTCTACCCAACCGCACGGCAGAGGTGCGGCGCACCTTGCTGAAGTTTACTGATAATGATTGGCATTAAGTTCGATGTAATTCTGCCACTGCTCTGGCACATCCTCATCGCGGAAAATCGCTTCGACGGGGCACGCCGGTTGGCAAGCGCCACAATCAATGCATTCGTCGGGGTTGATATAGAGCATTTGGGTGCCTTCAAATTCCGGCTCATCCCGGCGGGGATGAATGCAATCCACCGGGCAAACATCCACACAAGCCGTGTCTTTCGTGCCAATACACGGTTCGCAAATCACATAAGCAGCCATTCGTACTTTCTCCTTTTACGTGCTTCTCAAATAGTTAACTGCGCGAGTGCTCCGCCATTGTACTGAATCAACTGCCGATTGCAAGCAGGCCGAAAAAGCCCTCGGTGAAAAGTCGCGCCCTGTGTAAAAATACGCATCCGGTACGGGGCAAGCGCTGGCTGCTGCCCTGCGGTGACCAATCAAAACCCACGTCCGAACTGCGCTTCATGGAACGAGTTTAATAACTACTTGCCTCTCGAAAAGCCTCTGGTATACTGCGTTTTGTTGGTAGTTACTTAATTTTTTATCGTTAATTTCATGTGCCCTACTACTTAAGAAGTGTCCACGAGGTTCCGGTTCTTCACCTGAGAATCCAGCCCGCCAACTTCTTTTCTTTCACTGCCAACAAGAGGTCCCTGCACAATTACAGGATTTCGACCCCACTGTACTTGTCCTGTAAGGTTCGTTTCACAGCGGTCGCTGAAGTTATTTGAGTGGTCAAGAGCATCGTTAATTTTGCATTCACTGGGAGGAGCCAGCCGTCAAAGCGGCTGATGGCATTGATTGGATGATCAGGCCCTTCAGTGATTCATCTCCTGCTGGCTACACACATTCCGCTCAAAACAGTACCGAAGCAATTCTGGTCGTGGGATAGTTTGCCAGTTTTGCGCACCATCCGTTGTGGAGTGCTAACAACTTGTCACGGCTAATTCTGTATCCCCCATTAGCCGTACCTAAACCAGGAACCAACGTTATGCTCCCTCACGCAGAAAAACAGGTTCTTTGGGTGGATGATGGTCCGTCGCTGCTCACGGTTGGGCAGACTATTTTAGAGAAAGCCGGCTATCGTTTTCTTGCGGCTCAAGACGGACAGGAAGCCTTGAGAATCGTTGCAGAAAGAACACCTGATTTAATTTTATTGGATTATTCACTGGGCGACATGACGGGCAAAGAAGTCTTTGATTTGCTTGTCCTCGAACACGACAGTATTCGTTCCGGTTGTTTGCCCGTAGCAATGCTCACCGGACGCGGCGCGACGCCAACCGAACAACGCGCGTTGTTTTCCAGCGGCCTTGCGGCCTATTTGCTCAAACCTTTTAGTGAACCCGAACTGCTGAACGTGATCGAAAACATGATCCTGATGAGCGAGGTACGCGCCACCAATCGCCTGCTCAACAAAGAACTCGAAGAAACCTATTCTTCCATCCTGCTGGCGCTCGCCGCGCTACTGTCTGCCAAAGACAATTATACGGGCGAGCATTCGGGCGCGGTGCTGAACTTTGTTGCAGAAATTGGCGTGCGGCTCGGCTTGCAGGAGGATTCTGTTTACGATCTAAAACTGGCCGCGCTGCTGCACGACATCGGCAAAATCGGCGTTCCTGAATCAATCCTGCGCAAACCTTCGCGGCTGGAAGATTGGGAAAAAGCGATTATGGATCAACATGTCGTGCGCGGTTATGAAGCCTTGCGCAAACTGCCACGCCTGAAGCGTGTCAGCGAATTCGTCCTGCGCCACCACGAATGGTGGGACGGGCATGGCTATCCGGGCAAACTGGTGGGCGAGCAAATCCCGCTGGAATCACGCATCATCGCGGTTGTGGATGCCTATGACGCGATGACCTCAGATCGTCCGTATCGCAAAGGCTTAAGCCAGGAAACCGCGATTGACCGACTGCGCCAGGCCGCCGGCACGCAATTCGATCCAGAGGTTGTGAATTGTTTTGCGCATTGCCTGCACGAAGGCTTGCTCGGCGACCGCAACGTCACTTTACCTGAGCTTTAATTATCTGCTTCCTTACCGCTGTCTCTTTGCACCCAAAGCGTCCTCAGCCATTGCCGCTTGCAGCAGAATGCTGCAACTTCACCTTGCAACTTATCGTTTAGGGCTTCTGGCTTGCCAGGCAACTGGCAGTTCTTCCCCTTCTTAGGCAGAATTTATGTACGCCCTAATCGAATCTTTTAAACTTGCTCTCGCCTCACTGCGCGCAAACAAATTGCGCAGTGTGCTGACGCTGATCGGCGTCATTTTCGGTGTGATGACGGTCGTTGCAGTTGCTTCGGTGATAGAAGGCGCGAACCGTTACATTGCTGAAAAGATTGCCGATCAGGGCGCAAACACACTGACCATTCAAAAATTTGGCATCATCACCAGCTTTGAAGAATTCCTCGAAGCCAATCGTCGCAACAAAGATTTGACGCTCGATGATATGGAATACCTGCGTCAGCACATGACGCTGGCCAGCTACATCGGTGCGTCCGGCGAGTCGAGAACGGATGTCAAACACGGCAACGAGAAGATGCAAGGTATCACGGTGCGCGGTGTCACAGCTTCGATGGTGAACATTGACACGGTGCAGGCTGACCTCGGTCGCTACATCGGCAACGTAGACGAAGAACGCAGCCGTTATGTGACAATGATCGGGACGGCGGTGGCAGATCGGCTCTACAACAACCGCGAAGTCGTGGGACAGGAAATTAAAATTGATGGGCTGCCGTTTGAAATCATTGGCGTAGCGAAAGAACAAGGCACCGTCTTTGGCCAATCGCAGGATGAGTTCGTCATGATTCCGGTTACGACGTATCAAAAAATCTGGGGCACGCGCCGCAGCCTGACACTTTCGGTCAAAGGTTCTGAGACCGTCAACTTTGCTGATTTGCAGGATCAGGCGCGGATGTTGCTGCGTACGCGGCACAAGGTTCCATATAGCGAAAAAGATACGTTTGGCATCATCACGGCGGATGCCATCAACGACTTATTCAAAACGCTGACGGGCACGATTGCGACCGTCGCGTTGCTGGTCACTTCAATTTCGCTGGTCGTCGGCGGCATCGTGATTATGAACATCATGCTCGTGGCCGTCACCGAGCGCACACGCGAAATCGGCATTCGCAAAAGCCTCGGCGCGCGGCGGAAAGATATTCTAATGCAGTTCCTGATTGAATCCGTCGTGCTGTCCGGTTGTGGCGGATTGATGGGCTTGAGTATTGCTTATGGGATCAAATGGGCGCTGGTCAAATTTACGCCCGTTCCAGCTTCTATGCCGATTTGGGCGGTAGCATTGGCGTTGATTGTGTCGACAGGAACAGGCGCGATCTTTGGTATTTATCCGGCGTGGAAAGCGGCTCGGCTTGATCCGATTGTCGCGCTCAGAACAGAATAAAGACTTCAGCTTCAGCTTCTTAAGTTTTATGCAAACACAACATTTTCGCGAACTCGTCGCGCAGGCAATGACCACTCTCTGGTCACATAAGTTCCGCTCGTTCCTGACTGTGCTGGGCGTGGTAATCGGCACGGCAACGACAATTGCCGTTTCGTCTATTGTGAGCGGGATGGAGCAATCTTTCAAAGAGCAAATCGAACAATTCGGCACCAACACGGCGTTCGTCAGCCGCTTCAACGGCGGCCCGCGCTTTGGCGATTTGACGGAAGAGGAACGCAAGCGCAAACCAATCTCGTACGAAGACGCCGTCGCCGTCAGCCAATTGCCTTTAGTCGAAGCCGCCTCGCCCGTCCTGCGTCCAGACTCGGTGCCGCCGGTCGTGAAGTACCGCGACACGCAGGTGCAAACCTCCAACGTGCGTGGCGTCTGGGCGGCGTATGCGCGCACGCGCGATGTGCAGTTGGAAACAGGCCGCTTTCTTACCGACACTGAAGACGAGCATAAAATTCCGGTCTGCGTCATCGGCTGGCAAATCAAGGAAAAGCTGTTTTCGGGCTATGATCCGCTCGGTAAGGAAATTTCCATCGGCTCGAAAGTTTTCACCATCGTTGGCACGCTTACGCAAAGCAAGCAGGGCTTTGGCGGCGGCCCTAGCAACGACAATATCATCTACATTCCCTATAGCCTCATGCACTCGATGTATCCAGGGCAGGAAGACAACTTCATCGTTGTCGCAGCAGCCAGTGGCAAACTGGACAAGATGATTGATCAAATCACTGAACTGTTGCGCCGCCGCCGCAACGTAACGGCAGACCAGCCCGATAGTTTTTCCGTCAACACCGCCAGCGGCATTATTGAATCGTTTGGCAGCATTATGAATATGGTGGCGCTGGTCATCATTCCCATCACCAGTGTGGCGTTGTTGGTCGGTGGCATTGGTGTGATGAATATTATGCTCGTGTCTGTCACCGAACGAACGAAAGAAATCGGTATTCGCCGCGCAATCGGTGCCCGCAAACTCGACATCGTGACGCAGTTTTTATTAGAGGCGATGGCGCTGACGGCTTTAGGCGGTGTGGTTGGCATCGGGTTTGGCTTTTTGGTAAGTTTTATCCTAAAAGCAATCAAATTTCCTTCAGCCATTCCGATGATATGGGTGGGCATCGGCTTTTCGGTTTCGGTGGGCATCGGCCTGGTTTTTGGGATGTACCCGGCCATCAAAGCGGCGCGGCTTGATCCGATTGAGGCGCTACGTTACGAATAAGTTTATACCGATAACAAAACTCATTGCTCTTCCGACTGCGCAAGGATTACTATTCGATAGTCCCATTATTTAAGGAGATTTCATTATGTCATTAGCAATCCACCCCATTACGGAACTGCCTGCGCATCTGTTGCACGACAACAAAGCGCCCGATGCCTTTCGCAACTATGAAGCCGCCACGCGCGACTGCGTGAAAGAGTTGTATCAACTGAATCACACGCAGCAGACGCTGGATTTCGTGCTGGCGAAAAAAGCCGAATACACGCCGCTGAATCATGCGGAGATGAGCATTTGGGAAGCGATGGACTTCCTCAACAATTTCGTTGACAACAGTGATCCTGACTTGGCCTTGCCGCAAATCATCCATGCCTTACAAACCGGCGAAGCGATCCGTAAGAACGGGCATCCGCGCTGGTTTATTCTGACTGGCTTTATTCACGATCTCGGCAAAATGCTATGTATGTGGGACGAGCCGCAATGGGCTGTCGTAGGTGACACAAACCCGGTCGGCTGTGCCTTCTCGGACAAGATTGTTTACTCAGAATTCTTTGCCGAGAACCCCGATTCAAAAAACCCGAAGCTCAATACGAAGTATGGCATTTATGAACCGAACTGTGGCTTGGACAATGTACATATTTCGTGGGGCCACGATGAATATTTGTATCACGTCGTGAAGGATTACCTGCCCGAAGAAGCATTGTGGATGATTCGCTATCACTCATGCTATGTCGTACATCGTGAAAACGAATACACGCATTTGATGACAGAACACGATCACGAAATGCTGCAATGGGTAAAAGCGTTCAATCCCTTCGATCTCTATTCCAAAGTTGAAGAAACGCCGAATTTTGAAGATTACCGCGCGTACTACGAAGATTTGGTGGCTGAGTTCTTCCCGCCAAAATTAAAGTGGTAACGCGTGACAAAAGCCCAACTGTGAAGGAGGATGTAACGTTACTTACGCCCTCCTTCACAGTCGGGCTTCTGCCGACTTTCTGCCTATTCTGCGCCGCGTGCGACGAGCGAATAGAGATATAACACAATCCCCAGTCCCATCAGCGTTCCGCCCAACAGCAAAAAGAAAAGAAAAGCCGTCGGATGTGTCCAGTGCAAGGTAATCAATTCGACCACCAAGCCTGTCGCCACGAGTAAACCTGACCGACGCAAGCGTTTTTCCAGTTTGGTCAATGGAGCGTTCATTTCTTCTCTCCTCCTTTCCAAAACGTCTGGTCTTTCAATTGGTCAACGCGATGCACGATGTTGTGACAGTCACTGGTGGTACAGCTCAGTTGATTCAACTTCATCTTCTCCAACCGATCTGGCTCTTTCGTATGAGCTTCATTTTCCAGATATGACCGCGCGTTTTCGTGACAATGCAGGCATTCACGATTGTTGTAGGGCGTATAGAGTTTTAGCGGCTGCGCAGGCTTGCCCAGATACTGCACATAGACATGCTTAAGGCCGCGCAGCTTGGCGTTAAAGTCGCCGTACATTGTGTAATCGGTGTGACAAGTGAAGCAGGCGTTGTCGCGCGGCACTAAGCCGTTTTGATAATGCACGGCTGGAATGAAACTTTTGTCATCAATGTGCAGGCTCTTTCCATAATCCTGCATGACGTGACAGGACAGGCAAAACTCCGTGCTTTTGGAGCGTTGTAAATGTTCGGCTACGCCAAAGCCGCCGGAAAGCAGCGGCAGTACCAACACCGCCACAAAGGCCAGCATCTTGCCGCCGCGTGTGACGGTGACGTGCGGATGAATAATTAGAATCGCGATCAGAATAATGCTGATGACGATAATGGCAATTAAAATGGTAATGGGGGTAAACATGCGAGTTCCTTTAAAGAAAGGGCGTGAAGTGATCGTGTTACCACCACCAATTCACGCCTTGCCTGGTAGAAGAAACCTACTTTGCGAGACTGCGGCAATAGGCGACGAGCGCCTGGCATTTGTCTTTGCCCAGCGTTTTCTCGTAGCCTTCCATCTTGTTTTTGCCTTTCAGGACGACTTCGAGCAATTTCTGGTCAGACATTTTTTTGACTTCTTCAGAACCGAAGGCGCGCACCTTTAATTCTTTTCCTTTGGCCGTAGTCGCTTTGCCATCCATGCCGTGACAGGACGAGCATTTGGATTTGTAGAGCGTGGCAGTCTCATCAAATACCGCCGTCGCCTGCGATGACGTAGGTAGCAAAGTCGTCAATGCCAGTGCAGCGATTGCCAGCGTGACAACCAGTAACTTTTTCATGGTCGGAATCGAGTTCATCATATCCATAGTTCCTTTGTTGTTGTTAGTAGGGGGTTAGAAGGTAATCTTCACACTCGCGGTGACAATGCCCGCGTGGTAATCCATAAAACCCGGATCGAAGGTCGTAAACGTGACGTTGGTCGCACTGGCATCGGCATTGAGTCGGCGTGAAAGATTGGTTTCACTGTAACGAAAATGCCGGTAGCTTAAATTGCCCGTCAACTTGTTATTGAAGCGGTAGGCAAGCCGTCCTTCGGGGTTATGTCTCAGCATCGGCAACGCCTGAATATTGTCGCCTGAGGCTAAGGGAACATTGCTGAGGGGCAGCACCAGTCCGCCCGGTGCGCCGCGATCTTTGATGTAGTTGTACAGCATCAACAGATCCAGCCGATTCGTGATGCCAATGCGTCCGTTGAAAAAGACGGAACTCAGCCGCGAGTACGCGAGCAAGCGGCCATCGTAAGTCACCGCACTCGCGCCCGAACCGAGCGTATAACGGATGTTCGCCGTCGAATTCAAGTTATGGTAATCATAGCCAATATTAATCCACACCCGTTGATTCGGTTCCCAATTTGCCGCCCCGGTATAGCTGCGACTATTGGAATCATTCTTCACCTGTGGCGTGGGGTTGGTACGGTCTATCGTCGTGACCGTTCCGATGAATGATAACTTGTCCGTGGCCTGAATCTGCGTGCGCACGCGGAAGCGCGTGTATTGGAGCGGATTGATGCGGATGAAAGCGGCATTGCTTTCGCCCTTCTCCACATCAAAAATCATGCTCACGGGCTTGACGGGTCGCCAGCGCACGCCACCGATAAAGGCGTGTGTGGTGGAAGATTCAGTTTCGTCTCGAATAATCGGATAGGTCGTGGACGGTTGACTGCTGGGCTGATCGTAAATGCCGCCCACCGTGACATCCCGATTCATCACGCGCCAGCCGAGATTGGCCAAAAACTTCCGGCCATAATTGAAGCTAACATCCAACGTGTTCGAGTAGGAGGCGTAATCCGTGATGTAATTTTTCGCCACCGTCGTCGAAGGGGTTCCCGTGACCGGATTATTCGTTCCCGTCTGCGAAACCGTAACCGAACTCGTGGCTGTATCGCCTTGAATCTTGTAGGCCGAATAACGAAACGAATCGTTAATGGCAACATGCTTGCTGACATCGTAAGTCGCGCCAGCATCAAAGTTGTTGCTCTTACGATCCACGGCACCATTGCCCGTCAACGTCTGCGAGATAATCACCTGCGTTTGGCTGGCTCCATGTCCGCCCGCCTTTTCATAAAACGGAGTGGTAATGAACTCGTCATCGTGCAAGGCACGAAAGACCAGATGCAGCCGCTCTGCCACCGATCCCTGCGCACTGCCACGAGTGACAATCGCACGCGAACGCAGCGGATATTCACGATCAAATAAGGAAAGCGTCGCGTAATTGTTCAGCAGGTTCGTGGCGTTGAAGCCTTGCTGCACATTGGCAGTGTTGTAAAGCAGCGGGTCATTCTTGAATCTCCGGTACAAGACCTCGCCATTCAGATTCCACCGCTTCACATTGGCTTCGATCCCGGTTCGGTAATCGTTCGCGCCCCAGCGAGTTTTTCCCAAAACAGGGAAAAAGTCTGTCTGGAAGCTGTAGGGGAAGGTGAACCGACCGGTGGCCATGCTCTGACCAAAGCCAAAATTCACACGCACCGCGCGTTGCGGGAACAGCTTGAGCTGATAATCAGAAACCTGCTGGCGCAAATCGCTGTCACGCCAACCAAGCACAAACTGCGGCCCCGGCGTGCGGAAGTAATTAAACCGACGCACGTTGGCATCGAACCGGTAGGTACGCGCCTTATCAAAACCTAACGAATAAGTTTGCGAGGAATCCCCGCCAGCATTGTTCACATTCACGCGCAATGCATCGTAAAGCATTCCCCGCCCCTCCAGATTGCGAGAATCCAGCGAATATTCCAGCACGCGCGCGCCTTCACGAACGTTGACCTGCGAACGAAAACTATCTGCATTCCCGCCCACGCCGACAAACCGGTAGCCCAGTTCGATGGAGGAGCGGACAGCATATCCGTTCACGATATGCCCGGTTTCGGGCTTTTCTGCTTTTTCGCCGGGTTTGGCGACAGCCGCCCGTGCGATTGCCAGTTCATCGTCCTGTTTCTTGGCGTCCTGGCTGGTTTCTGCTTTCTCGACGCTTTGCGCGAAAAGCGCTGGTGTGCTGGACAGCCACAGCGTCAGCCCAGCGGCGAGCAGCAAGGCTCCCGTCAGGGAACCAAAGAGCCTTTGTAAGAATGAATTCATTTGGGTATTCATAACGGTCTCCTTTCCCTTAACGGAATTGCCTGTGTTTGTTCGAGCCGTGAATATCAAAATGGCAGGTGGTGCAATTTTGATAGCGCCCGCTGGTGAGATCATGCGTCGGCACTGGCCCGAGCCCCGTGCCGGGTTCCCCTTCAAGCGCTGGCGTGTTGGAGTGGCATTCCAGACAAAGGAATTTCACCTGTGGGCGGGTGAGCATCTTGGGATAGGCTGAGCCGTGCGGGGTGTGGCAAGCCTGACAGCCTTCCTGTTTTACCGGCGCGTGTTCGTACACGAACGGCCCCTGTTTATCGGCATGGCATTTCAGACAGGCCGTATCGCCCGTCGGAGAATTCCGCAAAGATTTGGACGCAAACCCGCCGTGCTGGTTGTGGCAATCGGAACAATTCATGCCGCCTTCCGGCACTTTATGATGGAACGGCTTCGAGAAGTTCGCGCGTTGATCAGCGTGACACTGGTAACACATATTTGGTTCGGTGTTACGCAGCAAGAAGTCTGTACGCTTGGGCGAATGCGAGGAGTGACAGTCGAGGCAGGAAACCCCGTGCCGCGAGTGTTCGCTGCGGCGATAGTTGAACCGCTCCTCATTGCGTCCCTGCGTGCCTTCGTGGCAGCGCAGACAAAGCGCTGAAGCCTGCGCGGCAGACAGCTCTTTATAAGCAATCATCTTGGCCGCTTTGGCCTTCTCTGCATTGTCGTAGAGCGCCTGCGCTTCCGCATCTTTGCCTTCTTTGATGAGCTTTTGGGCCGTCCCGTAAAACTCGACGTGTTGTTTCGCGCCGCCGTGGCAGGCTTCGCAACCGCGTTGGTCAGCGCGGAACTTTTCATTGTTGGTTTTGTTATGTGCCGTCAGCGTGTAATGCGTGGCCTGATTGGCGTGACATTCCGCACAGGCGCTGCTGCCGACATATTGACTTGGGTCAGACGAGGGCAGGACGGCAGTCTTTTGCGCGCTCGCCTTACTCCGATTGGAGAGGAAAGGCACTGCCGCTGCCATCGCGCAGCATAAAATGACGAGAACGAGCTTAAGGATTCGCATAAAATTTATGGGTGAAAAGCGAGATTCGCTCGAATTCTTTATTGATCGGGATACAGCTTTTTGCGCAAGGCATCTTTCACCTTCGTTCCTTCGGTAAAAGCTGCATCCGCTTTGTTACGGACAATCTCCAGATTGAAGGCGTGCCAACTGATCTTGGCTTCGGCCTGCATGGCGTGCACGACCTTCATTTCTTTCTCTTCTTCGGCAACGTCTGCTTTTTTGTTGTGAGCATCTTCCACCAGCCGATCTGCCCACATCACGACCATATTGGCGCGCCGAATGGATTGCATCACTTCATCGGCTTTGCCGGGAATTTCCGGGCGTTTGGGCAAGAGGGCATTTGTAGAATCGTGGCAACCCGCGCACAGCTTGGAGGTTTGCTCCGGCGTGTAAATCACGTCAGAAGCCATATGCGCGTGGCAAGTATTGCAAGAAGGGCCAAGGCCAGCACTCTTGAGGTTTTGATAATGCTTGCTTTCTGTAAAGGTGTTGGCAATTTCTTTGTGGCACGCGCCACAGGTTTCTGGCAGGTTCTTGGCATGCAAACGACTGCTGGCAGCACTGACGGGCAAGACGCCAGTGTGCGCTTTGGCGAGTTCTTTTACACTCACATCGCCGCCGTGGCATTTCTCGCAGCCAACGCCTTTCTCACGATGCAGCGACATATGCCATTCGGCATATCGCGTCGTGAGTTTGAGTTGCGTGTTCGTGCGTGAGTGGCAATCCACACAAGCATTGCCGCGCAAAGCTGCCAGCGCGTCCTGCCCGGAGGAAAATGTGGTACGACTTGGAATTAGGAAAACTCCAATGACGATGAATGTTATGACTAAAACGAGCTTCTTCAGCATGGCTTAACCTCTTTCGTTTTCGGGTAAGCGCGATGCAAAGTCGTGGGAAGGATTCCACCGGCTTCTTTCGTGCGTCAAATATCACTACTACCACCGAAAAATTCCCCACGTTCAGGTGGGGAAGCGCGAGAACCAGTAAAATGGCAATTGGTATTCCAAGATGTACGCGCTTGCTGCAAAGCTGTGCGTTATCGCGGCGCTTGTGCCCTGTGCAAGCTGCTATTTTCATCGTTTAGCAGGATTCGCCGTGCAGGCAGAGGCCGTGCCTGGGGTGCGGTATTTTAGTTGCTCAGACACAGAAGTGGGGGATTTTACGCAGGAAAGGAATTTAGCATGTCGGCTGTCACCCAGGTTCAAAGCTTCTCACGTCAAATCGGAAAGTACGGGGCTGGCCAGGCGGGGCCGTTGGTAGTTGCCATCGGCGGGATGCACGGCAACGAACCCGCGGGCGCGTTCGCCTTGCAACGGGTGATACGCCATTTGCAGGCAACCCAACCGCCCTTTGCCGGAACATTCCTGGCCCTCGCTGGAAATGTGCAGGCGTTAAAACAAGGCGTGCGGTACATTGATCGTGACCTGAACCGTATGTGGTTGCCCGCGCGCGTACACTCGTTGCCGCCTGCCAAAACCGCCGAAGACAACGAGCAGCGGGAGTTGCTGACCCAGATTCGCGCGGCACTGGCACAACCTTATACGCAAGCCATCTTTCTTGACCTGCACACCACGTCTTCAGATGGTGCCGCCTTTGCCTTGCTGAGCGACACGCTCGCCAATCGTCGTTTCGCCTTGCAACTGGGCACGCCGCTGATTCTGGGGCTGGAAGAAAATATTGAAGGAACAATTCTGAATTACATCAACGATCTCGGCCACGCCGCGCTGGGCTTTGAAGCCGGGCAGCACGCCGCGCCAGCGTCCGTCCAAAACCACGAAGCTGCCGTCTGGACAATGCTCGTCGCCGCTGGTTGCCTCGTGCCGGAGCAAGTGCCGGACTTGGCCGCCCAGCAGCAAACCCTGTTGCGCGCCGGTCGGCAGTTACCGCCCGTTTTTGAAGTCCGTTACCGACACGCAATTCAGGCGGCAGATGAATTCGTGATGCTTCCCGGCTTCACCAATTTTCACCCCGTCACGAAAAACGCCGTCGTCGCCGCAGATCGTTACGGTGATATCCGCGTGCCGGAAGCAGGCTATTTGTTTATGCCGCTCTATCAGAAGCTGGGCGAGGATGGATTCTTTCTGGTGCACGAAGTGAAGCCGTTCTGGTTACGTGTTTCCGCGTGGTTGCGGTACTGGCGAGCAGACCGTTTGTTACATTGGTTGCCGGGCGTGCGTTATTTGCCGGGTGATAAAAATTCGCTGGTAATCAACACGCGCATTGCCCGCTGGTTCGTCATTGAAATCTGCCACCTGCTCGGCTTCCGCAAACACGCGCAACAAGGCCAGCAACTTATCATCAGCCGTCGTGAGCCGTTGGCATAAGCGCAGCACAATCTTGCTGAAGCGACCACAACAGCATAAAATGCGCCCGTTCACTTTCAGGGGAAACACGGAAAAGAAGACTTAGCCAGACCGCTTTCCCGTGCCCTGCGTTTCAAGAACACAGTCTGGACTGAACGCTGAATTCAGCCCACTCCCCCATTCGTGCCGCGCCGCAAAATTACGAATGCGACACTCAGGCAATTGTGTCTGCCTAACCCGTAAGACGAAAACCCACAGCGAAAGCTGCCACACAATTTTGGAGGGGCGATGATTGCGACAAACCTCAACCTGACTCACTTGCTGCAAGCCTGGAATGCAGGCGATCAAACGGCACTGGAAGAATTGTTGCCGCACGTCAACACCGAATTGCATCGGCTGGCCGGCAGTTACATGCGGCAACAACCCGCCGACCATTTGCTACAAACCACGGCGCTCGTCAACGAAGCGTGGTTGCACCTGATTGATTGGCGCAATGTGAGCTGGCAAAACCGCGCGCATTTCTTTGGCGTCGCCGCCATTTTGATGCGGCGCATTCTCGTGGACGAAGCGCGCAAACAACAGACGCAAAAACACGGCGGCAAAGCCGTTCGTGTAACGCTCGGCGCAGCCTCAGAAATAGCGTGGCAGCAAAGCCCGGAATTGCTGGCGTTGGATGAGGCGCTAGCAACCTTAGCCCAATTTGATGAACGCCGCAGCCGCATCGTCGAACTACGCTTTTTCGGCGGCTTGAACGTGGATGAAACTGCCGAAGTGCTAGGCGTGTCGCCCCGCACCGTCGCCCGCGAATGGCGCTTGGCGCAAGCGTGGCTGTACCGCGAATTATGCAAACCGTAGGAGCACGCGGAGCGCCTGGGAGCGCACGCGGCTCGCGTGCTGAGAATTGATAAGCAATAACTTTTCTCGACCTGACTCCTTCCCACGCCTCAGCACGCGAGCCGCGTGCGCTCCCAGGCGCTCCGCGTTCCTACGAATGGAGACTTTTATGGAAAACAATCGTTGGCGCGAAATTGAACGCCTCTTTGATGAAACGCTGGAACTGCCGGAAGCCGACCGCGCCGCGTTTCTCGCGCACGCCTGTTGCGGCGATGAAAGCCTGCAACGCGAAGTCTATTCGTTACTCGCCGCGCACGAACAAGCCAACGGTTTTCTGGCTTCTCACGCCGCGCCGCTACCCGCTAAACAAATCTTGCAACGCCCCGCTGCCTCGACAACCGAACGCATTGGCCCCTATCAATTGCTCCGCGAACTTGCGCAAGGCGGCATGGGCAGCGTCTGGTTAGCCCAACGTGCCGATGAACAATATCACCAGCAAGTCGCCATCAAGCTCCTCAAAACCGGCACCAACAATCCCGACATCGCCGGGCGACTGCGCCACGAAAGGCAAATCCTCGCTGATCTCAATCATCCGAACATCGCCCGCTTACTTGATGGCGGCATGACGGAAAGCGGACAGCCTTACCTCGTGATGGAGTACATCGAAGGTGTGCCGATGGATGTGTATTGCCAACAGCAACAGCTAGCGCTGCGCGCCCGCTTACAACTCTTTCGCCAGGTCTGCGCCGCCGTCGGGTATGCGCATCAACACCTCATCATTCACCGCGATCTGAAACCCGCGAATATTTTGGTCACGAGTGACGGCATACCAAAGCTCCTGGATTTCGGCATCGCCAAACTGCTGCAACCCGGCCGCTCCGAGTCGTACCAAACCCAAACCGGCCAAACGCCGATGACGCCCGCCTACGCCAGCCCCGAACAAGTCCGCAGCGAAACGCTCACCACCACGAGCGACGTGTATTCCTTAGGCGTCGTCCTCTATGAACTGCTCACCGGACGCAGCCCGTATCAATTGAAGGCGAACACCTACAATGAAATTATCCGCGCGATTACCGAGCAGGAACCGGAACGCCCCAGCGCGCGAGACACAGCGACACAGCGACAGAGCGATGGAGCGACAAAGGAACAAAGCAATTCTCCTCATCTCTCTATCCCTCTTTCTCTCCGTCCCTCCTTCTCCGCGTCCCAGCTACGCGGCGATTTGGATGCGATTGTGTTAATGGCGCTACGCAAAGAACCCGGCGCGCGGTATTCCTCCGTCGAACAATTCAGTACGGACATTCAGCGATATTTAGACGGCCTGCCCACGCTCGCCCGCAAAGGGACGTTGAGTTATCGCGCCGTGAAATATGTGCGTCGGCACAAAGTCCCCGTTGCTGCCACCGCCTTAATTTTATTGTCGCTGCTCAGCGGCATCGGTGCGACCTCGCGCCAAGCCCAAATTGCCCGCGCCGAACAAGCCAAAGCCGAAGCCCAAAGAAGCCGCGCCGAACAAGCCTTCGCCGCTGCCGATGCACAACGCCGACGCGCGGAAGAAGCGTTAGCGGAAGTAAAAGCTCAACGGATGCGTGCCGAGAATGCGTTAACGACTGCCGAACAACGCCGCCAACAAGCGGAAGCCGCGCGCGCCGAAACCAATCGACAACGCGCCACCGCTGAAACACAACGACTCGCCGCCGAAGCAGAACGCAATGTAGCGCAAACACAACGCCAGCGCGCAGAGACACAAGAAATGGCAAATCGTCGCTTGCTTTACGCTTCGCAAATAAAGCTGGCACAAACGGCGTGGGATGAAGGTGACTTTGCGCGCGTACAGGAATTACTTCAGGCTCATCAGCCTGAAGCGGGTAAGCCCGATCTACGCGGGTTTGAATGGTTTTGGTTACAACAGATCAGTAGCGCAGAAATAACTAAATTGCCTCATTCCGCCGGACTATCAGCGGCAACATTCTCACCCGATGGAACTAGGTTAGTCACAATAGAAGCTGACAATAAGCGCGAGACACTAAGGATTTGGAATTCCTCCAATTGGGAATTGCAGCAACAGATCACTGGTCAAACAGAAAGAGACATTGGAATCCATGCAGCATTTTCCAGTAGCGGGCGAATCTTTGCTACCGCAGGTGGTGATTCATGTGGAATCAGTCTTTGGGATAGCACAACGGGCAAGCGGGTGAAAAGAATCGCGGCAGCTGATTGCAGCTTTCGTGGTCTGGCATTTTCGCGTGATGGAAAGACGTTGGCATCAGGTCATCTGAATGGGCAAATAATTTTCTTTGATGCGGATTCGGGAACAGAAACCTTGCGGATCAGTGCGCATCCCAAGTGGGTTAGCCGAATCGCCTTTTCGCCGGATGGGCAAAGGCTGGTCAGTACCTGTGCTTTTGAAAATACCATCAAGCTGTGGGACGCCCATACGGGAAAGGAGTTGCAGGTATTCAATAAAACCATAACGGCGGGCATGAGTCCCGTATTTTCGCCGGATGGTCGTTCCCTCATCTTTTGTTTTGCTGATGGCGAGCTTTCCCGGTTAGACCTACGAACAGGTGACAAAACTTTACTGCTCAAAATCAATAATGGCCTGACGAACATTATGGAATTTTCCCCTGATGGTAAGCTGTTTGCCTTTGCTACTACAGATCGACAGGTCAATTTTTGGGATGCGCAAACCTGGCAACCGCTTCGCAACCTTAAAGGTTTTGGCGCGCCAATCCGCGCGTTAGCGTTTTCGCCAGATGGACAGCGCCTGATTACAGGCGATTTGAATTACCAGGTGCAACTTTGGGATTTGCAGCAAAGTCGGGAGCCCGCAACCTATCAATTGCATAAAACCAATGTGGATAAGATGGTTTTCGCCGATGGTGGAAAACGGCTGTATGTCGTGGGGTTTGATTTGGTCACCAGAGCGTTTGATATGGTAACAGGACGGGAATTGTATTCGTTGCAAGGACATCATCTCGAAAAACCTTACGTCACTCCTACAAACCTGATGCAAACGCTGGCCATCAGCAGCGACGGCAAAACGATTGCCACCACCGGCGACGAAAGCATCAAGTTGTGGAATGCAGTAACAGGCCAGGAAATACAAAACATTACCACGCTGGACAGAAAGCATTATGTTCTGGCGCTGTCGCCAGATGGCCGAATGGTAGCGACCAATGCCTGCCCGTGTGGAATCAACTCCGATCCGACCAAACGAGATCGCGCTGAACATCTAGGGATTTGGGACACGTTGACGGGCAAACAATTGCTCGACATCCGCACAACTGATGTTTCCATCAATCGGATTTTATTTCTGCAAAATCGGCAAACATTGGTTACTGTAGGTATTTCCGGTAAAGGGCAATTAACTTGGTGGGATTTAGCGACCGGAAAGGTAATTCGTACGCTTGATACCTTGATTAGCGGCGGCGGCGCATTAGCCCTTTCCCCAGATGGCAAAACATTGGCAGCGTCCGCCGGAAATGGAGCGATCCATTTGTTTGATGCGCTGACGACCAGCCATCGCTTTGCTGAAAGGACATATAACCCCCGCACGAGAGGTGAGCTTCTCACCCGATGGCAATAGATTGCTTAGTGGCGGCGTGGATGGCACAACCCGACTTTGGGATTTTAACGACGGAGCGGGAGTTGGCGATGATTTTCCGCGATACGTTTCCGATGGGTGGATCAGCCTTTTCTTCAAATGGACAAAGCATTGCGCTTTCGTATCCCCAAAGGTATCCTAAAAAATTCTTAGCACACATCCGCTAATGGATAAGTAGCAACGACATTAAAATTAGCGAAAACGCTTTTCTTTTGCCTTCTGTATTTGTTCTTCTAGTTCTGATCTTATTACCCGCCTAATTCACGACAGCGGGTTAAGTCCTGCTCCGCGTAGATGTATTGTTTCAATTGCCAATGCACGATGCCACGGTGCACCAGACTTGTATGAATTGTGGATGCAGCTTCAATGCTTCGTCGTAGTCCGCTAGCGCGCGTTCGAGGTTTCACTTTGGCAAACCACGCTTCACCGCCATGATTGGCCCAGGCTTCAGCCATTGTGGGGTCGCATTGAATTGCTTTCTCTGCATCAGCCAACGCTTTGTCCGGCGCACCTTGCTGTAACCTAATTTCCGCGCGTTGATTGTAGGCGAGTGCGAGGCGTGGATTGAGATGTAAAGCCTGCTGCAAATCGGCCAACTTGCCAGCCAAGCTACATAACCCAAGAAGAACCGCGTCCCGCCGCGTCCACAACACGCCCTAGCATCTTTGGGCGCAAGATTCAGCGCCTGCGTATAACTCTGCAACGCCGCCACAAAATCACGACGCATGTGATGCGTCACGCCGCGATTAATCCACGCACGCGGATCGCGCGGATTAATCGCGCCCGCCGCCTCGAAATCGCGCAAAGCTGTTTCGTAATCTTTTTGCCTTGTGAAAAGAATGCCGCGTCCAGCAGAGCGTCAGAGACGCGCATTTAGTTGCAGCGCTTTGTTGTAATCATTCAGCGCGCCTTCCGTCATCCTTTGCGTTCGCGTGCGACGCCGCGATGGAAGTATGCCTGATCCAATGTCGGATCGAACGAAACGGCAAAGGTGAAATCTTCAATCGCACGTTCGACATCACCTTTCTTCAACCATTGATTGCCACGCTCAATGTACAATGCCGCCGAAGCAGTTTTGCTTTGTGCAGCGGCGAACATACTGGTGGCTATGACGACCACCCCACACCGCCATCTGATCCTGAAGGGAATCATACAGGGCCTCCTGTTGCTTTGTAAATGCCTTGCTGGCTTCTATCAGGGTAAAGACGAAATGCAGTGGCAGAGCTGCCAGGTGAGCGGTGATTTTGTTCTTGCTGGAACGCGAAGAACATGCAAAAGCTTATGCGGTGTTATTTTGCGTTAGAAAAAACCTGCCAAATTTCGTGATTGTTTTTTTGTATATCTATGCTATGCTCCGCACCGTTTAAGGCTTAATAAAAGTCTTAAACTTGAAAACCTCACGAGCCTCGTACTTGACAACACCTGATTGCAGCAGCCCGGCCGAAACTACTCCATCTCGTCATCAGGTTTATCAACCCACTAACAACCCAGGCCGACTACAAAACGAATTCGTTACTGCCTGTCTTGCGCGCTAAGCGCCTGCACAGGTATGCACTGACCTTATCGGAGGAGAATCACTGTGCCAGCCGATCATACCGCGACTATCTTAATGGTCGAAGATGACAGCATGGTTCGTTATCTGGTTTCGGAATACTTCCGCCGCGTGGGCTATGAAGTGTTGGAAGCATCAGACGGCGAGCTGGGCTTAAGAACCGGGCTTGAAAAGAAAGCCGATGTCATCATTCTCGACGTGATGATGCCGAAGATGAATGGTTTCGATGTGTGCCATCAACTACGGCAAAACAATGTCACTACCCCGATCATTTTCCTGACCAGCAAAAGCGAAGAACAATACACCGTCGCCGGATTAGAAGGCGGCGCAGATGATTTTCTGCCGAAGCCGTTCAGCCCGCGCGAACTCGAAGCTCGCGTCAAAAGCGTGATTCGACGCAGCGGCGCGCGTGTCTTTGATGAACCGGTCGCCGGGCGCATCGTGCGCGGCGGTTTGTCCATTGATCCTGAAGCCTACAGCGTCATGCTCAATGACGAACCGATTCAGGTCACGCCGATTGAATTCAAAATTCTCGAATTGCTGATGTCGAATCCGGGCAAAGCCTATTCGCGCGAAGCCCTGCTCGATCAGGTCTGGGGCACGTCGTACGAAGGCTATGAGCGCAACATTGATCCGCACGTGATGCGGCTGCGCTCGAAGATTGAGCCGGACGCGGCGAAGCCAACTTATGTGCTTACCGTTTGGGGCATCGGCTACAAATTTAACGATAAGATTTAGCTAGTGGTCGGTGGTCAGTAATCAGGGGTCGGTATTTGCGAATGCAACCGGCCACGGATCACTGGCCACCAGCCACCATGCAAAAAGATCAGCAATACCGAAAAAGCAACCGCGCCATTACTACTAAAATTACGACACGAGCGCGGGGGTCATTCTGATCTTGGGTACTTAACCGGTTATTTTCACCAAGAAGGAACTTGACCATGAACTACTACCGAGTAAATCTGTTCACGTCCGTTCGTTCAGCCCGAATGGCGTTACTCCCACTATTATTTCTCTTTCTCCTTTCGCCTGCCTGGGCGAATACGCGCAGCATTAATTTGGCCGAAATGATTTCGCACGCGGGGCGCATCGTACACGGGCGCGTGACGGAAGTGCGCGAGGGTACGCATCCGCAACACCCGGACATCGCAGTGACATTCATCAAATTACAAGTCACCGAAATGATTAAGGGCAAGGCGGCGCGCGAGGTCAGCTTTATGCAGTACGGCAGCAGTTCGCAGCAGTACATCGCCGATCTGCCGAAGTATAGCGTTGGCGAGGAAATCGTCTTGTTTTTGTATCCCGAAAGTAAACTGGGCTTCACAAGCCCAGTCGGACAAGGGCAAGGTAAGTTTCTGGTGCGCGACGATGTGCGCAGCGGCCAGCGTGTGTTGCTAAATGAGCGGGCAAATCAGGCACTGTTTGCGCGTGTAGACACGGCTAAATTGAGCGCACGAGCTTCGCTGAGTAAAGCCGAGCGCGAAGCTATCGCACAACCTGAAGCACGTTCCAATCAGGGGCGTGGAAATTAGTACCTTTCGCTCGCTTGTGCATAAATTGGCAGCGCAATAGCTTATAGAGTTCGTTAAGTTTATAGAGTTAGTAGAGTTTATAAATTTTATAGAGTTTATTGTGTCTATAACTTACATAACACTACTAACTAAGAAACTCTACTAGCTCTATAAACGCTAATAACTCTCCTTCTAACTTATAACTACCGAAAAAGGAGAAACCCTTATGCATGGGCGTTTTCGTTGTTCGTCTTTTCTAGCACAGCGCGGGGCTGTGTTGTGGGTAGCCTTGTTGCTCGGCTGCCTGAATTTCACCTTGCCGGTGCAAGCAGGAACTGCACTGGCCATTACGCCGAGCGGGAATGCTGTGGCGTGGCGTGCGGGCACGACAGTCACATATCACGTGGATCAAGGGCCGCTCGGCACGCTCAGCAATGCGCAGGCCGTCGCCTTAGTGGATGAACTCTTCGGCATCTGGCGCAATACGTCGTCGGCCAATTTATCCATACAAAATGCGGGCACATTGCCAGTGGATGTAACAGCAGCGAATTACACGAGCTATCGCACCAACAACAATTCTGACGCTTATCATCCGATTATCTTCGATACCGACGGCACGATCACGGATGCCGTGTTTGGCGCGGGAGCGAGCGATTTTACGGCAGGTTTTTCAGGGCCGGGCTGGCTGGTCGGCGGTTTCAATGACGGCGAAATCGTAGACGCTTCGGCAGTCCTGAACGCCAAGTTTCTGCTTTCCGGCTATGGCTCGCTGACGGAATTCAAAGCGATCATGCTGCACGAGTTCGGCCATTTTCTCGGCGTCGGCCACTCGCAGGTCAACATCGGCACAGCGTTCGACCGCGAAGTGCTTTTCAATAACAACCACACGTTGCCGATTATGTTTCCCATCTCGCTCGGCGACCGTCCCGTAGAGTTGACGTGGGATGACAAAGCACAAATCACGCGGCTCTATCCCGGTGCCAGCGCGGGCAGCCTTGGCAAGATTACAGGTCGCGTATTGCTGGCCGATGGTGCGACGCCATTTCAGGGCGCGAATGTGGTGGCGCGGCGTGTGGATGATCCGCTGATTGTGGCGGTGTCTTCGGTATCCGGCTTTCTTTATCGCGGCACGGGCAGCAACGCTTCGCGCGGCACGTTAAATGCGGCGCATCAGGGATACTTTGAAATCTCCGGTTTACCTGCTGGCAATTACACGGTTGAAATTGAACCGATTCATCCCGGCTTCATCAGCGGATCGTCTGTTGGCCCGCTTGACCCGCCCGTAGATTTGCCCGGCCCGGCAGAGTATTACAGCGGCGCGAGCGAATCGAATAGCGAAACGATCCGCGAGTGCGCAGTGATCGCCGTGGCCTAGGACAAACCGTTGGCAATGTTGACTTCATCCTCAATAACTCCACATTACCCGCGATGAGTAGAAAGCGAGCCGAATAGTTCTATCACTACGGCCAACAACATCACGCGCGCGATGCTCATCTTTGGCCAGCAGTATAAGCGTACGGGCGATACGGGCGTAACGGATGCGCACGGGCGAGAGCGTGAAGGATTTTTATACTTTCACGGCGGACACAAATAACGGTTACCGTTCCAGTTTGAATTGGGGCGGAAGCGCGAAACTGACGCTGTATCTCTATAACAGCAATAATCAGCGCGTGGCGATTTCGATGCCGTGTTTATGGTTTCGGCTGTCGCGACGCGGCAATCGGCCCGATGAAAATTCCGGCCAGCGCTTTTCACACGATTGGCGTCGGCGCGAATTCCGGCTCCGGCCAGTTATACGCTGCAAGTTTCTGGGCGGCAAAATTGTTTGGCGAGTGCAGCGGCAACCGTGAATGGCGCGAGCTTTTGGCGGGTGGCGCGATGGCTCCCGACACGATTGCTTCTGTCTTCGGCGTCAACCTAGCCAGCGCGACCGTCGGCATCTGCCGGTCAGCAGGTGCCGGCAGTCTGGGCGGCGTCGGCGTCGAGGTAAGCAGCGTTGCGGCGCAGTTAACCGTTTCGCCCAGTCAGATTAATTACTTGATTCCGGCGGCGACAGCCGTTGGCGCAAGAGCGTCGTCGTGAAAAACGCGGCGGGCGAAGTTGCGCGCGGCAATATTGAAGTCTCTTTTCTCACGCCCGCCTTCTTCACCGCCAGCCGATAGTTCTGGCGTGCCTGCGGGCTACATCACGCGCGTGGCGGCAGGCAGCCTTCAGCAAACCAATGAAGTGATTGCCAGCTACAGCAATGGTACGGTGACGCCAGTAACGATTAATCGACGCGGCGATGAAATTTACCTGATCCTCTTTGGCACCGGCTTGCGTTATGCGCCGAACACGAATCTGGCGAATGACATCGCATTGGCAGGCGGCGGCACGCTGGCCAATGTTTCCGAGTGTGGAAGTCACGATTGGCGGAAAACTCGCGCGTGTTGACTTTGCTGGAGCACAAGGTGGATTCTACGGCTTGGATCAAGTTAACGTCTTGATTCCGGCGGACGCTGTTGCAAGTCCGACTGCGCCCGTTACCATCAAAGTCCGCGACGCGAGCAGTGAAAATGTTTCGGCAAATCAGATGACAATTGCGTTGCAGTAAAACCGGGAATGCTTTTAAGCCACGAATTCACACGAATTTTCACGAATGAAAGGCAGTTATTGTCAGCCACAGATTTACACAGATTCGCACAGATTTTTCGGCGCAGAGCAATTGTGACCTGTGGCGAAAAATCATTCGTGAAAATTCGTGAATTCGTGGTATGCTTAAAATTTATGCCATCTTTCAAAAAACTCGTCCACAAAGCCAAAGCCATCCCACGAACGCCACCGGGAACGACATCGGCCCTCCGGCTTCGGATTCGCACTGGCTGACAGCATTGATTATCTGGACGCCGCGCGTTGGCGTGCAGTGACGCAACATGCTTCGGTGTATTTGTCACCGGAGTATTTGCGTGTATGGAAGCGGCAGGGCCGGAAAATCTGCGGCAACGATACGCGCTGATTTTCAAGGGCGTGAGCCGGTCACTTGCCGTCGCCGCACAAGTCGTCAAAATCAGCGCTGCCAAAAGCTACCCAAAAGCAAAACCGCTCAGCTCGCCACCAAACCGCTCGAACGATTAGAAGAACGGATTGCTGCTCGTCTGCAAACGTCTGCTGTCGTGGGGCATGCACGGCGTGAGCTTTGCAAAAGGCGCAAATCGTGCGGAGGTCTGGTAAGCCATTGCCGAAGCGTTATATCGCCTGCGTCGTGCGGATCGGTTGTTCGGTGATACGGATTTAGTGATGCTCAAGGACATTCCGAACGCCGATGCTAACGGCATCGAATCGCTCAAGCGGTTCTCGTACCGTGAACTGGAAACCGAGCCAAATATGGTACTGGCGATTACGCCGAGTTGGAAAAACTACGACGACTATTTGGCCAGCCTGACCTCCGACTATCGTAAAACTGCGCGCAAGATTACCAAAGATGTTGACGCGGCAGGTGCGTGCGTCGAGCGGTTGACAACCGAGGAAACGATTCGGCATGCGGCGACGATTCATGACTTGTATTGCAAGGTTCACGAACGCCAGAAGCTGCGGTTGATTACGCTCTCGCCCGTTTTATTCCTTCTCTTCCTGCTACGTTTGGCGAGGATTTTCGCTGCACAATGATTCGCAAAGACGAGCAACCGCTTGACCGTAACAACATTGAAAGATAGCCAGCAGCCGTCGGCTATTACATCGGTTTTGACAGTGCCGCGAATGCTGAGATGCCAATTTACTTTCGCCTGCTGCAAACGGTGATTGAAGATGCAATTGCGATGGGTTGCGAGCGTTTATCGCTGGGTCGCACCGCGCTGGAGCCAGCTCGGCTGGGCGCGAAGCCGGAAGCGATGAGCGTCTGGATTCGCCATCGCATTCCCGCTATGAATTTGATTGTACGCGGCTTATTGCAAACGATTTCGCACGAAGAAGCGCCGGAACGTAGCCCGTTTAAGTGAAGGGATGCGGTACGGGGAGCATCCGCGACCTGCGCATCGGTCAACACATCGCTTGATCAGGCGCAGGTCGCGGACGCTCCCCGTACCGCATTCTCCAAATTACAGTAAATCGGCAAACGCTTTTTTGGTGCGCTGAAACCACCAATAGCCAACCACAAAACACACGCCAGCAAACGCACAGGTAAAACTCAGCCCGCGCCAATCCGGCAGTTGCCCTTCCAGCAAAATGCGCCTGTAACTGCGAATCAAAGGAGCCATCGGATTGTATTTGATGAGCCACGCATAGGCGGGCGGAATCAAGGTTTCGGGAAAGAAAATCGGCGTCAGATACATCCACGCCATCAGCGCGAGTTGATTGATCTGTGGCATATCGCGCAGAAACACACCCAGACTCGCCATAAGCCAACCAAGTCCGACCGTCGCAAGCAATTGCGGAATCAGCAACAATGGCAATAGCAGTACGGTCACGTGCAATTGTTGTGCGAGGACGAAATGCGCAACAAGTAACACCACCGTACCAAGCAGTTGCGTGATGACGGCGGCCAGCGCGAGATTGACGGGCAAGACTTCCATCGGAAAGACGACGCGCTTGACCAGATTAATGTTTTCAATCAACGCATTCGTCGCGCGCAGCACACCTTCGCTAAAGGCAATCCACGGCAACAACCCGCAGAACAAATACACCGCAAAACTCAGATGACCGGGCGCGTTGCCGAAACGTGCGCCGAAAATGCCGGAAAAGATAATCGTAAAGATCACGATCATCACCGCCGGATGAATAATCGCCCAGCCGATGCCCATCAGCGAGCCTTTATACCGGCTCGACAATTCGCGCTGCACCATCGAACGAATCAGATCACGATGCTCGCTGAAGAGTTTTCGCAACGGTCGCCAGAGCGGAATTTTGGCGCTGGATTGATATTGAATAGTTTCCACAACTTGCGTACCGGCTTCGTTTTTCAATGCAGTCGCCCTAGCGTCTGCTGCCAGGCTAAGGTGCGGCGCAGCACATTCAGGCGGGCGCGTTCGGTTTCGGTCGTGAGCGGTTCCAGTTGGTTGGCAATTTCGGTCAACAACGCGAAAGCAAAGAGCCCCGCGTGTGTCGTGACGTGCGTGTAGTAATGTACTTCAATTGCGCCAGTTACGGTGTGATGAAACGCGCGCAATTCATCGGTGGTCATCTGCTCGACGTTGGCATTAATCGGCAACACTTCGCGCGGAATGCCGTGTTGATATCCGTCGGCATGTTTCCAACCCAGCAGCAAAATCCCGATCATCACGCCCTGCTCATTTAAATAATCAGGGCTAAAAACGGAGTTGAGTTCCGGCGGTGTCGAAAGGCGCGGGCCGTAGTTGCCGTATTCAGGGTTGATGAGCAGCGAATTGTAAATCACGCCGACCGCTTCGCCTCGCTCGGTCACAATCTTGACGAACTGTCCGAAACAGTAATCGGCAGGCGTCGGCGGCGCGGGCGTTTCGAGCGAATCAAGGACGCGGGCAGCATAGTCTACGTGCGAGTTGGATTTGATGACTTTGGCGATACGCATATTCAGGGTTTGGGAAGCAGCCACGAATTAACACGAATTTTCACGAATGCCGGGAAAGTTTTGGTAAGACACAGACAGATCGTAGAAAAAGAAAGCTGTGGCTAAAAATCATTCGTGAAAATTCGTGTCAATTCGTGGCTAAAATTGCCTCAATTCGAGGAGGCTTTAGCAGGTTCTTTCGCCTCGCTTGTCACCCACGCTGTCCACCATAAATCGCGGAGCATTTGCGCCCCGGCAGCTAAGCGAGCCTGCACAAATTTCTTGTGCGCTTCTGATTTAGTCACCTCGCCAAACTTTTCCTGTTTTTCTAATTCGTAAAGTTCTTCCAAATGCGATTTGGAAGCTTCCAAATAGGCGATGATCTCTTCGCGCGGCTTGGCAATGACGCGCGCTTCGCCAACCAGCGGTGCAACATCTTTCGCCTGCAAATGCGTCTGGACGTACTGCGTTTCAAAACGAAAGTGAATGGTGTTGTCCGTGCTGAAGCCTTTAGGATTCTCGCCGACCCAGCCGTTATGGTGCTTCGTCGTGTGATGCGGGTTAGAGCCGTCGGCGACGTAATGTCCCAGAATGCCAGCATCGTTAATAATTCGCTGCTCAATCATTTTGCGCTTCTGCGTATCGGTCGCGGCGCGCCAGAGGCGAAATTCGATGCGCAAGGTTTGGAACAACTCAAGAATGCGATATGGCAGAAAGCTTTACCCGGAAGGTTTGCGCCCATTTGCCTAAAGCTTCGATGAAGGCGTAACGCTCTCCGGCTTCTCGTCAATGCGCCTTCGGCACGAATTCCATATCTCAAATAATGATCGGGCGAGAACGAACGGATCGCGGGATCAAGATCGGATCCGCTCGCTCGCGCCAGCGATCCGGTTCGGGATTCAAACAACTCAGCGCCTTATCCACGCGCCGAAAAATCGGGGCGCATCGTTGGGCATTTTTGCGGCGACCAAACCAGCAATCGCGTGGCCGTGTTCGCCCCATCCATGCGCGGGCAAAGCAAGCTAAAAATCAGCAGGAGGCAAATCAAAAATCTTGTATTCATAAGTGCATCAAGAGCAAATAAAATTGCGGTGAATGGCCTTCATCGTATGCCAGACGCACGCGCGCGGCAACCGTTCCTTTGCGTAAGAAAAAAATAACTCCACGCGGGGCGTCACTCATGAACTTTTCGCTTGAATGATTAACATCGGGTGCTAAGATGCAGCTTGACCTTTGATCGGCAATCCCCCGTAATGCCCCCTACCCTGTTATGAGTGAGGTTGACCTTGCAACGCGCGCAACTCCGGCGCAAGTGGTACCGCATCGAATTGCGGGCGACTCGGTTTATTGATCGCCTTGGCCTGCCGGAAAATCAAAAACTCTTCCTTATCACGCTAATCGTCGGAGCCGTTTGCGGCCTCGTCGCCGTGTCGTTCCACCTGCTGATTTTGGCAATGGAACGCAATATCATTCGCCACGTGTTTGTGGCCTATGAACGCGGTTTTAATTGGAAGTTTGCGGCGCTCACCTTACTGATTCCGACCTTGGGCGGATTGCTCGTCGGACTGCTCTTACAATTCTGGGTGCCGGACGCGCGTGGGAGCGGTATCCCACAGGTCAAAACGGCGTACTTCATTAATTATGGTCGCATGCCGTTCAAGTCAGCCGTGGGCAAGGCAGTCGTTGCCGCGATTAGTCTGGGCACAGGTGCTTCGATTGGACGCGAAGGCCCAACGGTGCAAATTTGTGCGGCGGTGTCTTCATTCTTAGGTCGCTTCTTTGGTGTTTCGCGGCGACGGTTGATGGAATTGTTGCCGGTCGGATCAGCAGCAGGCGTTGCGGCAGCCTTCAATACGCCGATTGCTGCCGTGACGTTTGCATTTGAAGAAATCATCGGCGACCTGAATCAGAAAATGCTCGGCGGCATTGTTATCGCTGCGGTCATTGCCTCGGCCATTTCGCGCGCGTTTGAGCCGGGACATTTGTATCCAGGCGTGACCGCTTACGGATTACAGCATCCTGCCGAATTGATTTTCTATTTGCTACTCGGCGCGATCATTGGCGGCGTATCGGTGTTTTTCTCGAATACGCTTTTGAAACTGCGCCTGATGTTTCGCCAGTTTCGCAAAGTACCAATGTGGTTAAAACCGGCGATTGGTGGATTTGCGGTTGGCGTTGTTGGGTTGTTTGCACCGCAGGCAATGGGAGGCGGTTACACGTCTTTGACCGGGGCGTTGCAGGGGCGGTTGCCGATTTTGCTACTGATGACGCTGGCGGTTGCTAAAATCGTGACGACAGTTCTTTCCTACAGTTCAGGCGGGTCAGGTGGGATTTTCGCGCCGTCATTGTTTATTGGTGCAATGGTCGGCGGCACGCTGGGGTACATTGTGGAAGCGGCGATCCCTGGACATCCAACTGCGCCGGGAGCGTTTGCGCTGGTCGGTATGGGCGCAAGTTTTTGCGGCGTGATTCGTGCGCCGATTACTTCGGTGTTGATCGTGTTCGAGATGACGCAGAATTATTCGCTGATTCTGCCGCTGATGATTGCGAATGCGACGAGTTATTTGGTTGCGCAACGGCTCAACCCAACGCCAATTTATGAAGCATTGCTGGAGCAAGATGGGATTCGCCTTGCGCCTGCACAGCCACGCATTTCGCTGCACAAACTGAATGTTTCCAGCGTAATGACGCGCGATGTAGTAACTTTACCCGCGAACCTCACCGTCCGCGAAGCCAGCGAGTATCTGACAACCAATCGGCATTACGGCTTTCCGGTTATAGACGGCGCGCGCAAAATGGTGGGCTTTATCACACGCCTTGACCTGCGGCATCAACAGGCCGAAGGCAATGAGGCAGCGACGCTGGGCGAAGTAGCCATCACAGATGTCATCACCGCCTTTCCCGATCACCCGCTGGATGCCGTGATGCTCAAATTTGGCGAACAGGATTTTTCCTTGCTTCCTGTCGTGAGTCGCAAAGATCAGCAACAACTGCTCGGCATCATTTCCATGCGTGACATTGTGCGCGCACAGGCTCGCATCGCCGCCCGCGAAAAACAACAACCGCGCATTCGACGACGCAAAAAACTACGGCTCAAGACACGTGCCGAAGCTCGGAAACAAATCGAGCCAACAGAACCGGCGCAAGAAATCACAACGGCCTTGCCTTAAGCCCATCTCTTCCCTGCCACAGCACCAGCTTGCGCTGGCATTATCTCGCTGGTTTCCTGTGCACGGACCTGTTTATTTTGTTGCAGCAAACGTTGGAATTCCGCTTTTCGTGCGGCCTTAATCGCTTCGCGGCGTTCGAGCCATTGCAGGTTGACGGGATCGGCTTGACGTGACCAAAGCCCTAAAGTGTGCAGTTCGTAATTCGACATTGTGAGGATTCTCCTTAGCAATTTGCGGGAGCGACCCACTCGCCCCGCGACGAGGCACATTATGCGGAACGCGCCGCCGTCATTCATGAGGAATCGGTGAGGAATTGGTGAGGAATAGGCAAGCCAGAGGAAGCGGTCGCTCTCCCTCCGGCTTTCTCGCCTTCACCGTTATTGCACGACTTTGCCGGTGAATTTGAATTCGGCCTTGTTGTTGGCCATATTTTCTTCCTTCATCAGACGCATGATGTTCGCCAGGATGTCGGCTTCGACGTTGTTGGTAATGCCAGCCAGCGTGACGGGCACGAGCGGGAAGCTCTTGGATTCGCCCGCATTCAGCGACAGTTTCTCTGCCGGTGGATCGTACACTTTGTTGCCATTGCAGCGCACAACCATCTTGTAGGTAAAGTTTTCCGCCTTCACCGAGCCTTTGTTTTTGATCGTGAAGCGCACGTAATTTTTCGGCGCGCCGCCGCTGTACACCGTTGTGCCTCCGTTGCTGATCTTGCCCGTGCCATTGGCATTTTCAAACGCTTCAATCGTCACTTCCAGATCAGGCGTGATTTCCAGCGTGCCCGGTTTGACGGGTTTCACAGCTTGCGGTTGTGCGGACAAAGCCAAAACGGCGCTGAGCGTGAAGAGGGTGGTCAGGATAAATGTGGTGATTTTTTTAGTGGTCATAGTTTTCTCCGTAATAATGTTCTTGTTTGCAGGGTTCGTGTTGTTCTCTAGCTGTTTCATAGCGTTCTCTCGTCAATCGTTCGTTCGCGTCCTTGCCGTCGAACGAGGCGGATTATCGCCAGCTTGCCTCAGAGATTCATGATGGATTCGTGAAAAAACGGTGAGGAAATTGGTAGGCCGAAAAGTAACGGTTGCCTCACATTTCTTTCACTAACGCGCACGCTGGCGCTGCCCTTCTGCGCCGGAATCGGCTATGCTTTCCCCTGAACAACTCAACCTCGAACTCACATTGCAGGAGCTTGGAGTAGCGATCATGGCAGAGGCAATGACAACCTTATCTTTTCCGCCTTTTCACATTCCCGCCAAAGTGGATTTGTTGTATCGCGGACAGACCTTGGTGCCGTTGAGCGGCGCGCCGTGCAAGTGCTGCGCTTTTTGGCCGAGCATCACGACCGCGTCGTCACGAAAGATGAATTGCTCGAAGCCGTGTGGCCCGACACGTTCACCACCGACGGTGTGCTGAAACGCGCGATTTCCCAAGCCCGCCGCGCGCTCGGCGATGGAGTAGACGGTGCCAACTTCATCGAAACCTATCATGGACAGGGCTATCGGTTTATCGCTCCCGTCACACGCACCACGCCGGAAGCAGCTTCTCAAACGCCCGTCGAAACGAAGCCGGAACCGCCCCCAACACACAAAACGGAGACCGCCGCGATGCGCGCCGCCGATACGTTCAAGCCTTTTCGCGCGGTAATGTTTGACGCCAAAAATCCGAACTACAATCCCTTCGTCGGACGCGAGGCCGAATTCGGTTTGCTGCAAACGGAATTTCGCCGCACGCTCGAAGGCACAGGCCATCCCGTGATATTGATCGGTGATGCAGGCATCGGAAAAACCCAACTCGCGCGTCAATTCAAACGCTGGACGCGCGTGCAAAGCGCGATGTGTTTGTACGCCCGCTTCTACGACTATCAAGCCAATCGTGTTGCGCCGTTCGCCGGTTTGTTAGAGATGCTGCGCAAGGCGTTGTGCGGCAATCAGGACGCAAGCAATTGCGACCTGCGCACAGTCGCGCAAACAAAACTCAACGTCACCTTGCCCGAAGGATTGTTCCTCGAAATGCCGCTGCCCAGCGCAGGCCAAACCGGACAAGTCAACGCGCATCGCACGACCGGCATGCTTTCCAGCACAGTAGCCCGTGCCGTCATTCCGCTCAGTCAATGCTTCCTGCGCCTGAGCCAACGCGCGCCGCTCGTGTTGATTTTTGACGATTTGCAATGGGCCGATGATGCGTGCCTCGGCGTCATCGGCTACCTGATGCGCACGCTGCAACACGAGCCGTTATTGATCGTAGGTCTCGCGCGCACCGATGCCGCTGCCGACCGCGAACACCGCTTGCGGCTGTGGCTGAAAGAGCAGGCCAGTTATCGTTCGTACACCGCGTTGACGATCAAACCGCTGGACGAAGCCGCTTGCCAAAAAGCGATTGAAGCCGTCTTTCATCAGCGCATTCAACCGCCCGCTGCCGACGTGCAAACGCTGCATCGCCTCACCGATGGCAACCCGTATTTTCTGATGGAAATGCTGCGCCTGCTCGCCGCTGAACAAGCGATCAGCTACAGCGAAGACACGTGGCACTGGCAAGGCATCCAGGACATTCGCTTGCCCGAAACCATCGTGATGGCCGCGCAAGCCAAGCTGGATCGGCTTTCGGATGAAATGCGCGAAATGTTGGATTGCGCCGCCGTACTCGGCGAAGAGTTCCGCATTGACGAATTGGCGAAAGTCGCAGGCAAGAGCGAAGACGAAATCGAAGCGTTGTTACCCGACGGCATCAAGCCCGGCGTGTTGTCAGATCGTGGGCTGTCGGCAGGCTATGACGCGCGCTTTCATCACACGATTTTGCGGCGCGTGTTGTACGACCAGATTTTGCCGCGTCGTCGCAAACGGCTCCACCTGCTCGCTGCTCAAGCCCTCGAAGCCCTTCATCCCGACAATCGCGACCGTGTAGCCGAAGCGATCCACGCGCATTACGAAGCGGCTAGCGATTCTGCCTCCAGGGAGTAGCACAAACTGTTAATTTGTGTCGCGTCCTAGCGAGTTGTGCGAGGACTGTATAACAGGTGCAGCAGGATGCTAAATCAGTTGGGTATAGGGTGCAGTACGTGAAGTGTGAGCGACCTACGCTTTGGGAAGCGTGCCTCCTACCGCAAGGCGCAGGTCGCTCACGCTCCCCGTACTGCACATACCTGAAAACTGATCTAAACGACACAGTTCCTGATTTTTCGCCATCCATCACCAAAGCCTCACCAAAACCTCATGAATGATTGGCGAAACTCGTTTACTTTAGGCACCTTCGAGGAACAAAGGAGAACACACTATGAAACCGATTCGCTTAATCAAACGCCACGAAATGCCGAGCATCGCCCTGCGCGAAGAACAGCCCGTTGCCAAACCCGATGTGAAAGTCGTCGCCAACCACTGGCGTAAGGAACAACAGCGCGCTACACCAACGACGGCGCGCCGAGCGTTTGCAGCCTTGTTTCCGACAGCGGCGGCGTAAGTGCGGCAGGCTTATTTCTGCTTGTGCCGTTCAATGTAGCTGCGTGCGAACTGATTCAAATGCGGCGCATTTTTTAGGCCGATTTTTTCTGCCTCTGCCTCTGCCTTTTCCACTGTCCAGCCATCGCGCAACACGCGCCGAATCATCCAGAACGCGCCAACACGAATCGCTCCTGCGCAATGAATAAACGCCGGGCGATTGTTCGGGTCATCGGTGACTTTCAGAAATTCGTCTACCTGCTCGTCTTTCGGATCAGCAAACACAACGGGAATGTTGATGTAGCGCAAGCCTGCCGCCTTCGCGGCTTCGGTTTCCAATTCCACACGATGCTCTGCGTCGGGGCGCAGGTTGATGATGACTTTGACGCCTTCGGCTTTAAGTTGCGCCAAATGCTCCGGGCGCGGTTGGCCGCCGGAACAATAGTCTTTATCAATGCGAAAGAAGTTCCGAATCGGCGGGAGTTCCTGTTTAGGTTCCTGCGTTTGCGACCACGCGGCGAAGGGTAGGAGAAACAGAAGTAACCAGAGCAGTTTCATAGGCGTTTTCTCTTTCTGAGTCTTTGGACATTTGTTTGTGAGGATGCGATTATACACCGTCACAACCGCAAAACCCGTAACCCCAAAAACTTTTGAGGAAGATCATGAGCGCAGTTATGCAAGCAAAGAATCAAGCCGCCCACGCCGGTCTCGACGCCTGGGTGCGCGAAGTCGTCGAATGGCATTTCAATCCCGAAACTGGTACGCCGTACTGGTTGGAAAAAGCGCAGACGTTTGATTTTGACCCGCGCAAAGATATTCAAAGCTACGCCGATCTGGATAAGTTTGGTTTCTTTCAGGATGACGATTTGCGCGGCGGCCCAGTACGGCGTTGGGTGCCAAAGGGTATCGCAGACAAACCGATTTATGTCTTTGAAACCGGCGGCAGCACAGGCGTGCCGAAATCGCGGATTGCCTCAGAAGATTTTCGCCTCGACTATTCCGCATTCAGCGAAACGTTGCCCGATGAATTCTTCCCGAAAGGCGCAGACTGGCTGATGCTCGGCCCCAGCGGCCCGCGTCGGTTGCGGCTCGCGGTCGAACATCTGGCGCAGGTGCGCGGCGGTATTTCGTTCTGTGTTGATCTTGATCCACGCTGGGTTATCAAGCTCATCAAAATGGGCGAGATGCAGATGATGGAAAAATACAAAGCGCACGTCATTGATCAGGCGTTGACGATTCTGCGCGCGCACGATTCCGTCAAATGTATGTTCACGACGCCGAAGCTCTTGGAAGCCTTGTGCGAAAAGATTTCGCTCAAGAAAGCGGGCATCACGGGCGTGTTCTGCGGTGGCACAGAAATGACGCCGCAGTTTCATCGTTTTGCAGTTGAGGAATTGATGGAAGGCGCGTACTTTGCACCGACCTACGGCAACACGTTGATGGGGTTGGCGACGCACAAGCCGTTCGACCCGGCAGACAACTACGCGATTATTTACTACCCGCCTAGCCCACGCGCTTTGATCGAAGTGGTTGATCCTGACGAGCCGACGAAATTGGTTGGCTATGGCGAAACGGGGCGCGTGCGATTGACGACGCTGACGAAAGAATTCCTTATGCCGCGCTTTCTCGAACGCGACGAATGCGAACGCGAACCACCGTGTGATTTATATCCCTGGGATGGCGTACGCAACGTGCGACCGTTCTCGCGTTTCCAAAATACGGTGGTCGAAGGCGTGTACTAAAATCGGATGCGGTAATCCTGCTGCGTCATCAAATCAATGCCGCATTGCAGGGTTTCGATCCAGTTCAGGAAGCGCTTAATCATGAGTTGCCCGCGAAACGGGCGTCCATGCTGCGGGACGATCCATTCCATTTCCAGATCGCGCACCATGTTGACCCAGAAGCGGCAAATTTTATTCGAGTTCATATACCGCTTATGAAATGGTTCCATGAAAGGCAGATGCGCATCGAAATCGGTGACGGGGTCGCCCACGTTACCGGCAAAGCCCAGCGAAGCGCCGAGGTCGCCAGAGAACAGAATCTTGCTGATGGGATCGTAGAATTGGAAGTTGCCTTCGGAGTGAAGAAAATGCGCCGGGATGGCTTTGATCGAAGTATCGCCCAACCGAATTTCCATGCCGCCATCGGGAATCGGAATAATGCGATGCGAGTAATCATCGTTGCAAAAATGCGGCACAAACCGCGACCAGATTTGCGGCACATAGAGACGGCTTTCAGTTTGAATCATCCACTTGTTTAGGGAAGCAACGATGTCCGGGTCAGCGTGCGAGGCAAGAATGGCTTCCATTTTCGCAGAAGGAAAATGAGAATACTTGCCCATCAGGATTCCGTTATGCGTCATGTTTCCGCCCGGATCAATCAGGGCCAGATGATTGCCTGATCCAATCATAAACTGGTTGGCCTGGACAGCACCGGAACCCGCTTTGACAAGGTCGGTAAACATCAGGCAGATATGTTGATTCTGGTTATAAAGTTCGATGGCCATACAAAAGACTCAGAGGGCTGGTTACGGACAGAAGGATTGACGCGGTGGGGCAGGTACGTCGGCAATTATCAGCAGGATGAAACCAAAAGCAAGCACAATTTCCAGGCGGTTTGAGAACCTCATTGAGCCGTGAATTTTGGGATGACCGGAGGGCACTCCTAATCCTTTATCGTTGCCTGAGGCAACGTTGAGCTATACCCGATTTTTTGAACAAAAACAGTTATGATACACATTCCAATTCTTCGCCAAGGCACTCCATACAAAAGCATTGATATTGCCCGCGCCCCTCACTACCGCACCCGCGAAACCTTTGTCGAAATGAGTCAGGCTAACGCAGGGCTGATTCGGCGCGACCTTCTGAAGCAAGACAAAATGCGGGCAGCGTTGACGGCCTTCACAACAGAACAATTACTCGCGATGTGCAAAGCGGCGGCAGAATATTACCTGCACGAAACGCTGCCCGTTGGCGACGCGGAACAAACGCCCGACGATTACGTGCGGCAGCTTTCCGCGACAACCGGGATGCCGCATGTACTGGTGCGCCGCAATATGAAAAAGATTTACGGCGCAATGGCCGAAATGGAAAGCATGATTGCGGGACTGACGCGCGGACTGGATTTGAAAATTCTGGATGATGGCTTTGGCACGCACGAAGGCCACGCCGTCAGCTTCTTTCCGCGCACGAACTCGCTCGGCGTCATCCTGCCGTCAAATTCGCCGGGCGTTCACAGCTTGTGGATTCCGGCGATTGCGATGAAAGTCGCGCTGATCTTAAAACCCGGCAGCAGCGAGCCGTGGTCGCCGTACCGCATTGCGCAGGCGATGATCAAAGCGGGGATTCCGCAGGAAGCGTTTGGCTATTATCCAACCGATCACGGCGGCTCCGGCGCAATCCTCAACAATTGCGGGCGCGGGATGTTTTTTGGCGATTCGTCCGCAGTCGGGCGTTACGCGAATGATCCGCGCATTGAATTGCACGGCACGGGCTACAGCAAAGTCATCCTCGGTGAAGATTGCGTTGATAAGTGGGAAAAATATCTGGATGTGATGGTCGCGTCCATCGTCGAAAACGGCGGTCGTTCGTGCATCAACGCTTCGGGCATCTGGGTGCCGCGTCACGGCAAAGCCATTGCCGAAGCCATTGCCGCCCGCTTGGCCGAAGTCAAACCGCGCGACGAAGAAGACCCCACCGCACAAATCTCCCCGTTCGCCAATGCCGACGTAGCCAAGCGCATTTCTGCCATTGTGGATTCCGGCCTGCGCGAAGCGGGCGCAACGGACGAAACCGCCAAATACCGCGACGCGCGATTAGTCGAATGGAATGGCGCGACGTATTTGCTGCCGACCGTCGTGCATTGCGAAAGCCACGAACATCCGCTGGCCAACCGTGAATTCCTCTTTCCCTTCGCTAGCGTCGTCGAAGTCCCGCAAGACCAATTACTGAGCGTCATCGGCCCGTCACTGGTCATCACAGCGATTACGAACGATCAGCAATTGATTGACCGCATCGTCACCTCGCCACACGTAGACCGCCTGAATATTGGCCCGATCCCCACGATGCAAATCGCCTGGGATCAACCGCACGAAGGCAATTTGTTCGAGCATTTGTATGCGCGCCGTGCCTTTCAGCGGGCAGCAGCAGCTTAGAGAAGGAGAGAAGGAGAGACAAAGAGCAGATGCTCCTTCTCTCCTTCTCTCCTTCTCTCCTTCACCTATGAGGATTCTGTACATCACAGCCGGAGCCGCAGGAATGTATTGCGGCAGTTGCCTGCGTGACAATGCGCTGGCGGCGGAATTGATGCGGCAGGGACACGATTGCATTTTGGTGCCGCTCTACACGCCGCTACGCACGGATGAAACGAGCGTGAGCATTGACAAGGTTTTCTTCGGCGGCATCAGCGTCTACCTCGAACAACATTCCGCGCTTTTTCGCAAAACGCCCGCGTGGCTGGACAAGCTGTGGGATTCGCGCTTTGCCATCAAGTTAGCCACGAAACGATCCATTTCCGTGGAACCCAAACAACTCGGCGAGCTAACGATTTCAATGCTCAAAGGCGAGTTGGGACATCAGCGTAAGGAAGTAGACAAGCTCGTCTCGTGGTTGAAAGAACAGGACACGCCCGATGTCGTCACGCTGCAAAACTCGATGTTGATCGGCCTCGCCGCGCCCATCAAACGCACGTTGCGCCGCCCAATTGTTTGCACCTTGCAGGGCGAAGAATTGTTTTTGGATGGCTTGCAAGCGCCCTTTCGCGACGAAGCCTTACGACTAATTCGCGCGAGCGTGGCGCACGTAGATGCGTTCATTGCCGTCAGCCAATACAGCGCCGATTTTATGGCCGACTACCTCGGCATTCCGCGCGCTAAAATTCATGTCGTCCCTCTCGGCATTCACGTCGAAGACTTCACGCCGCGCAACGGACGCGATGAATCCGCACCTTTTACGATTAGCTATTTCGGACGCATTGCCCCTGAAAAGGGACTGCATTTATTGGCCGAAGCCTACCAATTATTTCGCCAACGCAGCGATGTCGCGAACACACGCCTGGCAGCGGCGGGTTGGATGGGGCCGGAAGGCAAAGCCTATCTCGCGCAAATCGAACAGCGGCTACAGGCCGCCGGGCTCCGCGACGAATTTCACTATCACGGCGAATTGGATCGCGCGGGCAAAGCTGCGTTTTTACAACGCGCACAGGTGTTCTCGATGCCTGCGACCTATCCCGAACCGAAAGGGTTGACGCTGCTCGAAGCGATGGCGTCCGGCGTGCCTGTCGTGCAACCGCGTCACGGTTCCTTCCCCGAAATCGTCGAACGCACCGACGGCGGGCTGCTGGTCGAAGCCAACAATGCCGCAAGTCTGGCAGAAGGCATTTACACGCTCTACCAAAATTCCGAACAGGCGGCAGATTTGGGTCGTAAAGGGGCCGCAGCCGTGCGCGAACATTACAGCGTAACGCGGATGGCAGAACGAACTATCGAAGTTTACAGCAACCTCGTATGAACTACCCCTGGCCCATTTCCCTGCTCCTGATTTTGATTGTTGCCGCGCTGGCAGAGATAATCGCCGTTGCCCTCCGTCGGCTGGCAGAAATCCAAGCAGCGAAAAAAAGCGTGGTCGCGCTCTCTGTCGGATCGTTAATCGCTTGGCTGCTACTGATGGCGCTGAGCGCCGCGTCGGGCTTCTTCCGCAATTTCCAAACACTGCCGCCGCGCTTTGCGTTGATGCTGGTGCCGCCGCTGCTGGCGATTGTGCTGTTGAGTGCTGCGCGCCCCGTGCGACAGTTTCTTTTTGCCGCTCCAGAAAGCTGGCTGATCGCCTATCAGGTGTATCGCGTGCCGCTCGAAATCGTTTTATGGTTACTCTACGATGCACGCCTGATTCCGGTGCAGATGACTTTTGAAGGGCGCAATTTCGACATCGTAGCCGCGCTGACGGCCTTGCCCATTGCCTATTTTTGCTGCGTGCGCCAAAGCTGGCCGCGCGTGGTGGCGATGCTCTGGAACGTGCTGGGATTTGTCCTCGTCGTGAATGTCGCAACGACTGGCATCTTGTCTGCGCCGACGCCATTTCGCGTGTTTATGAATGAACCGGCCAATACTTTCATCGCTGATTTCCCCTACGTTTGGATTCCGTCTTTTCTCGTGCCGCTGGCCTTGTTTGGACACGTAATGTCGCTGCTGCAATTGCTGAAGAAACGTTGATTCACGATGGCCGCCGCCCGTAAAAGAAAGAAATTGAAGCGACACCTTACCTTGCTCGAAGCGACAAATGTAACCAAAGACTACGCCACCCGCGCGGCGCACTGCCCATTCTGGCGGAGGTTTCGCTCTCGCTCGAGCGCGGCGCGGCGGTTTCCATTATGGGGCCGTCGGGCAGCGGCAAATCTACGCTGCTGTACATCCTCGGCGCGCTCGAAACGCCCACGTCCGGCACGGTCACGCTGGACGGGCAGAATCCGTTTCAGCTTGGCGAAAAGCAACTGGCGGCGTTTCGCAATCAAAAGATCGGGTTCGTATTTCAGGATCATTGTCTGTTGCCGCAATGTTCCGTGCTGGAAAATGTGCTGGCACCGATACCTCGTGGCAAACAGCAACGAAGACTTTGCCGCGCGCGCCCGCCAACTGCTTGAACAAGTCGGGCTGCGTGAGCGGTTGGATCATCGTCCGGGGGAACTGTCCGGCGGCGAAAAGCAACGAGTGGCGATTGCACGCGCCCTGATTTGCCAGCCGCTGCTCTTGCTCTGCGACGAGCCAACGGGCAATCTGGATCGAGAATCCGCAGAAACCGTCGCGGCGCTGTTGCTTGATCTGCACCAACAGCAAAACACGATTTTGATTGTCGTCACGCACAGCCCCGAACTCGCCGCTCGCTTTCCGATCCGCTATGAAATGCGCGGCAAAACCCTGCACCGATTGATATGACTACTTTTGCGCTGCTGAAAGAGAATCTGACCTATTTCTGGCGCACAAATCTGGCCGTGATTTTTGGCGTAGCGACAGCCGTTGCCGTGCTGGCGGGCGCGTTGCTTGTCGGCGATTCGGTACGCGCGAGCCTGCGCGAACTGGCCTTGTCACGTCTCGGCCAAACGGACGTGATGATTGCCGGGACGAGCTTTTTCCGCGAGCAACTCGCGGCGGATTTGCAGGCACAACCGCAGTACGCCGCCCACTTTCCGCCGCCTGTCCGCTCATTGCGCTGCCTGGTGTAGCGACGCACGGCGACAATCAGCGACGGGCGGGCGGCGTACAAATTTATGGCGTAGACGACCGCTTCTGGCAGTTTCACGGATTGTCGCAATCGCTCAACAACGACAGCGATGAAGTCTTCATCAGCGAAGCGTTGGCGTGAACTGGCGGGCAAAATCGAAGACGCCGTTATCGTGCGCATCGAAAAGCCAACGGCAATTCCCGTCGAATCTTTGCACGGGCGCAAGGACGAAGCAGGCATCACGCTGCGCTCGACGGTGCGGCAGATTTTGCCCGCTGCCGCGCTCGGTGAATTTTCGTTGCAGCCGCAGCAAGGCGCAGTGCGCGCGTCTTTGTTCCACTCGACGCTTACAGCGACAACTGGAACAAGATGACAAAGCAAATGTTATTCTGCTCTCGGCCAACGCGGTTGGAGTCAATAAAGACGCGGCTGTCACGCTGCTCAAAAGCGCCTCCCAAATCGCTGATCTTGGCTTGAAAGTGCGCACCATTGAACCGCAACAGAGTCTTTCGCTCGAAAGCGACAGCGCCTTGTTGGATGAAGCCCTGAGCAACAAAGCGCACGCGGTTGCGGCTTCCTTACAACTGCAAGCAACGGACGTGTACAGCTATCTGGCAAATGCGATGCGGCTCGGTGGGCGAGAAGTGCCGTACTCGCTCGTGACCGCTGTTGCGGCTGATAAATTCTCTCGCTTACTGCCGCCCAACACGCAGCCTGATGCTTCGAGCATTGTCATTAACGATTGGACGGCGCGCGAACTGGGCGCCAAAGTCGGCGATGAAATCACGCTGGATTATTACCTGTGGGAAGCACAAGGCACACTCGCCACGAAAACCGCCAACTTCCGCATCGCCGCCATCGTGCCGATGCAAGGCTTGGCGGCTGATCGCAATTTAGTTCCCGATTATCCAGGCATTTCGGGCGCAGCCAGCCTCGCCGATTGGAACCCGCCGTTTCCAGTAGACCTCGCGCGCGTGCGCAAGCAGGATGAAGAGTACTGGCACAATTTCCGCACGACGCCGAAGGCATTCCTCTTACTCGAAACCGGGCAAAAACTGTGGGCTTCGCGTTATGGCAATCGCACTTCGATTCGCTTGACACCCGCGCCAGGCAGCGATTTGACGAGCGTGCGCGCGAATTATGAACAAGCCTTACGCGCAGCGATTGATCCCTTACAAGCCGGGTTGAGCATTCATTTTGTGCGCGAACAAAGCTTGCAGGCCGCGCGCGGCGCGACAGATTTTGGCGAGTATTTCACGTACTTCAGCTTCTTTTTAGTCGTGTCCGCATTGTTGCTAACTGTCCTGTTTTTCAAGCTCGGCATCGAGCAACGCCTGCGTGAAATCGGGTTGCTGCGCGCAGTGGGCTTTTCGATGGCGCAGGTTCGTTCGCTGTTTTTGCGCGAGGGAATTTTGCTTGCCGTGCTCGGCAGCGTACTCGGCATCCTCGGCGCGCTTGCTTATGGCTGGCTGATGATGTTCGGGCTGCGAACGTGGTGGGTGGGAGCGGTTGGGACTACGTTATTGCGCTTGCACATCGCGCCGTTGTCGTTGTTGCTGGGAGCAGTTGGCATCGTGTTGGTGGCGGCGCTGTGTGTGTGGTGGGTGTTGCGCTCGCTGACGAAAGCTTCGCCGCGTGGATTGATGGCGGGGGATGTTTTGGGTCAGTGGTCAGTTGAAGCGCCAGCGCTGCGGCGTCGCTTTGCGGTGTCGCCGCGTTTGCTTGCGGTTGTCTTTAGCGTTGTGGGGTTGCTGTTGTTGGGCAGTGCGGTTTTTAAATTGATCGGGCAGGTGGGCGGCTTTTTTGGCGCGGGTATTACGTTGCTCCTCGCGCTGTTGTTTTTCTGGGCAGCGTGGTTGCGCGGGCAGCAACGATCTATTGCAGGCAACGGCTGGTGGGCGGTGTCACAACTGGGATTTCGTAATGCAACGATGCGACCGGGACGTAGCGTGTTGTGCATTGCACTCATCGCTTTCGCGACGTTCATCATTGTTGCAGTGGATGCGTTTCGCAAAGATACGAGTGATATTTCTTACGAGAACACATCCGGCACTGGCGGTTTTTCTTTATCTGCCGAATCGCTGCTGCCCATCGTTCACGATCCGAATACAGCGGCAGGCCGCGCGGAATTGAATCTGGCGGAAGACGTGCTACGAGATGTCAAAATTGAACGCTTCCGTGTGCGCCCCGGCGACGATGCAAGCTGTCTGAATTTATATCAACCACGCAATCCTCGCATCCTCGGCGCAAGCGAAGAATTTATCAAAGCCGGACGTTTTGCCTTTCAAAATTCGCTCGCGGAAACTGCCACAGAAAAAGCGAACCCCTGGCTTTTGCTCAACAAAAATCTGCCCTCGGCAATTCCCGTGATTGCCGATGCTAATTCGATGACGTATGTGCTGCACAAAGCATTAGGCGATACACTCACGCTGACGGATGAGAGCGGCCAGACCGTCACCTTGCAGATCGTCGCGGCGCTCAGTGATAGCTTGCTGCAAGGCGAATTGTTGATGTCTGAGCAAAACTTCCTCCGCTTGTTTCCTGAGCAGCAGGGTTGGCGCTATTTCCTCATTGATGCGACAAACTGGTCATCGGTGGCGACCTTGCTGGAAGAGCGGCTGTCAGACTTTGGCTTTGATGCAACCAACACAGTCGAAAAATTGGGCGAGTTTCATCGCGTCGAGAACACGTATCTATCCACGTTTCAGGCGCTCGGCGGGCTGGGCTTGTTGCTTGGGACAGTTGGTTTGGCGGCTGTTTTATTGCGCAATGTTTTAGAGCGGCGACGCGAATTGGCGTTGTTGCGGGCAACAGGATTTCAGCCGCGTCATTTGTCGTTAATGGTCATCGCGGAAAACATGCTGTTGCTCAGTTGCGGGTTGTTGACAGGAATTGTTTGTGCGCTGCTCGCGGTTGCGCCTGCGCTCATCGCACGCGGCGGGCATTTGTCGCTCCTGTCGTTGGGACTGTTGTTACTGGCGGTCTTCATCACCGGACTTGCCGCGTCGTTCGCAGCCGTTACTGCTGTAAAACGCGCACCGTTGTTGGCGGCACTGCGCGCGGAATGAGCTACAACTTTGCGCCGTTGGCAATGCGATAAAGCTTGGTAGCTGTGCGAAGAATTAAGCTGCCGCGCACAATCGCAGGCGTGGCCATACACATTTCATCCAGCGAGTTTTTGCCGAGCAGTTTATATTCCTTCCCAGCCTGAATCACGAATGTATCGCCATCTTCACTCAAGCAAAACAGCTTGCCGTTGTATGCCCAGGGCGAAGACGTAAACGCACCGGCAGCGGGATCAAGACGCTGTTTGCCGTACACTTCCTGCCCGGT
>JAXLQQ010000013.1:0-89580 GCA_046331525.1 Blastocatellia bacterium
TTGCCGCAATCAAAGCCCGTGAGGCGAAGTACGAAGAAGAAGAAACCTTTTCGGAATTGACCTTGAATGAAAAAGTGTAGTGAGCAATGCTTGTTTATGATTCGCTTGATGAACTCACGAGCCTGATCGAAGGCTTTGCTGATTGCACCTTGCCGTGTCACGAATGGACGCATCAGGCGCACCTGATTGTTGGGTTGTGGTACTGCTCACGGCACGAAGCCACGGACGCCTTGAACCTTTTGCGCGAGCGGATCAAACGGTACAACCTCGCGTGTGGCAAGCAGAACACAGAAACGAGCGGCTATCACGAAACGATCACGCGCTTTTTTGTGTGGTATCTCACACGCTATTTGCACAATGCTGATCCACAGCATTCATTCGTCACGCTCGTCAACGATTTCTGCGCACACCACGTCGAGCGCAGTTCGCCGCTGAAGTTTTACAGCAGCGAACGATTGATGTCGGTCGAAGCGCGACTCGGCTGGATCGAGCCGGATTTGCAAGTTTTACAGTAGCGCAAGCTGTCAGTTTGCGTCACTTGTTCTCAAACGTATTTGTTAATTTGAACCTCGCAAACTGACAGTTTGCGCTACATTCTATCGGAGCTTTCCCAATGAACATTTATTACGACAAAGATGCTGATCCAAAATTCTTGCAGGACAAAACCATCGCGATCATCGGCTATGGTTCGCAAGGTTTCGGGCATTCCAACAACCTCAAAGACAGCGGCGCAAACGTTATTGTCGGGCTTCGTTCAGACAGCCCCAGCGTAGCGAAAGCGCAGTCGGCGGGCCTCGAAGTATTGCCTGTTGGTGATGCCGCTGAACGCGCCGACATCATTATGCTGCTGACGCCGGATGAATTGACGCCGGGCATTTACGCGCGTGAAATCGCCCCGCATTTGAAAGCGGGTAAATATCTCGCCGTCGCGCACGGTTTCTCGATTCACTTCAAAAAGATCGTGCCGCCTGCTGACGTAAATGTGTTTATGGTTGCGCCAAAAGGCCCTGGCCATTTGGTTCGTCGTGAGTACGAACGCGGTGCAGGCGTGCCGTGTTTGCTCGCCATCGCGCAAGACCCCAGCGGCGACACGAAGCAGGTTGGATTGGCTTACGCCTCGGCTATCGGCGGCGGGCGCGCGGGCGTGATTGAAACGACCTTCAAGGAAGAAACGGAAACCGATTTGTTTGGCGAACAGGCTGTGCTGTGTGGCGGCTTAACGGCGCTCATTCAGGCAGGGTTTGAGACCTTGACCGAGGCTGGCTATGCGCCCGAAATGGCGTATTTTGAATGCCTGCACGAGATGAAGTTGATCGTGGATTTACTGTACGAAGGCGGCGTAGCGAATATGCGCTACTCGATTTCCAACACGGCAGAATACGGCGATTTAACGCGTGGCCCGCGTATTGTGGATGCCAACGTCAAAGCGCGCATGAAAGAAATTCTTGCCGAAATCCAATCTGGACAGTTTGCGGATGAGTGGCTGGCCGAAGCGGAATCTGGCAAAGAGAATTTCAATAAGATGATCGCGGAAGGCAAAAAGCACACAATCGAAGATGTCGGCGAAAAACTGCGCGGCCTGATGCCGTGGCTGTCGTCAAACAAGATCGTGGATAAAGCGAAAAACTAGGGAGAGATGCTGGATGCTGGATGCTGGATGCTGGGGAAAGCTAGCATCCAGCATCTTGAACAACAATGTCTTCTTCCCAAGCACAACACAACGCCTCCATCGTGGATCAGTTCACGAAGCAGGCCCTGCCGTTTTCGCAAATGGCGACTCAGCACGAAGAACTGTTATTGGATTTTTCGGGTGTTACGACTACCGAAACGGTGCTGGATGTGGCTTGTGGGCCGGGCATTGTCGCTTGTGCGTTTGCGACGCGTGCTCGACACGTCACGGGTATTGACCTGACGCCTGCGATGTTAGAGCAGGCAAAGAAACGGCAGCGGAAATTCCAGCTTGCAAATCTGACGTGGCAACTAGGCGATGTACTGCCGTTGCCGTTTGCGGATGGTGCGTTTTCAATGGTGATTACGCGCTACTCGTTTCATCACTTCCTTGATCCGTTAGCGGTGTGCAACGAGATGTTACGCGTTTGTCAGCCGGGTGGAACTGTGATGGTTGTAGACGCGACGCCGCCTCAGGAAAAAGCGGAGGCATATAACTACGCTGAAAAGTTAAAAGACCCGTCGCACGTTCGCGCTTTACCGGAGGCGGAGTTAGTCGGAGTTGTTGAAGCGGCGGGATTGCAAGACATCAAAACGCAACGGTATCCGTTTGAGGTCGAATTTGAAGCTTCGATGAAATCGTTTTTTCCGAATCCCGGAGATGCGGAAAAGATTCGACAACTCTTTCACAATGATGTGGGGAAAAACGCATTAGGGCTAAATGTGCATCGCAAAGGCGACGCGATCCATTACATCTATCCAGTTTTGATTGTTGTTGGCAAAAAGGCAGCCTGACAGGCGGTAGTATTTATGAGCAATCACTTGATCGAAATTTACGACACGACCTTGCGTGACGGCGCGCAGGGCGAAGGTTTGGCCTATTCCGTCGAAGACAAAATCAAAATTGCCCATGCCTTAGATGAAATGGGCGTCGCATTTATCGAAGGCGGCTGGCCCGGTGCAAATCCGAAAGATGTAGAATTTTTCGAGCGTGCCAAATCCATCAAACTTGAGAATGCCTTGTTTGCCGCATTCGGCAGCACGCGCCGTGCGAACGGCATTGCCGCCGATGATGCCGTTGTGCAAGGCTTGCTCGCCGCCGAAACGCCGATTGTCACAATCTTCGGCAAGTCGTGGGACTTTCATGTCGACGTTGCCTTAAAAACCACGCTCGACGAAAACCTGCGCATGATTGCCGACACGGTTTCACATCTGAAAGCACAAGGTCGCCGTGTGTTTTATGATGCCGAGCATTTCTTTGACGGTTTCCGCGCCAATTCGGAATACGCGCTCGACACGTTGAATGCTGCGGTCAAAGCGGGAGCCGAAACGATTATTCTTTGCGACACGAACGGCGGCGCGTTGCCTGAACGGATCGCCGAAACTGTAGACATTGTGCGCAACCGTTTCCCGAATGCCAGGATCGGCATTCACGCGCACAACGATGGAGAGTTAGCCGTAGCGAATTCGCTCGCTGCTGTCGAAGCCGGTGCGATGCATGTGCAAGGCGTGATGAACGGTTACGGCGAACGTTGCGGCAATGCCAACTTAGCTTCGATCATTCCAAACCTCGAAATTAAAATGGATCGTCGCTGTTTGCCCGAAGGCAAGCTGAAACTGCTCACTTACACCAGCCGCTATATCAACGAAGTGGCGAACCTTGTGCCGAATGACCGCGCCGCCTTTGTTGGTCGCAGCGCCTTCGCGCACAAAGGTGGCATTCACGTTTCCGCCGTGATGAAAGCGAAATCCACCTACGAACATATTGATCCGACCCTTGTCGGCAACGAAACGCGCGTGCTGGTCAGCGATCAATCCGGTGTCAGCAATATCAATTTCGCGGCCAAAGACTTCGGCGAAGACTTTGCCAAAAATCCTGAAGCCGGTCGCCGGTTGCTGAAAGAATTAAAAGAACTCGAACATCAGGGCTATTCCTTTGAAGAAGCCGATGCCTCGTTCCATTTGCGTGCGCTTGGTGCTTTGAGCAAACGCAAATATTTCTTCGAGCCGCTGGAATATCGCGTCTGGATCGGTTCTGCCGGTGATCCCGAAGCCGTTGTGCGCGTCAAAGTCGGTGATGAAATGATGCACACCGCCAGCCTCGGCGATGGCCCGGTGCATGCGCTCGATCAGGCGTTGCGCAAAGCGTTGCGCGAGCATTATCCAGTTATTGAATCGTTTCACTTGATTGATTTCAAAGTTCGCATTTTGGACGGCGAACACGCGACCGCAGCCAAGACGCGCGTGCATATTGAAACCAGCAATGGTGAACGTTCGTGGAATACCGTTGGTGTTGCCGATGACATTATTGCCGCGTCGTGGCATGCGATTCTCGAAAGCATCGAATACGGCTTGCAAACCATTATTCAGAAATAAGGTGAACAGAAAGAGTGCAGACGCGAACCATTCATCTAGTTGTTGGCGTGTTTGTCATTGCGGTATTTTTGCTGACAGGCTATCACATGCGCTTTCACATTCATCATTTGATGGAAGCGAATGATCGGCTACGGTTTTCGTTGCGCGGAAATCATCTTTACATTTTGCTGTTGGGCTTGGTGAATTTAAGTTTTGGCGCATACCTGCAAGTAAGCCAAACTGTTTGGCGCGCATATTTGCAATTTGTCGGCTCTCTCATGATTTTTGCCGCGACATTCCTGGTGATCGGCGCGTTCTTCTTTGAAAATAAAGAATCACTAGCGCGCCCCTTTACGCTGCTGACAGTGATTTTGGCTTGGACGGGAACGACGTTGCATGTGGTTAGCCGACTGAAAGAGAAGTGAATCATGCGGAATCCGATTGGCTGCTACCTTCCCATCGTTTGTCTTTCTGTCGTTGGCTTGGCTCAAGGCGTACAACGGTATGTAGTGCAGGGGAAAAATGATCCGGTTAAAATCACTTATCTGCAACACGGTGTTTTGAAATTACAGAGTCGCACCGCGCAGGCAATGATCAACGTGAAAAAAGACCTGTACGGTTGTCTGCGGCTCTACGATGGTTCTGATCCGAAGTCGCGCCCCTCTGCAACCGATGCGATTACCATTCGCGTGTTGGACGAGGTCATCAAGGGCGACAAGTTTTTCCTGCTGCTGCAAATCAGCACGGGCAGCGGTTGCAATGTACAAGGGCGTTGCGGCGCGGGCGAGGAAATCGGCGTGTACTGGTGGCAATTTAATAGTGCGCTCAAGCAGGAAAACTATCAGCACGCCCTGATTGACTCGTGCCAGCAGGATGTTGCTTTAGAGGAGTGGGACGGCAAGCGCAAAGACGATCAGGAATTGAAGCTCGAAACCCGCAACGGGAAACTCGCGCTCAAGTATACGAAACACGATTACGCACAAAACAAAGGTGAAAAACGTTACTCGCTCACGTATGACCGCACCGCGCCGGAACAAGGCTTGCAGGTTAGCGAAGCGAAGTAAACAATCTTCATCAACAACCACAAACTCATAACTCTTTTCCAACGAATCATTATGACTTTCGATCCTAAACACCAAAGCTACCATATCACCAACGGACGCGACCGTGCGCCGGCACGTTCTATGCTCAAGGCTATCGGCTTCACCGACGACGACTTGAAAAAACCGATTGTCGGCGTCGTCCACGAATGGATTGAAACGATGCCGTGCAATTTCAATCACCGCGACTTGGCGGCCAAAGTCAAAGAAGGCATTCGCGCGGCGGGCGCGACGCCGATGGAGTGCAATACCATTTCGATCAGCGACGGCGTGACGATGGGAACCGAAGGCATGAAGGCATCGCTCGTGAGCCGCGAAGTGATTGCTGATTCGATTGAGCTTGTCGGACGTGGGTACATGTTCGATGCGGTGGTAGCGATTGTAGGCTGCGACAAAACGATTCCTGCTGCCGCGATGGGCTTGATTCGGCTCAACGTGCCGAGCCTGATTTTGTATAGCGGCTCCATCGGGCACGGCGACCACAAGGGCGAGCATCTGACGTTGCAGAGTGTGTTTGAAGCGGTCGGCGCAAATGCTGCGGGCAGAATCACGGACGCCGAATTGCTCGCCGTCGAAGACATCGCTTGTCCCGGTGCGGGCGCGTGTGGCGGCCAGTTCACGGCGAACACGATGGCGCAGGTGATGGAATTCATCGGCCTGTCGGTGATGGGGACGGCGAGTGTCGCAGCAGTTGATCCGAAGAAAGAAACCGTCGCATTTGAAACGGGCAAGACCGTCGTGGAGTTGCTCAAACGCAACGTTCGTCCGAGCGATATTCTGACGCGCGAAGCGTTTGAAAATGCGATTGCGGGCGTAGCCGCAACAGGCGGTTCGACCAATGCTGTGCTGCATTTGCTCGCAATGGCACGCGAGCTTGGAATGCCGCTCGACATTGATGATTTCGACAAGATCAGCGCACGCACGCCGACGATTGCGAGTCTGCGTCCGGGCGGCAAATATACGGCAGTCGAACTCAGCGCGGCGGGCGGCACGACGCTGATTGCGAAGCGGATGGTTGACGGTGGTTTGCTTGATGGATCGCAAAAAACCGTGTCCGGTTTGACGATTGCTGAAGAAGCGGAAATGGCAGTCGAAACACCCGGACAGGATGTCGTCTTCACTGCCGAAAATCCGTACAAGAAAACGGGCGGATTAGTCATTCTGAAAGGCAATCTCGCGACGGAAGGCTGTGTGCTCAAACTCTCCGGGTTCGAGCGGCAACGACACGTCGGCCCGGCGCGTGTGTTTGAATGCGAAGAGGATGCGATGGCAGCCGTAACGAGTGGCGGTATAAAATCGGAAGACGTTGTCGTGATTCGCTATGAAGGCCCGAAGGGCGGCCCCGGCATGCGCGAAATGCTGGGCGTGACAGGCGCGATTACGGGTGCTGGCTTGGCGGAAACTGTAGCTCTGTTGACCGATGGGCGATTCAGTGGTGCGACGCGCGGTTTCTGTGTTGGCCACATTGCGCCGGAAGCAGCGGCGGGTGGCAATATTGCGGCGCTCCGCGATGGCGACACGATTGAGATTGATATTGAAAACCGCCTGTTGCGGGTTGACCTCAGCGACGAGGAAGTCGCCGCGCGGATGAACAATTGGCAAGCGCCCGCGCCGCGTTACAAAACGGGCGTGTTTGCGAAATATGCGAAACTCGTGACTTCGGCCTCAGAAGGCGCAATTACAAAGGCGGATTAGTGCGGTTATTACAATCTGTAAGGCAAACAAGCGAGTCGCACCGGCTCGCTTGTTTTGCATGAATGTTAAGATGCGCCACTTCACTAAACATCCGACTTTTCAGGAGACTGCCTATGTTTCGCGCATCCCTACTCGCTTTTCTGCTTCTCTTCAGTTTTGTCAGCATCACTACTGCACAAACTAAACCGCGTCTTACGCCTGCCGATTATGGCCAGTGGGAAACGCTAACCACCACGAGCTTGTCGCCCGATGGCAAGTGGCTGGCGTATGGCGTAAATCGGTCGAATCGGAACAACGAATTGCGAATTGTTAGCATCGCTGGCGGTGATCCGAAAGTGTCCGCGTTCGGCGCACAGCCCGTTTTCTCGTCCGATTCGCGTTGGGTGGCTTACAGCATTGGATACTCCGAAGTGCAGGAAGAAAAACTTCGCAAAGATAAAAAGCCCATCCATCGGAAACTCGGTTTGCTGAATTTGGCGAGCGGCACGCAGGTTGTCATTGACGGCATCGAATCCTTCGCCTTCAGCGCGAATGGCGCGTATCTGGCAATGCGGCGTTATGCGCCTGAACGAAAGGACGCGCCGCCTACTGAACCTGCAACTGAGTCGGAAGCTGCACCCGGCGCAACATTGATTGTGAGGCAATTGGCGAGTGGCCGCGACACAACATTCGGCAATGTCGCCGAATATGCGTGGCAGGATTTGCCGCAACGCGGGCGCTGGCTGGCGTTAACAATCAGCGCCGAAGACAAGACGGGGAACGGCGTGCAGCTTTTCGATCCTGAAACCGGCGTATTGCGCGTGCTGGATTCAGGAGCAACCAGCTACAGCGGTTTGACGTGGCGCAAGGAAAGTGCCGATTTGGCAGTGCTCCGCGCAAAGATGGATGAAAAGCGCGAGGGCGCAACAAATATCGTCTTGGCGTGGAAACGACTCGGCGAAACGGGCGAAGCAAAACAAACTTACGATCCAACAGCAGATGCAAAGTTTCCCGCTGGCTTGCGCGCTGTCACATTCCGTCGTCCTTCGTGGTCGCAGGACGGCGGCATTGTTTTTTTCGGGATTGCCAATTGGCCAGCAAAAGCTGTCGTCGAAAAGAAACCGGGCAATGACGGTGCAAAGGCGAAAGAGGCGGATGAGGACGAGCCTGCCGGTGTGGATGTGTGGCATGCGCGCGATACGGTTGTGATGCCGAAGCAAAAGATTGATGCGCGGCAGGAGCGACAACGAAACCTGCTGGCAGCCTGGCACGTTGACAGTGGGCGTTTCGTGCAACTGGGGCAGTCGCGGGAGGAACAGGTCGTGCCACTCAAACAGCAAAAACTAGCGTACGCATCGAATTGGACGAACTACGCGATGGAACGCAGCATCGGGCGACCTGCGGCGGATTTGTATCTGGTGGATTTGACGAATGGCGAACGCACGAAAATCAAGGAAGGGCTTAGCGAAGATCATTACGTGCAGGCAAGCCCCGGCGGGCGCTATTTGATTTATTTGCAGGACGATCAGTACTGGACGGTCAATACGGCTACGCGCGCCGTCGTGAACATCACGAAAAATGTGCAGACATCGTTTGTAGACCGCGACTCCGATGCGACGATCAAGCAAAAGCCTGCCTTCGGCATTGCTGGTTGGACGAAAAATGACGAGTCCGTGATCATCTACGACAAATTCGATCTCTGGCAAATCGCGCCAGATGGCTCGCGTGTGAAACGATTGACCGACGGCACAGCGGAGCAGGTGCGCCATCGCTATCTGCGCCTTAACCCGGACGATGAATGGATTGATACAGATAAACCCGCATACCTAAGTTTGTTTGGCGTCTGGAGCAAGAAATCCGGCTACGCACGCTTGCGATTTGGCGGGAACGCCGAACGCCTGATCTGGTTAGACAAGGGCATTGCGCGGTTAGCGAAGGCGAAGGAGGCCGAGGTTTATTCGTATTCCAGCGAGGACTTTGACGATTCGCCCGATGTGTTTGTTAGCGAGGCGAGTTTGAAAGAGGCGAAGCAGGTGACAAAAACGAATCCACAACAGGGCAATTTTGCGTGGGGCCGTTCGGAATTAATCGAATACAAAACCGAAAGTGGCGAACGTTTGCAGGGAGCTTTGTTCTATCCGGCAAATTACGAAGCGGGCAAAAAATATCCAATGGTTGTGTATCTTTACGAACGGCTGTCGGATGGTCTGCATCGTTATAGCGCGCCATCAGAACGCGATTACTACAACACGGCAGCATTCACACAACAGGGCTATTTTCTGTTTCAGCCGGACATCAAGTTTCAGCCGCGCGAACCGGGGCTGTCGGTCGTCGCCTGTGTAACGCCTGCGGTCAAAAAGGTTGTGGAAATGGGATTGGTAGAGGCGGACAAAGTTGGTGTAGTCGGGCATTCGTGGGGCGGGTTTGATGCAAGCTATCTGGCCACGCACAGCGATATTTTTGCCGCAGCGGTTGCCGGCGCACCAATCACGAATCTCGTCAGCAACTACGGTAGCCACCATTTCAGTTCCGGCATTGCCGAAACCGATCACATCGAAACCGGACAGCAGCGCATGGAAGTGCCATTGTACGAAGACCTGCAAGCCTACATTCGCAACTCGGCAGTCTACAACGTGCAAAATATGAAAACGCCTTTGTTGATAGAAGTCGGCGACAGCGACGGCACAGTTTTCTGGCATCAGGGCGTTGAGCTATACAACATTGCGCGGCGTGCCAAGAAAGATGTCGTGTTGCTCGTCTACGGCGGCGAAGATCACGGTTTGCGCAAGAAGCCGAACCAAATTGACTATCATCGCCGCATTCAGGAATGGTTTGCCCATTATTTGAAAGGCGAGCCTGCCGCGCCCTGGATTACCAAAGGCACGAGCTTTCTGGAACGCGAGCAGGAGTTGAAGCAGCGCAAATTGCCGAAGCAATAGCTGATTGGTTTCACCATCTTCCCATCACTTTACTAATCCGGTCGCAGCCGCTACGATTACACGTTATGCCGTTGCGCGATACTGAAGCCTTTGTCCTCCGTAGCTATACTCTCAAGGAAGCCGACAAGATTTGCGTCTTCCTGACGCGTGATGCAGGCAAAATTCGTGGTGTGGCGCACGGAGCGCGCAAGCTGAAAAGCAAATACGGCGCGAGCCTGGAACCGTTCACCGAAGTTTCGTTGCATTACTTCGAGCAGGAAAACCGCGATTTGGTTTCCATCAACACATGCGAAATTATTCGCTCGCAATTCAGCGACGTTATCAGCAGCGAACGCCTCGCGGCTTTGCATTATTTGAGCGAATTATTGATGGAGTTTTTGCCCGATCATGAACCGAATGAAACGGTTTATCGTTTGGTTGGTGCGGCGCTAAAAGCTTTGAAGCAAACGGGCGATAACCCGAATTTGCTGCTACGGTATTGCGAGGTTTGGGTGCTGAAACTTGCCGGTTTTTTCCCCGATTGGAAACGTTGCGCCGAATGCGAGCGCGAATTGCCAATGAATGTGAATGCCTGGCTGTCGGCAGATGGCACGCTCCTTTGCGGTAATTGCGCCAATCAGCGAGGCGAGGCGTTGACCGCAGAATCGCGGATGCTGGTGAATGACATTCTGCGCCAAGCGCCGGAAAAATTTGTAACGCAGGAACGTGACCCACGGGTCTTAACAAAACTGGAATCCATCGTAACTAAGCTCATCAAAAACACGCTCGAACGTGAATTGAAATCGTATGAAATGTTGGGGCGGCTGAGGCCGCTATAGGATTTAGGATTTAGGATTTAGGATTTAGCCGGGCTACAGCTTGGCCAAAAATCTGAATCCTTTCCTAACGACCCTAAATCCTAGCTCCTAAATTCTAAATCCTATCCTTGAGGAGAAATACAAGACAATGTCTACTAAGTACGTTTATTTGTTCGCCGATGGCAAGGCCGAAGGCAACACGACCATGAAAGATTTGCTCGGAGGCAAAGGCGCGAATCTGGCCGAAATGACCAATGCCGGATTGCCTGTTCCCCCAGGCTTTACGATCACGACCGAGGCTTGCAACGCCTACTACGATTCCGGCGAACAGTTTCCGGCTGGAATGCTGGATCAGGTTTTAGAATCGCTCGCCAAAGTTGAAGCTATTACGGGCAAGCAATTTGGCGGCAGCGAAAATCCGCTGCTCGTGTCTGTTCGTTCGGGCGCGAAATTCTCGATGCCGGGGATGATGGACACTGTGCTGAACCTTGGCTTGAACGATGAAACGCGCGATGCTCTCTCCAAAATTTCCGGCAACGAGCGCTTTGCCTGGGACGCGCATCGTCGCTTCATTCAACTGTTCGGCAAAATCGTGCTGGGCATTGATTCCGAAAAATTCGAGCACGTTTTTGAAGGCTACAAGCACGAACTCGGCGTGAAAGAAGACACCGCCGTTGGTGCAGACACGCTGGCGAAAGTCGTCGCCGATTACAAAGAAGTCGTCAAAAAAGAAACGGGCAGCGATTTCCCGACCGATCCGAAAGAACAATTGCAACTCGCCATCAAAGCCGTGTTCGCTTCGTGGAATGGTCGCCGCGCCAAAGATTATCGCCGCATCAACAAAATCGCTGACAACCTCGGCACGGCTGTCAACGTGCAGACCATGGTCTTCGGCAACCTCGGCGAAGACTCTGGCACCGGCGTCGCCTTCACGCGCGACGTGGCGACGGGCGAGCGCGTGATTTACGGCGAATATCTGCAAAACGCGCAGGGCGAAGACGTGGTCGCGGGCATCCGCACGCCGAAGAAAATTGCGCAGCTCAACGAAGAAATGCCGGAGATGTACCGCCAATTCGCTGAACTCGCACAGAAGCTGGAAACGCATTACAAAGACGTGCAAGACCTCGAATTCACCATCGAAAAAGGCACGCTGTACATGCTGCAAACCCGTAACGCGAAACGCACCGGAGCCGCAGCCGTCCGTATCGCCGTCGAAATGGTCGAAGAAGGCGTCATTGATAAAAAGACCGCCGTCAGCCGCGTCGAACCTGCACAATTAGATCAATTGCTGCACCCGATGATTGACCCGAAAGCCAAAGTCGAAGTCATCGGCACAGGTCTTCCCGCTTCACCCGGTGCGGCAACGGGCAAGGTTGTATTTGATCCAGACGAAGCGGACGAACAAGCAAAGACGGGCGAAAAAGTAATCCTGCTGCGCATCGAAACCTCGCCCGAAGATTTCCACGGCATGGTTGCCGCGCAGGCGATTTTGACCGCACGTGGCGGTATGACTTCGCACGCCGCAGTGGTTGCGCGCGGAATGGGCAAATGCTGCGTCGCGGGCTTGGGCGAATTGAAGATTGATTACAAAAATCAAACCGCTGAACTCAACGGCAACACGATCAAAAAAGGCGATTGGCTGACGCTGAACGGTTCAACCGGCGAAGTGATTTTAGGGCAAGCGCCACTCATCAATCCGGAAGTCAGCGGCAACTTCAAGACGCTGATGGAATACGTCAACGAATTCCGCAAGCTTGGCGTGCGTGCCAACGCGGACACCCCGCACGATTCCGAAGTTGCGCGTGGCTTCGGCGCAGAAGGCATCGGCCTCTGCCGCACCGAGCACATGTTCTTTGAAGGCGACCGTATTGACAGCGTGCGCCAGATGATTCTGTCTTCGACGGAATACAAAGCGTTGGAAGCGCAACTCGCCAACGCCAAAGAATTCTGACAAAGCGGACATCCAAGCCAAGCTTGCCCGTCCAAGCGAACTCTATCACGGCGCACTCGCAGCGTTGCTCGACCTGCAACGCGAAGATTTCGTCGGTATTTTCCGTGCGATGAACGGCTTCCCCGTAACGATCCGCACGCTCGATCCGCCGCTGCACGAATTCGTCCCGCACGATGACGAAACGCTGCAAGCATTGGCGACGAAGATTAATATGCCCTTCGCCGAAGCCAAAGCGCGCGTCGAGCAATTGCATGAGTTCAACCCGATGCTTGGTCATCGCGGTTGCCGCCTCGGCATCATCTTCCCGGAAATCACGAAGATGCAGGCCCGTGCAATTTTTGAGGCCGCTGTGAAAGTGCAAGCCGAAGGCGTCGTTGTCAAACCGGAAATCATGATTCCGCTGGTTGGCAACGTAGCCGAATTGAAGCTGCAAGCCGATGACGTCCGCGCCGTCGCCGCCGAAGTCTTCGCCAAGGAAGGCACGACGGTTGATTATCTGGTCGGCACGATGATCGAAGTCCCACGCGCCGCCTTGACCGCCAATCGCATCGCCGAAGTCGCCGAATTCTTCAGCTTCGGTACGAACGATTTGACGCAAATGACGATGGGCCTGAGCCGCGACGATTCCGGCAAATTCCTGCCTGCCTACGTCGAGAAGAAAATCTACGCCGACGATCCGTTCCAAGTACTCGATCAGGAAGGCGTAGGCCAACTGGTAGACATCGGCATCAAGAAAGGCCGTTCGACGAAAGCCGATCTGAAAATCGGCATCTGCGGCGAACACGGCGGCGAACCCGAATCGGTGATGTTCTGCCACCGCGTCGGCATGAACTACGTGAGCTGCTCGCCGTATCGTGTACCGATTGCGTTGCTCGCGGCAGCACAGGCAGCGATTGCCGATGAAGGCGGCGCAGCGATTGCCAAGACGACAGTTTAAGTAATCGTCTCAAGGCTGTAAGGGAAGGTTAGTTAAATGCGGTTTGCAGAATTAAAATTGATTCTGTAGGCCGCATTCTCGTTTACGATAGGAGTTAAACAAGCCAGAGAGGTTCTATGGAATTATTTGAGGGAGAGTTATTGAATTTTTCGCATTTGGATAGCGCAAAGATTTCATCTCCGACTGAGGAAGAAATCAATCAAAAATATATTAAAGGTGATGTTCGTATTATTACTGAACAGGCCCGCTATCCTTTATCAGGAATTGTTGGAATGGTTGAGGGGGATAGCTATGAGCTAAATCCAGAATTTCAGCGTCGTCACCGATGGGACACTAGGAAAAAATCGAGGTTGATAGAATCGTTTATTATGAACGTTCCCATCCCGCCTATATTTTTGTATGAAGATAGCTATTCGCATTATCAAGTTATGGATGGTTTGCAAAGGCTCACTGCAATATATGGGTTTTATAAAGACTTATATATTTTAGAGGGGCTTGAAGAATGGTCAGAGCTTAACGGCTTATATTACTCTCAACTTCCTGAGCAAGTGAGGCGAGGCATAGATAGAAGATACTTATCCTCAGTCATTTTGCTTCAGGAAACAGCTAAAGACCTCCGTGAAGCACAACGTCTTAAGCAACTCGTTTTTGAGCGGATTAATAGTGGTGGAATTAAGTTGGAAGAGCAAGAATCAAGAAATGCAATATACAATGGCCCTTTGAATAAATTGTGTATTAAACTTTCTAGGAACCAATATTTGTGCCGCATGTGGGGAATCCCCGAGCCTGATGCTAAAGAGATTCAGACTGAGATTGTATCTGATAGCGTTCTTCAAAATGAGCGGTATAGAAGGATGGAAGATGTGGAGCTTGTACTTAGATTTTTGGCTTATCGACAAAGGCTGAACCACCCTAAGGGAAGCTTAGAAGCTTACCTTAATAGCTACCTCCAATATGGGAATTCATTTCCGGAAGCGCTTTTAAATAAAATGGAAGATTTGTTTTTGAGGACTATTAAGTTAGTTTACGAAGTTTTTGATAAGAACGCCTTCTTGCTTTGGCGTTCTCGGCAATCAGCGGGAGCTGATAAAGAGCAATGGGGCTGGTTCGATAGGCCTTCTTATACGGTTTATGAACCAATGATGTATGCGTTTAGTCAGTTTATAGATACCGCTGATAAAATAATAGCAAGAAAAGATACTTTAAATGAGCAGATAAAGAAATTTTATAAAGAAAACTATGATAGTTTTGGCGGGAAAAATACGACAAATATTTCTAAGCTCGAAGATCGAAATAAGCTTTTTATGGATTTTATTCTGTCGGTAATCTCATAAGTTATGAAGTCTAGTTTAGCTGAATTCAAGGAAGGGTTGGATAATTTAAAGAGGTATATAGATGGCTTGAACTTAGAGGCGAAACTATTGGCTGCTTCTTTCAGGGAGGATGTTTCTTCAAAAGCCCATTTAATATTATTAGATTTTCAGAAGCATAATAATGATTATCGCCTTGTAAAACGTAGATATGATTACGCCAGCATAATCATTTCAATGTACGGATATTGGGAAAGGTTTATAGAAGCGCTGGTCTGTGATTACGTTAGACTCTTAAATACTATTGTCCCTGGCTATGATTCATTGCCTAGCGCTATTACTGAAAATCACTTGAGGCTATCTGTTGAATTAATGGGGCGTCTTGATAAGACAAGATATAGTAAATCTATAAAGCTAGAAGCAATTATCTCAAGCTTGAATTCTTGTATAAACGGAGGTGGGAAATATAAGCTGGTCGAAGAAGCTTTTGTTTATCATACAGCGAACTTTAGATCAGATTTGGTTGATCAATCTTTCAGCCGACTGGGAATATCAAGCGTATCACAAAGATCAACTCAGACTTGTATATTCTCCGAATATTTAGAAAGCAGGCTTCAGCTTGAATGGGTTAGCGCGGCTCGCCCATTTTCTTACTTAGATGATCTTGTTGAGCGTAGAAATGAAGTCGCACATGGCCTTCCCTCAGAACTGCTTTCTAACGAGCTGGCACTTGAATACATAAGGTTTTTAGAAATACTCGGATGTGCATTATTCGAGGTGATTTATAGCGAGGCCCTTGCTATACAAGTAAAATATAAGGCGAACTTGTTGGGATACCCAATTGCTGTTTACGATAATCGAATTGTATGTATAAAACTTCAAGGAACGAGTGTGTCTTTAGGTGACCTGCTCATTGCAAAAACAAGTAGCATTGCTCTACCATATTTAGGCGGCGAGATAATACAAATACAAGAGAATAAAAAATCAATGCACCACGCCAGTGATGGAGCTACAGTTGGCTTGGAAATTAATTTTCATGCAAAAGATAACCAAGAATTCTATTTGATATCTACATAGAGGAAAATAATGCACAAACTACTACTGCTCTGTGGCCTGTTGTGTTTGTCGGTGGCGACGTATGCACAAGAACTGAAAGACATCGAATTTGCCAAACCGGATGGCTACAGCTTGACGCTGGATGCGCACGTTCCGGCGGGGAAGGGGCCGTTTCCGGCGGTCATTATCGTTCATGGCGGTGGGTATGCGCGGGGCGATAAGCAGACGTATGTGCCGCCTTTGTTTGAGCCGTTAACCAATGCGGGCTTCACCTGGTTCACGATCAATTATCGGTTGTATCCGCAGGTCACGTTTCCTAAAAACGTTGAAGATGTCGAAGCCGCGATTCGCTGGGTCAAAGCGCACGCGAAAGAATACAAAGTGGATTTGAAACGATTGGTGCTGATGGGCGAATCGGCGGGCGGGTCTTTGGCTTCATTTGCTGGCGCGCGGGCGAAAGGGGATACGCGCGTTTCTGCGGTCGTGGTCTTTTACGGCGTCCACGATTGGGCGTTGCGCCTGGAACAGGATCGGCAAGGATTGGTTGCGCCGAGCATCTGGCGCGATGCGTTTCGTGTGCCCAAAGATGACGATCCGAATTTGCCTAAAGTGTTGCGCGAAATCTCAGCGACGAGCTTTATCAAAAAGGGAATGCCGCCGTATCTATTGCTGCACGGCACGAATGACAAACAGGTGAATTATCAGCAGTCCGTTAAGTTTCAGGAGAAGATGAAAGGTGCCGGGAATGTGTGCGATCTGATCACCGTTGAAGGCGCAGATCATGGCATGGGCATCATCACCAAATATCCTGATACAAAAGTGAAGATGATTGACTGGTTGAAAAAAACGCTCCGCATTCAATGAGAAAGCCTTGGCCGCAGGACGGATCAGGGCAATTAGCACTGCCGGAAAAATAAATTTTCGCGCCGTGAATATTCCCGCTCGTTTTGTCCGCGTTATGACGTAGGAGGCAAAACGATATGGTGAAGAGAACGTTCATTCTGCTACTCACGACCCTTTCCCTCTGCGCTGCGCTACACGCACAACCCAATCCTGAAACCGTTTTGGCTGCGGGCAATCCGCCGTTGACACAAGCCCTCGCCGATCAGATGCAACTCTTTTTTGAGTGGGCGCTGGACGGGAAATTTACGACGGCGCAGCGCAAAACGCTGAATCAACTTTTGATCCAACAATGGCAAACCGACACGGCAGCAAGCCGTCAGGAAACGCTCAAACTGATGGCGGTTCCGCGTGCGGCGAATCAGCTTTCCGCTGCTGATCGCCAGCTTGTGCACGACAAGTTTCAGGCGGCGTTGCTGCAACAAATCAAAAACCAGCCGGACAATGAACTGTCCAAATTGTTAACGTCTGTGCAGCAGTCGAAAAACGCGAACGACCCGCTCAATCGCGTCAGCAGCAGTCCTGTTGCGCCAAAAGCTCCTGCGCCAGCGCCCGCAACAAATGCGCACGCGCAGTTCGCCGGCGAATGGCTCTATCGCATTCGCGGCTCAAATATCACTTATACGAATGGCAGGGGCGGCTATGCTGATGCGAGTGGCGAGTTGAGCGGCTACAAGCTCCATCCTGACGGCACGTATGAGCACGGCTATTTGCTGTCCTCGTCGCTGTATGGCTGCAACACGAAGGTTTTTGGCTATGAAACCGGCACGTGGACAGTCGAGGGAGATAAGCTCGTGTTTCTGGATAAGACTGCAAGCCTGACGAGCAAGGATAACTGCAATGCATCAGGCAATTATGAGAAGAAACTGCCGCTGCGGCATTACTACTATCAGTTCCGTGTGGAGCGCGATGAATACGGGCTGAAGCTGGCGTTTCTCAAAACGGATGGCACAAACGACCCCTATTACAAGCAGGCTCCAGGACAGATGGGGTGGTGAGAGTACCGCTTACAAAGGCAATAAAGGCGGCTCGCTCAGAGCCGCCTCTTAAAAATCTACCGCAGCCCTCGCGCTGCTTTTTTATTCATTACCAGTCGATTGATTTCGTTCATCGCCGGATGATTTTGGAAGAACGAGAAATACGGAATGAAGGACAGCTTGGTGCCAATGTCTGTTGGTCGAGTAAACAACATTTTGATCTGCGTAATCCTGCCCCGATTGTTTTCTGTGATGGACGCAATCGCTTCGAGCGGTGCTTGTGCCTTTCGGAAAAAGGTTGCGAGATACAAGTAATTCTCATCTATCCAAACATCCTTCAGCCGCAGGATCAAAATGCCCAGGAACAGCAATTGGTAAAGGGCAAACCCCACAACTGCCCAACGCCATTCACGCAACATCGCGTGCGGGACAAAAGAATACACGACGATCCAAAAAGGAAGCCCCAGGACGACCAGCGCCAACGCGCGGACAAAAAGTGGAAAACGCGAAGTGAGTTTTTGTTTCATAATGCCTCCTGTAGCAAATGATTCCTCACTCACATAAGCGCATTTGAGCGGGAAAAACAGGCAACCTCACTTCTGCTTCCGGCTTACTTCACGGATGCGCAGGCGGTTTTTCTGGCGCGGCAGGCGCGCTCCAAAATCCGGGCGTGCCTTTAGTCCTGGCGGCGAGTTCGCCTGCATACAACAACGCATTAAATAAAACACGAAACGTGCCAAACGGCTGCCCGCGCCATTGCGGACGAAAGCCGAGCAATACGGCGTGGCCGTTGCCGTAATGCACATCCAATGCCGCCGCATAGCCCTGCACATGTTTCTCGCCGAGTAAATAGCCAGACAGCAACGGCGAACCTGCCTTTTGATATTTTGCGAGCACGCTTCCTTCAAAACCTGCGCCTGTTGTAAAAACCGGGCTGCTATCGCCAAAGACTTTGGCGTTGGTCGGCATTCCGGCCATGACTGGATGTGTGGCATCCACTTCAACTGCAAGCACCGAGCCAGCCATAAAGAAATCGCGCCGTTGCAGCCCGGCGGTTACGTTGCGGACGGGCAGATGCAACGCTTCGATAGCCAGTTCGCTGCTGTGATTCAGACAAACGAGCGTGCCGCCGTCGCGCACGAAGGCTTCGATTTCGCGCGTGCCGACATCGCCGATGCCACCAACGTATTGCGGCGGCACCGAGCCTTCGGCAAAGCCATTCAACAAGGTGGCTGTGCGTTCGCCGGGTAACAGCAGTACATCGAAGCGCTCACGCAGATTGCCCGCATGCAGGCTGGTGGTTGAAAGTTCAGTGTACTTGAAGCCGTATTGATCCAGCACCCAGCGGCACCAGCCTTCGTCCATACTCGGTGCCAAAGGATGGTAGATTGCGATACGGGGCGCAAGAATCGTTTGGCCTGTTGCGGTTGTCGCTTGCGTACGCAGGGCGAGCGATTCGACCCATTTGTTTTGCGTGGATTCCGGCACATTGCTGATGAGATAACGCGCTGGCGTTATTACTTTGCCGCCTTCCGTAATCGCGGGCGCGAATTGCACAGTGCCGCCCGTTTGCCACGCGAGGTTGAGCGCACGATAGGCGTTGTTTTCGGCGGGGTCGAGCGACAGCACTGCGCCGCTGCCGCTGCGTTTGCCAGGCAAGGGAACGATGCCTGCCGCAACCGCATCCGTATTGAAGCCAACGCCGGGCGCGCTGTCGAACACGGCGGCTTTGGCCTCGTCATTTTTCCAATCCACAACTTTGCCTTGTACCGGCTTCAGCGCGGCGCGCAATTCATCGGTCAAGGGCGTTGTCGCTCGGTTCACGCGCACGTCCATTTGATAGGGAAGCGTCCAGCCCGATACATCGTAGGGTTGTTCGGGCGGACCTTCGGGAAATTGACGTAGGTCAGGATAATGCTGCACGTCGAGCACTTGGCGCGCGAGTTCAGCGTATTCCTGATTCATCGGAATGACCCACGTGCCTGCCGGGTACGAGATGCCTTCGACGGTTGTGGCTTTAGGGAGTTGCGAGACTTTTACGCCATTAAAAGCCAGACGACGCAGCAGTTCAACCGGTGCAACCGGATCGCGTTGGTCTTGCGGGATGAAGTAAGCATACGGCGGTTCCTGCGAATATTTGCGAATTGTGTCGCGGCCTGTCTGGTAGCGATTGTACAGCACGCTTTCTTTGTATTTTCCCGCATATTCCAGCACCGCCATCGAAGCCGTCAGCATGTAATCCACTGCATCGCGCAGCCGCCACCAACCGCCTTTCCACGGGCTTGAATAGAGCGACTCAGGCCGCAGCCCGGCACGGTCGCGCGGGAAATCTCGAATGGTGTAAAAGTGCGGCGTGGCGTAGGCATAAAGCGCTGTTTCCGTCCAAAATGCTGCGCGATTTTGCAGCATCGGCATGTAATCAATGTAGCCTGGATACCACGCATCAAAGCCCGTGCCCATATGCGTCGCGCCGGGTTGGTTACGCTCTTCAAGCGCGTTGGCAATGAGCATTCCAATGGTGTTCACCGTGCGCGACATCAGCGGATGCACTTGTGAGGCAATCGGTTCAGCAAAGGGCGGCAACCAGATGCGTGTGGGGAACGGCGACGATTGATGCTGGACGTAGGTGATCTGCGGTTCCCAGTGCCGCCAGATGCGCTCGACGACGCGCGATTCGATCATATTCAGCATATAGGCATCGCGGTTGTTGTCGTGGCCGACGTACTTTTGATAAAGCTTTGGCAGCGGCGCGATTTCGTACGGCGTGCCGACGTTTGAGCGATACCATTCCGCGACCATCGTTTGCCCATCGGGATTCAGTGACGGCCACAGCATCACAATCACGTTGTCGAGCATTGCGCGCATGTTCGGCGTATTTGCGCCTGCGACTATGTCATAAGCCAGTTGAATTGTGTGCTGTGCGCCTGCGACTTCAGTCGCGTGCAGGCCGCCGTCAATGTGGACGAATGCCTTGCCTTCGCGGGCGAGTTGATGCGCTTCGTCGTCGCTCAATCCTGCCGGATGTGCGAGTCGTTGCGAGATTTCGCGGTAGCGTTCGGCTTTCGCCAAATTCGCAGGCGTTGAAATCAACGCGCAATACCACGCGCGGCCTTCCGACGTGCGGCCCAGTTCGAGCAATCGCACGTGATCGCTGGCTTGTGCGAGGGCGCGAAAATATTTCAGCGAATCTTCGTACGTGGCCAATTTGAAATCAGCACCAGCACGATGGCCTAAGATGGATTCGGGGGTGGGAAGAGCGTTTTGCGCGCGGCTTGTGTGCGAGACGAATAGCGTGGCGAATAGGGCAAGGGACAGCAAGGGGCTTTTCATTGGCACTCCAGATAATGCGGATCAGAATTGGTTTCGTGAACGGCGAGCATTATCTGGAGCGCCAGTAAGCAAGTCAACTGCGCTTACTTTTGCGGTGCATCCATTGCGACGCGAAAGCCGATGAAAAACATCCGAAAGTCTGGCAGGTTGCGTACGCGCAAAGCTGAGCGACACGCCGCGCCGTATGTCATCCACGCGCCGCCGCGCGCGACACGACGGTTGGAGTCGCCGCCGCTTTCCCACGCGCTGCCGTCCACGGGCGCGCCAGCGTAGCTTTCGTGCCACACGTCCTGACACCACTCGAACACGTTGCCGTGCATATCGTAGAGGCCGAACGCATTCGCAATGCCGAGGCTGCCGACCAGCACCGTTTGCCCGCGCGAGACGCCTTTTTCGCCTTTGCCGTACGGCGTGTTGCCGTCGTAATTCGCCAGCTCCGGCGGCAGCGCGGCACCGAAGGCAAAGTCGGTTGTCGTGTTGGCGCGCGCGGCATATTCCCATTCGGCTTCGCTGGGCAAGCGATAGTTGCGGCCTGTCGCGCGTGATAGGCGAGCGCAAAATTCCTGCGCGTCTTCCCACGAAATCATCTCGACAGGCTTTTGGTCGCCTTTGAATTTCGACGGATCAGGTACAAGCTCGCGCTGCACTTTTGGCAAAGCAGCGACGGCGCGCCATTGTGCTTGCGTGACTTCAAATTTGCCGAGGTAAAAGCTGGGCAATGTGACGACGTGTTGCGGCGTTTGCCAGCGCACCGACGCGGCGGCATCGGTTTTGCCGAAGTAGCGTTCGTGTTCGGGAATCACGGGCGCGACGTCTTCTTCGGCAGTGCCCATGCGAAAACTCCCAAGAGGGACTTTGACCATTTCGATCTGTACGCTGTTGCCGAGGTCTTCGATGTATTGCTGCGCGGACGTACGGTGTTTTTCGATAGTCGTGCCGGTGACATTGGTGGTGGCGGTTTCAAACTCGAAGGCTGCCGTCGCCAATGTTTTTGCGGGTGTCGTGACGGCAGCATTGGCAGCGGGCTTGCCGCGCAAATGCCGCAATCGCGCGCGGGCGGCATCAGCATACAATCCGCGCTCGCCGAATTTCTTCAAATATTCCTCGAAATCTTCCTGCAACGAACTGGTTTCAATCGCGCGCCAGAAGGCTTGCTCGCCCGTTTCAACCGCTGGGGCCGCAGTCGGCGTAGTCCAGGCGGCAGTTGTGCTAGCGGTTACGCCGTTGAGCACGAAATCGCCTTCAATCGAGATGGACTCCCACGGGATTTGTTGTCCCTTCGTGCGTTGGCGTACAGCGGTGCGAGTGTGCAGAAAGACATCCAACAACCGGATGCCTGGCTGCTTCATCTGCTTCATCAATTCTTCCGTGTACAAACCGTTGCGCCCATCACCATCAGCCGCGACGTTGCCCGGTGCGGTGGAGTAGGCAATCAATGTTCCGACCGGTGCATTGACCGTAGCCAGGCCGCGTACCGCCGAACGCGAACTACGCGCGAAGGGATCGTTGCGGCAGGCGTCCAGAATCAAAATATTGAGCGGATTTTGCGCCTCTTGCATCTGCGCCAGCACGAAGCCTACGTCAACAGCTTCATATTCGATTTCGGCTTCGCTCTGAATGCTTGCGCCGACGGGAATCAGATAATTGTGATCAGCGACCTGCACACCGTGGCCAGCGAAATAAAACAGCCCCGTGCCACCATCGCGCAGCTTGTCGCCAAAGCTGCGGATCAACGTTTTCATTTCTTTTTGTGTCATGTTTTCGCCGTGCAGCACGTCGAAGCCGTACTCTTTCAGCAGCGTCGCCATATCGCGCGCGTCGTTGGCCGGATTGAGCAGCGGGGATTCCGCGTATTTGCTATTGCCAATCACGAGCGCGATGCGCTGGTTCGGGCGCGCGGCTTCTGGGCGGGCAGCAACATTCAAGCCTCGTTGTTGTGCAAGGGCGAGGCTGGGCAGTAGTAAAAGAATCAGCAACACTTTTTTCATACACCGTCTCTTGTTGAGGGGAAGTTCAGCCGGTTGGCTGGGTGAGAGGCAAGCGCGGAGCAAGTCTTGACCGAGGCTGGCGCGAATGTAGCAGAAACTTATTGGCGCGCCAATAAGTTTCTGTGTTGCTTTGGCGAGGCGTCTTTACGGCAATGAAAACGCTACGACGGCATCGCCTAACACCGATCCCAGCTTGCCGTGCCCGCCAGCGGCGACGACGACGAACTGTTTGCCATTGATTTGATAAGTCATCGGCGTTGCGTTGGCTGACGCGGGCAGAGCGCCTTGCCACAGCACCTTGCCCGATTCGATGTCGAAGGCGCGCAAGGCTGTATCCATTGCTGCACCGATGAAGACCAAACCGCCTGCGGTAATGATCGAGCCGCCCATATTGGGCGAGCCGAGACTTTGTTTGCTGCGCATCATGGCGAGTTGTTCGAGCCAGCCGACTTTCGGCACGGTGCCGAGCGGCACATCCCAGCGAACTTCGCCGGAATTCAAATCCACTGCCGTCAGCACGCCCCACGGTGGCGGATTGCACGGCGTTTCGTGCGGCGAAAGCAAGACCTCGCGCATCATTCCGTACGGCGTGCCCGTTTGCGGCGCGAATTCGCCTTTGCCTTTCGCGGCGGCGCGTTGTGCCTCGAACTCCGCACGCGGAATGAGCTTCACGACTAACGCGATGCGATTGGTGTTGGTGATGAGCAGGTTGCGGGTTGGGTCGAAGGACATTCCGCTCCAATTGATGCCGCCGACGTTGCTGGGAAAGGCGAGCGTGCCTTTCAAACTTGGAGGCGTGTAGATGCCTTCGTTGCGCAGTTTGGCGATTTGTTCGCCGCACCATTTGCGATCCGAGGGCAACGCGCCCCAGGCGTCTTCGGGCTTAAGCTGCTGCGGCACAAGTGCGCGTGGCAGTTTGGGAAAAGGCTGTGTTGTCGCGGCGACTTCGCCGAGCATATCGCTGGCGGGAACAGGACGCTCTTCGATGGGAAAGAGTGGTTCGCCGGTTTCGCGGTGGAAGACAAACAGAAATCCCATTTTCGTGGCCACCACAACTGCCGGAACTTCGCGCCCGTCGCGTTTGAGATTGATGAGCATCGGTTGCGCCGGAATATCGAAATCCCACAGGTCGTGATGCACAAGTTGATACTGCCATACGACTTCGCCCGTGGCCGCGCGCAATGCGACGATAGAGTTGGCGTAGCGATTGTCGCCGAGCCGTTCGCCGCCATAAAAATCGGGGCTGGGGCTGCTGGTCGGCACGAAAACAAGGCCGCGTTCCGAGTCAGCCGAAAGCGGTGCCCAGGCGTTTGCGGCCCCGGTTTTCTGGGCGCTTTCGCCCTTCCACGTTTGGCGCGCAGGATCATCCGGCTGGATTGGAATCGGGTCCCAACTCCACTTCAACTGACCTGTGTGGGCATCGTAGGCGCGCACGACACCACGTTCGAGTTCGACGCCGCGATTGTCGCCGATGGCGGAACCGACGACAACGAGGTTGTTAATGATCGCAGGCGGCGAAGTGACTTGATAATTGCGCGCATCGGTGAAACGCACATCGTGTTTCAACTCCACTTGCCCGTTTTCGCCGAAATCGCTGCAAGGCTGACCCGTCTTCGCATCCAATGAAATCAGGCGGGCATCGAGGGTAGCGAGGAAAATCCTGCGCCCCAGTTTCTGTTCGGGATCGAGCCATGTCGAAACGCCGCGCGACGTGGCTTCGGAATAGCGCACGTTCAAATCCATCTTCGGATCGTAGACCCACCGCTCTTGCCCGGTTTGTGCGTCGAGCGCAATGACGCGGCTGAACGGCGTGCTGATGTACAGCGTGTTGTCCACCATCAACGGCGTTGCTTCAAACGCGCCATATTTGCGCAGCGGACTGGTGCTGTTGGCTTCGCCCGTGTGATACGTCCACGCGACTTTGAGCTGGCCGACATTGTTGCGATGAATTTGCGTGAGCGGCGAATAACGATTGCCGCCCGCATCACGCCCGTAATTCGGCCAGTTCGCTTGTTCAGCCGTGACGTTCGTGAGCGGCGTTGGTTCGGTATACGTGCGCGGAAAGGAAAGCAAATCACGAAAGCGATAAACGAACACCACCGCCAGCAGGAACAACAACAGGGAAGCGGCAAACATTACTCTTTTCCATCTCATGGGAAATCCTTTCCAAAGGAGGGCAGGTACATTGCCCTGCCCTCCCTCCATTGTGAACTGGTTACGGGAGCGCGCTGACCCAACTCAGCGTGGCATTGAGAAATCGTACGATAGCGCCATCCAACGGAAGTTCCTCGCGCCGCAGTTCCCAGCTTTGTCCGTCTTCTGTGACCTCGAACGCGTCAAGTGTGTAAGGAATGCCTTCCGCCGCCAACGGAGAATTGGCATCACCGAGATGAAAATGCAGATGCGGTTCAGACGAATTGCCGGAATTGCCCACCAGTCCCAACGCTTGCCCTTGCAGGACACGATCGCCCTTACGGACGCGCAGGCTGTGTGGTTGTAAGTGCGCATAGACGGCATACGCGCCGTTGTTCAGCTTAACGATGACATAATTGCCTGGCAAGGTTTCCAGCGTCATCGGCACGGCGCGCGTCGGGCCGGGAATATTTTCTGGAATGCCATCTTGAACTGCGGTGACGATGCCATCCGCTACTGCCAGTGCCTCAGCACCATAAGCGTGATAGCTCGTGTTATAGCGCGGATCGCCCGTGTAGGTCGCGCCATTTTGGTCAAAGCGAATCCAATCAATGGCGAAGCGTTGTGCGAGCAGCAATTGCCCGCCAATGGAAAACATCGCCCGCCGATGGACGGAATCATTGTCGGGGCCGTTGAGCGCATACCAGCCTTCGCCCGCGAGCGGTTGGTGCAGCACGGGCAACGGTGTGCGACAAATCTGTGTCCGTGCGCTATCCACTACAAATGAGCGAAAATGATTGCCTTCCGCAAAACGTACCCGATGGTGCAGGCTGGCGGGCACTTCCGTTTCGGTCGCAACCGTGACCCAGAGAAAGACAACGGCTTGTTGCCCCGCCGGTAGCCGCAAACGCGGCAACGGCATGTCGCTGGGCGTTGGATAAAAAAGATTGTCGGCCAGTTCTTTGCCTTCGTATTGCACAAGCCGCGTGGGGCGGCGTTCGTCGCGCATTTCGCCCCACACTTCAACGCTGCGCAAATCTACGGCATTGGGGCTTTGATTGCGGAGATGCAACTCATACGCGAGATGCCATTTTCCGTTGGCACGTACCGAACGCGGTGCGACTCGAACCGTGCAGTAAGGGCCCGCCCCAGAGGGAAGTCGTTCGGTGTTGAATTCCGCCGTGGCCGCCTGCTGTGCGCATAGCGGCGACAACCAGCAGGCAAGCATCAAATTCAACCAGAAAAAAGTGCGAAGAACAGTGATTGGTTTCATCGTAAAGCATCCTCTCGAATAGATATTTTTCACACGAAATTGCGTTCCTGCGTCAGGCGCAGCCGTACAGGGGCCAGCAATTTCTTTTCACAAACAGTGCGATGTACGCCCCTGCCGGTGCGTGTGATCGCGGATTTCATTGACCGCGCGCGCCAATCTCTTGACCTGTGACGCCAGGAGGCAGAGCATTTCGCCGATAGCGAGAGAAAGAGGGAACAGATGAAGACGGTCTGCACCGTACAGTCCCGCAGCTTGCATAAACTGGTCACGGCGGTAGCGACGGCTGGCGTGAGTGCCACGCAGTTTTTCCAAACCGTACCGCCCGCGCTGGAGGAAGCTTGTCTGCACACGCCGGAACAACGCATTCCCTTTGCACAATTGGTCGCGTTGTTTGAGCAGGCGGCGCAATTGCTGGACGATGCTGACTTTGGCTTGCACCTGAGCGAGCAAACGTTGTTGCAGGTTTTCGATGTGTTCGGCTACACGATTCTGCACAGCGCAACGCTTGGCGAAGCGTTACAACGTTTAGTGCGGTATTACCATTTGTGGACAGATGGGGCGGTGTTCGCCGTGACCGAAACGCCGCCTACGGTGCGCATCACCTACACCGTTTTGGATGCTCAAGCGGGGCCGCGCCGACAGGATGGGGAATATTCGCTGGCGATGGTTGCGCGGCAGATGCGGTTGATTACCGGACAGAAGGTGCTGCCTTTGCGTGTGGGCTTTCAGCATCCCGCACCTGCCTCTCTTGCTACGCATCAACGAATCTTTGGCGCGCCGCTGCATTTCGCTCAGCCCGTGAATGAATTGCTGTTCGCGCGTGGCGTGCTGGAACTGCCGGTACTAAATGCCGATGCGGGATTGGGCGATGTGTTGGATCGGTATGCACAGGAAATCCTGCCTCGCTATCCACCGCAAAATGGCTTGGCTGGTCGGCTGCGTCCGCTTTTAAGTGCCGCGTTGCGCGGTGGCGATGTAAGCGTGGCAACCCTTGCCCGGCAATTGCAAATGAGTGCCCGCAGCCTGCAACGAAAGCTGCAAGAAGAAGGCACATCTTATCAACAAGTGTTAGAGCAGATGCGATGTGAATTGGCACGGCAATATTTGCGAGAACCCCACCTTACGATTAGCGAAGTCGCCTACCTGTTGGGCTTTTCTGAGACCGCCGCCTTTCATCGCGCGTTTCGGCGTTGGACGGGACTGACGCCAGGAGAATTTCAACGCACGAAGCGGTAAACTAGGCTGCGCTCAGAAAGGGGGCATGGTTTTCATGAAGTACAAAAAACGCAAAGTCAAAATGTCGTTGGCAGAATATCACGCCCTCGTGTTTGATCCGGGCTGGAAGCAGGAATACCTGGACGGCCATCTTTACCTCACGCCGCGTCACGTTCGGGCGCTCGGCAAAGTGATGCTGGAAAAGCGAGATGTGCACTCCCCTTACCCCTTGCGCGCCGTGACGCCCGCCGACCGCGAGGCGTTGATTACGCTATATGTCGAAGCCTTTGCCGACACGGTGCATTATTTTTACCTGGAACACGATGACGTACTTAAACACGCGCGCCACGATTTGGATGTGTATTTATCGGGCGAACGCGGCGCGCCGTTGTTGGAAGCCTCGCGCGTGGCCGTGCACGAAGGCCGCTTGATTGGCGCAGCGCTTTTCAACGAAGGGCATGTCAAAAGCCCGCTCTTGTATTTGCTCTATGTCGCACCAGAATTTCGTGCGCAGGGCGTGGCGCAGGCGTTGGCGCGGGAGGCGATGAATACGCTACGTGCCGAAGGGCATCGCTTCGTGCGCAGTCAATATGACCTCGGCAATCACGAAAGCCGCGCCTGGCACAATCAAATGGGGTTTGTCGAAGAGCCCGACTGGCAAGTGTACCGGTTATTGGTGCGCGAAGCCGATTCGCTCGTGCGCCACCACGAACAGCAGGCGGATTTATCGGTAGCGGCAATGGACGCCCTGCGGCAGCGCCAGGCTGAGCTGCAAAAGAAATCGACGGCGCTGGAAACAATGCTTGATTTGTTTGGCTACGATGCTGTAGATGCGCATTTGGGATTGAGGTGAAATGAGAATTATGAGGTTATAAGAATTGCTTATTTGACTAATTCAGTGTTCTGCATTAAATTGCCCCTGCGCTGGTTTCCGCCCGCGCACTATAATTCCTGAGACAATCAATAAGTATTGCGCTAAAGTGCTGCTAGGAATCTAACGATCATAGAAAAATTAGGAATTAGGTTGGTTGGGCCTCTTCCCTAAACTGACTCGCATCTGCTTTGCTTGGACTTACGCAATTTCACTTGCTCTCACCTTCGACAATTTATAACTCGGTAAGGTAGCTAGGCTGTTCTGTCCGTTTATGACTTTGTTCGAGGTAACAACTATTTCCCTTTCTTCCGAGGAGGTTTTTATGCATTTCAGATTCCCGCTTTTTTTGGGTCTGTTGCTCTTGTTGCTGAGCAGCGCTTGGGCACAAACCACAAGCGGCTCTATTGCAGCGACGGTCGTTGACCCGCAACAGGCTGCGATCTCTGGCGCTACCATCACCGTAACGGACGAGGCCAAAGCCTTCACGCAAACGGCAACGACAGATAAAGATGGTCGCTTCGTCTTCCCGACTTTGCCGCCTGGCACGTACAAACTAACCATTGAGGCTAAAGGCTTCAAGAAAGCAGAACGTACCAGTTTGTTACTGGTTGCCAACGATAAGCTCACGCTTGGTGACTTATCCTTGGAAGTTGGTGGTGCCAACGAAACCGTAACGATCACTGCCGAAGCGACGCAAGTGCAGGCCGAAAGTGCGGAACGCTCAATGGCTATTCAAGGTGAAGCCTTGCGCAGCATCGCGGTGAATGGGCGTGGCTTCACTCCGTTGGCTTCATTAACGCCGGGCATTATTTTCAACACAAATAATGGATCGAGCGATGCCATCACAAACATCTTTGCGAATGGTTTGCGCAGCAGTGCCAACAACCTGCAACTCGACGGTGTTTCGATTGTGGACACGGGCAACAACGGCACGTTGCTGAGCTTGAACCTTGATTCCGTGTCGGAATTCAAAGTGTTGACCTCAAACTATCAAGCCGAGTATGGCCGTTCGGCAGGCGCACAGATTAGTGCTGTGACGCGCGGTGGCACGAAGGATTTCCATGGTTCGTTTTATGTTTTCCGTCGCCACGACGGCATGAACGCTAACACCTGGATCAATAACCGTGATCGTCAATTTTCCAATGGTCAGCCGGTCTTCAACAAGCCGCGCCTTGATCAACGCGACATCGGCTACACCATCGGCGGGCCGGTCTACATCCCCAAGTTTTTCAATACCAACAAAGAAAAACTCTTCTTCTTCTTCAGCGAAGAGCATCAGAAGCGCTTTATTCCCCCGGCTTCGCCGACGCGCGTGACGGTGCCGACTACGTTGGAACGGGCAGGCGATTTCTCGCAGTCTGTGGATAGCGCCGGTAACAAAATTTATGTCCGGGATTACACCTTGGGCTTGCCGTGCAGTGCCACGGACACCCGTGGTTGTTTTTCGGATGGCGGCGTCGTCAATAAAATTCCGGTCAACCGTCAGTACGGATTGGGCGTTAACATTCTGAAAATCTACCCGAATCCGAACGTTACAGGTCAAAATGGCTTCAACTACCAAACGGAGTTGCCTTCGAGCCAGCCACAGCGTCAGGACTTAGTGCGTATTGATTACAACCTGAGCAATGCCTGGCACGTCTATGGCCGCTACATCAAAGTCAAAAACGATCAGGTGTTGCCTTATGGTTCGTTTGTGTTGGCGACCAACCTGCCCGATTACAACGTGCTGTTGCCGAATCCGCGCACCACGTATGCCGTAACGGTGACTGGTTCGCTCAGCCCGACGATGATTCTGGAAGCGACCATTGGTGGCAGCCATAACTCGATTGACATCAATCCAGCCAACTCGAAATTCACGCGCGCTGGTCTAGGCTTGACAGGCATTCCGGTAATTTATCCGGGCGCTGTGCAAATTGATTCGCCGCCGCAATTCGTCTTCGGCGGACGCATCGGCAACCCGCCCAACATCGGCTCTAACAACTCGCCCTTCTACAACTTCAACACCAATCGTGACTGGTCGGTGAGCTTGTCGAAGATTGCGAAATCGCACAACATCAAAGTTGGCGCGTTCTGGCAGAATAGCTTCAAACCGCAAAGCAGCTTTGCCAATAACAACGGCGCGTACAACTTCTCAGACAACTCCTCCAACCCCTTTGATACCGGCTTCGGCTTTGCTAACGCGATTACGGGTGTCTACAACACGTTCAATCAGGCTTCGGCCTATATCATCGGCAAATACCGTTACAACAACGTTGAGTGGTTCGCACAAGACAACTGGAAAGTGAACAGCCGTTTGACGTTGGATTACGGTATGCGTTTCTATTGGATTCAGCCGCAATTCGACGAAGATTTGCAGGCGGCCAACTTCCTGCCCGAACGATTCAATCCGTCGGATGCAGCGTTGCTCTATCGCCCGGTTTGTATCAACAATACCGCCACTTGCAGTGGTGCCAACCGCCGTGCCGTAGACCCGCGTTCAATTGTTGCTGGCTTTGTTCCTTCCGCCTCCAACACAATTGATGGTGCTTATATCGGTCGCCTCGTGCCGAACACAGGCAAATTGACCAACGGCGTTGTGCAAGCCGGTGCGGGCCTCGAAAAAGGCACGTTCAAGAATCGTGGCATCCATTTCGCGCCGCGTTTCGGCTTTGCCTATGATGTCTTAGGCGATCAAAAGATGGTTATTCGCGGCGGCGGCGGTATGTTCTATGACCGTCCGCAAGGTAACACCGTGTTCGATCTGGTGCGCAATCCGCCGACCACGTTGGAACCGACCTTCAACTTCGGTTTGATGCAGAATTTGAATACAGGGCAAGTCTTGCTGGCTCCGCCGAACCTGACGGCCTATGACCGTCAAGGCAAGACGCCAACCAGTTATGCCTTCAACCTCGGCGTGCAGTACAAACTGCCATTCGCTTCGGTGCTGGACGTTTCATATGTCGGTACGGTAGGTTCGCACCTGCTGCAACGTCGCAACATCAACGCGCCCAAGTACGGTGCGGGCTTCCTGGCGGCGAATCAAGACCCGACGGCAGCCGTGACGCCGATCTACAACTATGACCCGGCGAAGGCCGATACTGACCCCACGCAAGCCCAAACGGTAATCTTCTCGACCACGGGATCGGCAACACTGCCGCTGGACTTCCTGCGTCCGTATCAAGGATTCGGGAATATCTCGTATATCGAGCCGTCTTCAAGTTCAAACTATCACTCATTGCAAATGTCGGTTAATCGCCGGTTCACCAAAGGTTTGTTGCTAGGTACGACGTATACCTGGAGCAAAGCACTGGGAACGCAAGCCAATGACCTGCCGGGCATTAACGGCTTCGGCGCGCCGCGTATTGATGACAATCAACGGCGGGCAAATTACGGGCCGCAGGATTTCGACCGGCGTCATAACTTCAATGCCAGCTGGGTCTACGATCTGCCCAAGGCGACGAGCAATAACACGCTTGGGTACATCGCGAACGGCTGGCAGTTTTCCGGCGTTTATCGCTACCAGACGGGTGCGCCGTATAACCTGGGTCTAACGATTCCTGGTCTCTCCACCTATGGTTTGATCGGTAGTTCGCAGATCGAAGGCCCGCGTATTGTCCGCACTGGTAATGCGGGCAGCGGCACGAGCAGTGATGAATTCCGCCAATTCAACGTGGCGGCTTTCACGGTGCCGGCGTTCGGCAGCCTGGGCTTGGAATCGGGACGCAACTTCCTTTATCGCGCCCCCATCAATGCCTGGGATATGTCGCTCTCGAAAGACTTCAAGGTGAAAGAGCGGCTGCGCTTCCAGGCGCGCCTGGATACGTTCAATACGTTCAATCACACGCAGTTTGACAGTGTGAATGCGACGCTTGCAGTTAGGGGACTCCGGACGATCAATGGCCGGACGGTATATGATCCGACCCCGACGAATCTTGCTTCGGCGACGAATAAGCTCGGATTTGGTGCAGTTACGGCTGTCCGTCCGCCGCGCAATATGCAGTGGTCACTGCGCGTCCAGTTCTAAGCGTGTTGTAACCAATTAACTCACTAACCGGCCAGATTCAGGTATTTGCCTGAGTCTGGCCTTTCTCCCACTCAGAGATCACTGAATTACAGCTTAACTAACCGAAAGGAAGAACCCCATGAATCGCAACTTCTGGAAAATCGCGCTGCTGGTGTTGGTCGCCACGCTGACGCTGACCTTCACGCTCTATGGCCAACAACAAGGTGGCCCGCCGCAAGGCCCGCCGGGTGGTGGCGGTGGCTTCAAGAATCTGAAAGTTTTTCCCCAAAGACGCTACGCGCCAACAAGTGATGGGTGCTATGCAAAACTGGACGCGCGCCCTCGGCGTCACCTGTAATCATTGTCACGTGGATGACAAATCTGCCGACGATAAGCCGGAAAAAGAAGTCGCCCGCTCCATGATCAAAATGATGATGAACCTGCGGCAAAATGCGGCAGACTTCCTGCCCGGTGATCGCATCCAGAAAGCCACCTGCTGGACGTGCCATCGCGGCAGCGCCAAGATCGAATTGCCTGCGCCGCCCACGCCTCCGCAAGGACAAGGCGCACCGCCGGCGGGCGAAAAGAAACCGCCGCAAAACTAGCGGGGATTTGAGATTCGAGATTGGAAATGTGAGAAGATTGAGAAGGCGATGAATTACGGCAAGGATGATCTTTAATTTCCAATCTCGAATTCTCTTCTGACGATGGATTTTTGCATCCCTTTACTGCCTGCCTCCGTCTTAGGACGCAAGCATACGTGCAGCGAGATTTTAACGGCTGCCCGACGTTACCGAAACATTACACTTTGACTGGGAACGAAGATGAACAAGCGGTATTTGCAATGGTTTTTTTTGCTGCTGGCGAGTTGTGCCGGAGCCGTTTATCTGTTGAGCGCGAAATCCTCTGCGCTCCGCGTAACAGCAGCGGAGGTCGCGGCGCAACGCACTTTCATCAACGAAAATTGCGTGGCCTGCCACAATGACAAAGCCAAGACGGCGGACATCTCGCTCGACAACGTAGATTACGACAATGTCGGGCGCTCTGGCGATGTCTGGGAAAAGGTGCTGCGCAAAGTACGCACAGGCCAGATGCCGCCCGCGAATTTGCCACAGCCCGCTGCCGCGACTGTGAAATCATTTGTGACTTGGCTCGAAACGTCGTTGGATGCCGCTGCCAAAGCTAGTCCGAATCCGGGCCGTCCTGCCGCGCATCGGCTAAACCGCGCCGAATACAGCAACGCCATTCGTGATCTGCTCGCCCTGGACATTAAGCCAGGGATGGCGCTACCCGTGGATGATTCGGGCTACGGTTTTGACAATATTGGTGAAGTGCTGACGCTCTCGCCTGCGCTGCTCGAAAAATATATGTCTGCCGCGCGTCGCATTAGTCGTTTGGCGCTTGGCGATTTGACGATCAAGCAAACCGAAGAACGTTTCGCGCCACCGCGTGTTACCCGCAGCGAACGCATCAGCGATGATTTGCCGTTTGGCTCGCGTGGTGGGATGTCGTTTCAATACTATTTCCCGCACGATGCCGAGTATCAATTGCGCATCAAAACACCGGGCGAAAACGCCCGTTACTTTGAAATGCGTTTGCCCGTAAAAGCTGGACTGCATACCGTCGGCGTCACGTTCCCGCGCGAAGGCGCAAAGGCGGAACCCGGTATGCCAGCCATTGGTCGTCGTCCGCAAGGCCCGCCGATGGGCGGCGGCGCGAATGTGCCGATGGATATGCGCTTGGACGGCGCACGCATCAAACGCTTTGACGTGTCGGAAAACATGACCATTGATTTGTTCATCATCAATGGCCCGTTCAGTCCCACCGGACGCGGTAGCACCGCCAGTCGCGACAAGATTTTCATCTGTCGCCCGACCAATGCCAGCGAAGAAACACCGTGTGCGAAAAAGATTCTGACGAATCTGGCGCGGCACGCTTTTCGCCGTACCGTGACAACGGCGGACGTAAATCCGTTGTTCGCGTTTTACGAAGACGGGCGCAAGAACGGCGACTTCGACAGCGGTATTCAGAGCGCACTCGAGGCGTTGCTGATCTCGCCGGATTTTCTCTTTCGCATTGAACGCGACCCGCGTACGACAACGAGTCAAGCCTATCGCGTGAACGATTTTGAATTGGCCTCACGCCTGTCGTTCTTTTTGTGGAGTAGCATTCCCGATGACGAATTGCTGACGCTGGCCGAACAAGGAAAGCTAAAAGACGCTGCCGTGCTGCAACAGCAGGTGCGCCGCATGCTTGACGATCCGAAGTCGGCGGCGTTTGTCAGCAACTTTGGCGGGCAATGGCTCTACCTGCGCAACCTCGACACCATCACGCCTGATCCTGATTTGTTTCCCACGGTTGACGACGGAATGAAGCGTTCGTTCCGGCGTGAGACAGAATTGTTTTTCGATAGCATCCTGCGCGAAAACCGCAGCATTTTTGATTTGCTCAGTGCCGATTACACCTTCCTGAACCAACGCCTCGCCGAACATTACGGCGTGTCGGGCGTCTACGGCTCGCAATTTCGCCGCGTGCAATTGCACGATCCGAATCGCGGTGGTTTGCTGGGGCAGGGAAGCATTCTGACTGTAACGTCGTACCCGAATCGCACGTCGGTTGTGCAACGTGGTAAATGGATTCTGGAAAACCTGCTGGGTGCGCCGCCGCCGCCGCCGCCGCCCGATGTGCCGGATTTGAAACCGCACGGCAAAGACGGAAAGTTGTTGAGCATGCGCGAGCAGATGGATTTGCACCGTACGAATCCGATTTGCGCTTCGTGCCATTCACGGATGGATCCAATCGGGTTTGCGCTTGAAAACTACGATGCCGTGGGCCGTTGGCGCACGAAAGACGCGGGCCACGTGATTGACGCTTCGGGCAAATTGCCGAACGGGACAAAATTCAGCGGGCCGAATGAACTGAAGAAAATCTTGCTGACTACGAACCGCGACGAATTTGTTGCGACAGTGACAGAGAAGCTGTTAACGTATGCGTTGGGACGTGGGCTGGAGTATTACGACAGCCCCACCGTGCGCAGCATCATGCGCGAAACTGCTCCCGAAAATTACCGCTTGCCATCGCTCATTAGCGCGATTGTAAAGAGCACGCCGTTTCAAATGAGGAAGCAGGCAAGCGAATCTCGAACACCATAAAAATAGGGCAGGTTCTTAACCTTCCTACACGAAAATAAATGGCAGATTTAGAGTCTGCCATACGCTATTGCAAGGAGAACGCCGACATCATGATTATCGAGAAAAAATCCTTACCGCGCCGCACGTTTCTTCGTGGCATGGGCGTGGCTCTAGCTTTGCCGATGCTGGATGCAATGACGCCTGCTTTGTCCGGCAGCGCGAAACCTGTTGTCCGTTTGGGCTTCGTCTATGTGCCGAACGGCATCATTGCGGATAAGTGGACGCCCGTATCAGAGGGCGCGAATTTTGAATTTAAATCCACCATGAAGCCGCTGGAAGCGTATCGTGACCGTTTGCTCGTGCTAAGTGGTTTGGCGCAAGTGCAGGGCCGCGCGCTCGGCGATGGCGCGGGCGATCACGCGCGGGCAGGTGCTACGTGGTTGACGGGCGCGCATCCAAAGAAATCAGAAGTTACGATTCGCGCGGGCGTTTCTGCTGATCAGCTTGCCGCGCGCGAACTCAGCAAATACACGCAATTCGGCTCGCTCGAACTTGGTATCGAATCGAATCAACTTGCGGGCGGTTGCGACAGTGGTTATAGCTGCGCCTACACGAACACAATGGCGTGGCGCAATGAGACGACGCCGCTGCCGGTTGAAAACAATCCGCGTGCGATTTTCGAGCGGTTGTTTGGCGATGGCGACAGCACCGATGCCGCCTCGCGGCTGGCGCAGTTCAATCGTCAGCGCAGCCTGCTTGATTACGTCAACGGCAGCCTGAAACGGCTCGGCTCCTCGCTCGGTAATGCGGATCGCAATAAACTGAATGAATACACCGACGCCATTCGTGACATTGAGCGACGCATTCAAAAAGCCGAAGCGCAAAACGCAACGATGAAAATGCCTGTGATGGAACGCCCGACCGCTGTTCCCGACGAATTTGAAGACCACGTCAAAATGGTGCTGGATTTGCAGGTGTTAGCGTGGCAAACCGATATGACGCGCGTAATCACGCTGATGATGGCGCGCGAAGGCAGCAATCGTCCCTATCGCAACATCGGCATTTCTGACGGCCATCACAACGTGACGCATCACCAGAACGACGCCGACAAGATTGCCAAAGTCATTAAGATCAACGAAGTGCACGTCAAGATGTTTGCCTATCTGCTGGAACGAATGAAAGCGACGCCCGATGTGGAAGGCAATTTGCTCGACAACTCGCTCGTCATGTACGGCAGCAGCATCTGCGACGGAAATCTGAACACGCACCACGATCTGCCCTTTGTTTTGGCGGGCGGCGCTGCCGGTCAGGTCAAAGGCGGTCGGCACATCATGTATCCGAAAGAAACGCCGCTTAACAACCTGTTGCTGACGATGCTGGAGAAAGCTGGCGTGCCGACGGAGAAGTTCGGCGACAGCACCGGCAAACTGAATTTGGAAAAACCAGTCCAACTTTCGCAGAGTTAATTGTGATGGGACGCTGATAAACGCAGATTTAGCGGAGTTACGCTGATCTGCGCGAATCTACAACATCTGTGTTCATCTGCGTCCTATCCTTCCCCTTGTTCAGAAACCCAACTGTTTTGTAAGGAGACCCCGATGACCCGCTCCACCACCATCATTCTTGTCGCACTTTTGCGCTCTTGCAACTTCGCGCAAACCAGTCAGGCACCGAATCCAAATCCGCTCAGCGCCGAAGCGAAGCAGATGTATACCGGCGTCAAAAACAATCTGACCAAAATGGCGGAGAAGATGCCGGAAGAAAATTATGCTTTCAAGGCCACCGCCGACGTGCGCACGTTCGGCCAATTGATCGGCCACGTAGCCGATTCACAGGCGCGCACCTGCTCCATGGTGATCGGCGCAACCCGCCCGCCAGCGTGGCCAGCAAAACCGCCAAAGCCGATCTGGTTGCCGCGCTGAAAGAGTCATTTGCGATTTGCGACAAAGCGTTTGATGCGCTGACGGATGCCAAAGCCGGCGAGATGATTACGATGGGCCAGCGGCAACGGACACGGCTCGGCGCGCTGGTCGGCACCGTGTCGCACTCGAACGAAGAGTACGGATATATGGCTGTGTATATGCGCTTGAAAGGCGTTACGCCGCCCTCAAGCGAAGGACGATAAGATTCATGAAGTCGAGAAGTTTCCTCTCCTACCTACTCTTGTTTGCTGTGACCGTCGTGCCGTGTTGGGCGAATGGCGCGGAGGCATTGTTGGATGCGGTTAAGCGCCGCGATCACAAAGCAATTACCGCACTCATCAAAGCCAAAACGGATGTGAACATCGCGCAGCCTGATGGCGCAACTGCGCTTGCCTGGGCGATTTATCTGGACGATCAGCAAGCCGCTGAAATGCTGCTTGCCGCCGGGGCGAAGGTCAATACGGCGGATGAATACGGCGAAACGCCGCTCACGCTCGCGTGCAACAACGGCAACGCGGCACTCGTGAAAAAACTGCTGGTCGCAGGCGCAGACGTGAATGCAGCGCGCTGGGATGGGACAACCTCGCTAATGCTCGCGGCAAATTCCGGCAATGTCGAAGCGGTAAAGGCTTTGCTCGAACGTGGTGCACAAGTGAATGCCACAGAAACGCGCAAAGGCCAAACCGCCCTGATGTGGGCGGCAGCGGAAGGGCATGCCAAAGTCGTCCAGGCTTTGCTGGCCGCTGGCGCAGATGCCAAAGCGGTTTCCAAAAGCAAATACACGCCATTGCTCTTTGCCATCGTCAAGAATGACGGCGATTCTGTGCGGCAGTTGCTGACTGCTAGTGCAGACCCGAATACGACAATGCCGGATGGCACACCTGCACTCAGTGCGGCAGCGGCCTTTCGCAGCGCGGCGGCAGCAATCGCGCTTGTGGACGGTGGGGCTGAGGTTAAGGCCGCCGATGCGCGCGGCAACACGCCGCTACACGGTGCGGCACAGCTTGGCGATGTCGAGCTAGTCAAAAAACTTCTCGCGAAAGGCGCTGACCCCAATGCACGTAATGCAGCGGTGTTGGCACGGGCACCACAGGGCTTTTTCCGTCCGCCTGCCGGACAGGTAACGCCATTGCACGTTGCTGCCCGCGCGAATCAGTTGGACATCGTGAAATTGCTGGTCGAAGCAAAAGCCGATCCGAAAATCAAAGGGGAAGATGGCACAACCCTGCTGATGCAGGCTGCCAGCAGCACGAATGTCGAAGTTGTCAAATACATCTTTGCTTTGGACTCCGATGTAAATGCCATCACCGAGAGCAAAGGCACCGTGATGCATGCAGCAGTCACAGGGGTCGGGTTGACTGCCGATCAGAAAGAAATCTGCAAAGTCATCCGCTTCCTCGCGGAAAAAAGCACGCCCCTTGATGAGCGCAATAGCGTAGGTCGTACCCCCATTGATGTGGCCGATGTGTTGCCGCTGGATCAAGCCGTTGACTTGCTCACAGAATTAATTATTAAGTCCGGTGCAAAACCGAAGACTCCAACCAAGCGATAAAGATTGGTTCCTTATAAGTTGTTCGTTGTTGGTTGCATTTACAAGCTGGGTAATTAGCGCACAAAAAACTACCGATCACAGGTAACTAACCAAATTATGAAAACATTGCTGCTCCTCATTCTGCTGGCAGTTACTGCGGCTGCCCAGTCACAGGTGAGCTATCCGCTCGGCCCTGACTCGCAACCACAGGCGAATGTGCCGAAGGGAACTGTCACGAAGCATAAGCTCGAAGCGGGCAAAATTTATCCCGGCACGCCGCACGATTACGCGCTTTATGTGCCCGCGAAATACGATGCAAATAAACCGACGCCGTTCATGATTTTTCTGGATGGCAGCGGCGCGCTTGGCGATGGCGTGCGTGTTCCTGTCGTCTTTGACAACCTGATTGCGAAAGGCGAGTTGCCGCCGCTCATCGGCATTTTTGTTGATCCCGGCGTGCTGCCGGTCGTGGACGAAAACACGCAGATGAATCGTTACAATCGCATCAACGAATATGATTCGCTGGATGAACGACTTTCCCGCTTTCTGGTTGAAGAATTGATTCCCGAAGTAGGCAAAAAATACAACCTTTCCAAAGACCCGAACGACCGCGCGTTGTATGGCGTCAGCACGGGCGCAACAGGTGCGTTTATGGCCGCGTGGCATCGGCCCGATCAGTTTCGGCGGGTGATGACCTTCATCGGCAGCTTTGTGAATTTTCGCGGTGCTGATTCGCTGCCCGCGCGCATTCGTCGCAGCGAGCCGAGGCCGATTCGCATCTTTTTGCAGGACGGCCACAACGACCTGAACAGTTACGCGGGCAAATGGGTGTTGCAAAACGAAAGTATGGCGGCGGCGCTGGAGTTTATGGGCTATGACGTAAAGCTGGTCGTCGGCGAAGAAGGCCACAATATGCGGCACGGCGGCCAAGTCATGCCGGAAGCATTGCGCTGGCTGTGGCGCGAATACCCGAAGCCGATTGAAGTACGCGAACCACCTGCACCCAGCTTCCCTCGTCCGCCCCAGGCCGCAGCAGCAGCCGCAAACGCGCCGCGTCCGCAAATGCCGCCCGGCGGCGTGCGTGGTGCCGTCTATGCCATTGTTTCGCTCGACAAACCCTGGCAGCAAGTTGGCGAAACGTATAAATCCGTAGCGAGTCCGGCGGCGGACAAAGACGGCAACGTCTACTTTGCTGATCCTGCGAGCAATCGCATTTACAAATCCGATGCGAATGGTAAAGTCGCACTTTTCAAAGACAACGCGAACGGCGCGAGCGCACTTCGTGTGGGTGCCGATGGGCGTTTGTATGCTTCGCAACTTGCACGCAAACGCATTGTCAGCTATGGAGCGAGCGGGGACGAAAAAATTGTCGCTAACAACGTTGAGGCGAATGATCTGGCACTGACCGCGAAAGGCGACATCTATTTCGTAGACACCGCGCACCGCACCGTCAATTTGCTTACGGCCAGTGGCAAGACGCGCGTCGTGTCCACCTGCGAAAACATTCTGAAACCGACGGCGCTCACACTTTCGCCCGATCAAGTCTTGCTCAACGTCGCTGATGGCAATACAAAATTCACTTGGAATTATCAGGTCGCGGCAGATGGCTCGCTCGTGAACGGCGAACCGTTTCATCGTTTGGAAATGCCCGAAATGTCGTGGCAGAGCGGCGTCGAAGGTTTGACGGTGGATTCCATTGGTCATCTTTATGCGACTAGCACGCTGGGCATTCAGGTCTGCGAACAGATTGGCCGTTGCGCGCAGTTGCTCAACAAGCCGGAAGCCGGTACGACGCCGATTGGCAACATTGCCTTTGGCGGCCCGGCGCGCGATTGGCTGTATGTGACGCAAGGGAATAAACTGTATCGGCGGCAAGTGAAGCGCACCGGAGTGACGGCGTGGAACCGGTAAAGCCGCCCCGACCGGGCTTGTAATTACGAATCGTTTGATAAAAAAACTGTCTCGCTGGCCAGCAGGCGTCAGGTCTTTCGTGCGGTCAGACAACACCAGCAGCATGCTGAAGCTTGAACTCACAACGCCTGCTGGCCAGGAGTATTCTTTTCCTAAGGACGCAGATGAAACGATCCATTTTTCTTTCACTTTTCCTTCTCTTGTTGGCTCTACCAGCGTTAGCCGCTCCGTCCATTCGTGTGATGTTGCTTGATGGCGAAAGCGGCGGGCCGTATCACAAATGGCAACTCATCACGCCCGTGCTGAAAAAACAACTCGAAGAAACGGGCTTGTTTCAGGTGGATGTTGTAACTGCGCCGCCTGTGAACGGCGATTACAGCAACTTCAAGCCGGAGTTCAGCAAGTATCAAGTCATCGTGATGAACTACGATGCGCCGGATGAGCGCTGGCCTGCTGTATTGAAAACGTCGTTTGAGCAATATATCAAAAATGGCGGTGGCTTGGTCACGGTGCACGCGGCGGACAATGCGTTTGGCAATTGGAAAGAATTCAACGAAATGATCGGCGTCGGTGGCTGGCGCGGGCGCACGGAAAAATCGGGGCCATTCTGGTTTATGAAAGACGGCAAGCTGACATCTGATGAATCGCCCGGCAGCGCGGCGCAGTCACGGTGCACGCACGCCGTATCAAATGACGATGCATGACACGAATCATCCGATCACGAAAGGGCTGCCGAAGCTGTGGATGCATCAGGGCGATGAACTCTACTCGCGGCTGCGCGGCCAGGCAAAAATATGACTGTGCTGGCGACGGCCTATTCCGATCCGAGCAATCGCGGCACAGGCCGTGACGAGCCAATGCTGATGGTGCTCAGCTACGGCAAAGGCCGCATCTTTCACACGGCGCTCGGTCACGACGTCAACGCACTGAGTTGTGTCGGCGCGATCACCGTGTTGCAGCGCGGCACGGAATGGGCGGCGACGGGCAAAGTTACGCAAAAGGTGCCCGCCAATTTCCCAACGGCAAATTCGGTCAGCTATCGTGCCGACATCGCGGCGATGGACCCGAATTATAAGCGTGGGCTGAATGGATTGGACGCTGCACGCTAATAAGTAAACAGGTTTCGCGTTTTCACGCAGAAAACGCACAGGCAATCATCAACTTCAATCGAACAGAGGAGTACCGTTTATGTTTCTAAAAGACAAAAATCGGCGTGATTTTTTAGCCAACTCCGCGCGCTTCGCTGCTGGCGCAGGCTTTCTGCTCAATGCGGGCAGTTGGAAAAAAGTGCTGGGCGCAAATGATCGCGTGCGCCTCGGCGTGATCGGCACGGGCAATCGCGGTTCGGACGTGATGGCGCATTTTATGAAAGAATCCGATGTCGAAGTCGTCGCGCTCTGCGATGTCTACGAATCGGCGCTGAACGAAGCGAAGGCGAAGACGGGCGGCAAGGCGCAGGGCTACGGCGATTATCGTCAACTCCTCGCCAACAAAGACGTAGACGCGGTGTTGATTGCGACGCCGGATCACTGGCACGCGAAGATCTCCATTGACGCCTGCAACGCGGGCAAGGCCGTGTACTGCGAGAAGCCGCTCACCTGGGCGTGGGAAGAAGGCCACCAAATTATCGAAGCGGCGAAGCGCAACAAGACCACCTTTGCCGTCGGCCTGCAACAACGCAGCGGCACGCACTACGCCGAAGCCAAGCGCGAATTTCTTGACAGCGGCAAGATCGGCAAAATCGCCTATGTGCGGACGTACTGGCACGGCAATGGCTACCATTTGCGGACGCCGAAATTCAAGGATCAGCCCGCCGGATTGGATTGGAAAACGTGGCTCGGCAGTGCGAAGCCGCGTCCGTTCAATGCGCATCAATTCTACAACTGGCGCGCCTATCTGGATTTTGGCGGCGGGCAAATCACCGATCTGTTCACACTGGATTGACGTGGTGCGATTGGTATTTGGGTGATGATTTGCCGACGGCGGCGACGGCGGCGGGCGGTGTGTATTACTACAAAGACGGACGCGATGCGCCGGATACGATTTCGATTCAACTCGACTATCCGAAGCAGTGGATGTCCACCTTTGACGCGACGCTGGTGCCGGGCGCACGCGGCGCGGCGATTGAATTTATGGGCACGGGCGGGCTGCTTTACATTGACCGCGCGGGTTACAAATACACGCCCGCGTTTGTGCGCGGGCAAGCGCCACAGGAAGCGATTGTCGGCAAAGCGGCGATGGCGCTGGAAACCGAACACGTCCGCAATTTCGTCTCCTGCGTCAAATCGAAGAAGACGCCGAATTCCGATGTCGTCAGCGGTCATCGTTCCGCGCTCGCGTCGAACTTAGGCAAGATCGCGTATCTGCAAAAGAAACGTGTCACGTTTGATCCGGCAGTAGAGAAAAACTATGTGCTGAGTTAAGTCTTTCAGCATCCTTACCGCAAAGGGACAAAGGGTAAAGGCGCAAAATTTGTCGCGGGGAAGCAGCTTCTTTGTTCCTTTGCCGCTTTGACCCTTTGCGGTGAAAACCATTCGGTATTGTGGAGCTTTCATGTCCCCTCGAATTTTATCCCGACTCTTTATTCTGCTTTCCTTCGTGGTCGTGCTGCTGATCGTAACGACCAAAACGCCAACCGCGCAGGAGCCTACAACCGGCGGCGGCGGTGGTCGTCGTGGCGGCAACATCCGCGACTTTTTAGGTCTCGGCCCCGCGCCTGATCCGGCAGCGGCGAAGAAGGGCGAGCCGTTGTATCAGGACAATTGTGCGGGCTGTCACGGCAAGGATGCGCGTGGCGCACAAGCGCCGGGATTGACGCGGATGCCGCTGGTGATTGCCGATTACAAAGGCGAAAAGCTGGCCGAAGTCCTCAAAGAAGGCCGCGCCGGAATGCCCAAGTTTCCGCAACTCTCGAAGGACGATGTCGTCAACCTTTCGCAATTCCTGCAACTGCAAATCGAACTCGCGGCGAATCGCGGCACCTACGGTTCGACCTACGGCGGGCTGCGCAATCAAGTGACGGGTGATGCCAAAAAAGGCGAAGCGTTTTTCCAAGCCAATTGCACGAGTTGTCATTCGACGACGGGCGACCTTGCCAAAGTCGGCGCAAAGTTTCCGCAACTCACCGTGCTGAAATCGCGCTTCCTCTGGCCTGCCAATCCCGGCCCGGCGAAAGCGAAAGTGACGACGGCGAGCGGCCAAACCATCAGCGGCACGGTGAAGACCAACAGCGATTTTGACATCTCGCTCGTGGATGCCAGCGGCAAATATCATTCGTGGTCGAAGCCGCAAGTTAAAGTCGAAATCGAAGACAAACTGACCGGCCATCGCGCCTTGCTGCCGAAATATTCGGACGCCGACATCAACAACCTCGCAGCTTATTTGGTGACCTTGAAATGAAAACAAACCGACTTTTTCTTTCCCTCTTGTTGCTGCTGCCAAGCCTGCTTTTCGGGCAAGGGCTTGATCCGAAAACGCTCACGCTCTTCAAGCAACCGGCGGATTGCTGGCCGACCTACAACGGCGATTATTCTGGGCGACGCTTCAGCGATTTGAAGCAGATCAATAAAGACAACATTGATATGCTGAAAATCGAATGGATGTATCGCATCAAAGGCGTTGGCCCACAGCGCGGCGTCGGCGATCCGACGATCAAATCTACGCCGCTGCTGGTGAACGGCATTTTGTATTTCACGATTCCCGATCACATTTTCGCCGTCAACGCGCGCACGGGCGAACACATCTGGCAATACGATTTCGTAGACAAGGGCGGGCATTTGGTCGGGCAACGCGGCGTCGGGATGTACGGCGAATGGCTGTATTTTGAAAGCCCGGATGGCTGGTTCATCTCGCTTGATGCTAAAACAGGCAAAGAACGTTGGCGCAAAAAAATTGCGGACGAGAAACAGCAATACTTCACCACGATGGCTCCGCTGATCGTCAAGAATCACATCATCGTCGGCGTCGGCGGCGACGCGATGGACGTGCAGGGCTATTTAGAGTCGCGCGATCCTGAAACGGGCGAATTGCAGTGGCGCTGGTACACGACGCCGCAAAAAAAGGGCGACCCTGGTTCTGAGACGTGGCCTGATGAAGATTCAATGCGGCACGGCGGCGGCATGACGTGGATGCCCGGCACGTATGATCCTGACTTGAATTTGATTTACTGGGGCACGGGCAACGCGAACCCTGTCTTTGCTGGCCAGAGCCGCAAGGGCGCAAATTTGTGGACGGCGTGCATCGTGGCGCTTAACCCGGACACTGGAAAATTAGTGTGGTACTTCCAACCCTCGCCGCACGACACGCACGACTGGGACAACGTCGAAACGCCTGTGCTGTTTGATGCGACGATCAACGGCCAACCGCGCAAACTGCTTGGCCAGGCCGCCCGCGCGGGCTGGTTCTTCGTGTTGGATCGCGCTACGGGGAAGAATCTTGTTTCCAAACCCTTCACCGGCACCGGCAATTGGGCGAAGGGCGTGGACGCGAAAGGCCAGCCGATTCCTGATCCGGCAAAAGAACCGAGCGTAGACGGCACGATGATTGATATGCCCGCGATGGGCGCGACGAATTGGCAACCGCCGAGCTACAGCCCGCAAACGGAACTGTTTTATTTCACCGGCACGCAAGGCTACGGCATCTCGTATTTGTACGACACGTCGGACAAACCGCAAGGCTACGGCGGCGGCGGCGGCGGGAACTTCGATTCCAGTTCCGCGTTGTTTGCGATGGACATTCGCACGGGCGCAGTCAAATGGAAACACGAACACAAAGGCGGCGGCGGCATTGGCGGCGCGCTGAGCGGCGGCGTGCTCACGACGGCGGGCAGGTTGCTGTTTGTGGGCGATTCCGGCGAACTCGTCGCGTTTGATCCGGCAAACGGCAATCCGCTCTGGCATCAACGCCTGACGAGTCCCGTCAGCAACGGCCCGTCCACGTGGACGCTGGACGGCAAGCAATATTTGATCGTTGGGGCAGGCGATACGCTCTATGCCTTGACCATCGCAGGCAAGAACAAAGGAGAGTAGGAAGTTTTATGCAACGACCCAACGAACATTCATCCATCACACGCCGCGATTTCTTTTGGCAAGCCGCCGCACCGCTCGCCGTCAGCGCGCTCGCGCAACCGCTGTTTGCCAACGCGACAACCGCACAAATCAGCAAAATGGGCATCGCCTCCACTTCGTTTGCTGGCGCGTTTGGCCCGGCACCCGGAGAAGGCCGACCCGGCGGCGGTGGGCAAGGTGGGCAAGGCGGCGCACGCCAGGGAATGACGGCGCTGGAGTTTTTAGAGAAATGCCACAGCTACGGCGCAGGCGGCATTCAGACGAATTTGAGCGGCGATGTGCAGAAGCTGCGGGCGCGAGCTGACGTAGTTGGGGATGTATGTCGAAGGGATGCTCGGCATTCCGCGCAACGGCGATATGAGTGTGTTGGAGAAAGGCTTGGAAAATGCCAAGGCCGCTGGCGTCACACGGTCGTGCGGACTGCGATGCTCGGCGGGCGGCGGTATGAAACGCATTTCCCAAATTGGCGGATTGGAAAAAATGGGTGGACGACAGTTACAACGCGCTGCGGCTGGCGATGCCGATTATCGAGAAACACAAAGTCACCGTCGCGCTCGAAAATCACAAAGACTGGACGCTCGAAGATTTTCTGAAATTGCTGAAGACGTATCAGAGCGAATACCTGCAAGTCACGCTCGATTTTGGCAATAACATTTCGCTGCTCGACGATCCGTATGAATTGATCGAAGGACTTGCGCCGTATGCGAAATCCACGCACATCAAAGATATGGGACTGAAGCCTTACGAAGACGGTTTTCTGTTGTCGGAAGTCCCGCTTGGCACCGGCATGCTTGATTTGCCGCGCATTATTTCGACCGTGCAAAAGCACAATCCGAAGACGAAATTCTCGCTCGAAATGATGACGCGCGATCCGCTGAAAGTGCCGTGTCTGACGAAGCAATATTAAAGTTTCCCCGGCCGCAACGGCAAGTTTTTGGCGCGGACGCTCAAGCTCGTAAACGAAAAAGCGAGCCGCAATCCGTTGCCGATGGTCACGGGCTTATCGCCTGCGGATCGCACGAAATTTGAAGACGAAAACGTCAAAGGCTTGTTTCCGGTATATCAACGAGAAAAACGTGATTGCCTGAGACACGCACACCCTCGGACGTGATTCCAAATCACGCGCACGGGCGTATGGAGTGCGAAACGCTCGTACCGCACTCCATACGCTGCGCTTTTCCTCGCGGAAAGAAATCCATGATTTTCGCTCAATCTCTGTGCTGACGCGCTTTGTTCTTGTTGCGCTGCTGCTTGCGCCGCTCGAAGCGCAAACTGCCGCAAACCGGAAGACGTTGGCCTCTCGTCCGAGCGATTGCAGCGTATTAATGCGCTCATTCAAAGCAATATTGAAAGCCATCAACTCACCGGAGCCGTCACGCTGGTTGCACGCAAAGGCCGCGTCGCGCATTACGAAGCGCAAGGCTTCATGGAACTCGACAACAAAACGCCAATGCGCAAAGACGCGCTGTTTCGCATGGCTTCTTCGTCCAAGCCGGTTGCCAGCGTGGCGATTCTGATGCTGATGGAAGAGGGCAAGCTGCGGTTGAATGATCCGATCTCGCGCTTTCTCCCGGAATTTAGAAGTCCAAAAGTGGCAGTGCTGAAATCTACTGCACCACCACCGCCCGCAGCGCCAGGACAGCCGCCGCCCGCGCCCGACATTTATACGATTCCTGCCAATCGCATTATCACTGTGCGCGACTTGCTGACGCACACGTCTGGCCTGGGTAGCGGTGGCCCGTCGGCAGGCGAAATGGCAAAGGTGGCGCAAACACGGACGCCGACCGATACGTTGGCGGATTACATTCCACGCCTGGGGCCATTGCCGCTGGATTTTCAGCCTGGTACGCAATGGCGCTACAGTCCGGGCGCAGGCATAGACACGCTGGGACGCATTGTCGAAATCGCTTCCGGCCTGACGTTCGATCAATTTTTGAAGCAACGCATTTTCGATCCGCTGGGAATGAAAGATACGTTTTTCGCTTTGCCGGAAGATCGCCTGCCGCGCTTAATGACACTGTATCGCCGCGTCAATAATCAGCTTGAAAAAAATCCGAATCAGCCTTCATTGCTCAACCAGAAATACTTTTCAGGCGCGGGCGGGCTTGTCAGCACGGCAGAAGATTATTTTCACTTTGCGCAAATGCTGGCGAATGGGGGCCAGCTTAACGGCAAACGATTGCTGTCGCCGCGCACCGTTGAATTGATGTCGTCCAATCACGTCGGCGAAATGTTCGTCGGCCAACTTGGACGCCCGCCGGGAATGGGGTTCGGGTTCGCCGTCGAAGTGGTCGTAGACGCGATCAAAGCCAATTCGCGCCGCTCTAACGGCAGCTTTGGTTGGGATGGCGCATTCGGCACGCATTTCTGGGTAGACCCGAAAGAACAGCTTGTGGCCGTGCTGATGATCCAAACTCCCAATCGCACGCTTCATGCAGATTTTGAGAACGCTGTGATGCAGGCGATTGTGGAGTAAGAAACAGATTTTGCTGCATTGCTTACGCGGCCAACATGCGAGAGATCATTTCCAATGAAAACCAATCTATTTTTCCTAATTGCTGCTTTATTCACCGCCACAATTATCTTCGCGCAACCGCCGCCGAACGATGGCCCCGTTTCGCCTGAGGTTCATGCAGACGGCAAAGTCACCTTTCGCATTCGTGCGCCAAAAGCGGCAGAAGTCACGCTCTTTGGTGATTGGGTAGCGCCTGGCACCAAACTTCCGATGACGAAAGATGCCGAGGGCATTTGGAGCACAACCGTCGGCCCGATTGAAGCGACATTGCATTTATATTCGTTCACGGTAGACGGCGTGACGATGGCTGATCCTGTCAATCCACGTATCAAGCTGCGTCAACGCACCTCCGGCAGCATTGTGGAAGTGCCTGCACATCCTGCCGCGCCGTGGGAAGTCCGCGACGTACCGCACGGCAGCGTCGAAGTAAATTGGCTGCGTTCGACTGTCATCAGCGGCGAGACGCGACAAGTGTTTGTCTACCTGCCGCCCGGCTATGACAAGAATCCGAAGCAGCGTTATCCCGTGCTGTATTTACTGCACGGCAGCGGCGACACGGCGGAAAGCTGGACACAGGCGGGTAGCGCGAATTTGATTTTGGACAACCTGATTGCCGAAAAGAAAGCCAAGCCGATGATTATCGTCATGCCCCTTGGTCACGCCGTGCCGTTTGGTTCACCGCCTGACATTGCGAGAAAAAATGTACCGTTGATGGAAGAGTACATGCTCAAAGAAGTGATGCCGTGGGCAGAAAGCAAATATCGCGTTGCTGCGGGACGACAAAATCATGCGATTGCCGGGCTTTCGATGGGCGGCGGGCAAACGTTTGCGATTGGCTTTGGGCATCTGGATTTGTTCAGCTACATTGGCGTATTCAGTTCTGCGCCGGGACAGGATTGGGCAGAGAAAAATAAAGCTCTGCTCGCTGACCCTAAAGGTACAAACGCGAAATTGAATGTGTTCTGGTACGGCATCGGCGACAAGGATTCATTGGCGTATCCGCGTGCGAAAGACGCTACGGAAATGCTGAACAAAAACCAAATTCATCACACCTTCCGCGTGTACGAAGGCGGGATGCACACGTGGCCGATTTGGCGGCGCTGCCTGAGCGAGTTTGCGCCGCTGTTATTTCAAGGCAATAAAACTGGAGCGTAACCCAAAACACTGAAAATCGTGGAGCCGTGTTTTCGTCTGCTTTATCTGGTTGCTATAAAGTCGGCGCGCAAACTGTCCCGCGATTTTTCTGAGGAGCAAATATGACAACCTGTAAAATCGTTTCGATCAGTCTCTTGCTGGCGTTGTTCTCTTTCGTCGCACTGGCACAGCAACCTCCGCGTCAGCCTACGCCGAATGACACGCTTGTGTCGCCGGAAGTCCACGCGGACAAGCGCGTGACCTTTCGCATCTATGCGCCGAAAGCCAACGAAGTCACGGTCGGCGGCGACTGGAGTCCACAGGGCTTAGGCACGGGCGGCAAAATGATTATGGATGAGCGCGGCGTATGGTCAATCACGGTTGGCCCGCTGCCATCGGACTATTACAGCTACACGATTACGGTAGACGGCGTGCGCACACTTGATCCAAAAAATGCGGTGATCAAGCAGGGCACAACGACGGTAGACAACATGTTTTTCGTCCCCGGCGGCGAAGCGGATTTTCAAGCCCTGAAAGCCGTACCGCACGGCGAAGTGCGCAAGGTATGGTACAACTCCACAACGCTAAACGAACAACGCCGCCTGCACGTTTATTTCCCGCCCGGCTACGATAGCAGCAAAGGCAAATATCCCGTGTTTTATTTGCTGCACGGTGGTGGCGATGAAGATTCCGGCTGGAGCACGATTGGACGTGCGGGATTCATTCTCGACAACCTGATTGCTACGGGCAAAGCGAAGCCGATGCTGGTTGTGATGCCCAACGGCAGTTTGCCGCGTCCTCCGGTAGTGCCGGGCGCACCGGTTGATCCAGCAGCGAACGCGGCATTTCAGGATAAATTCGTAAGCGAACTGCTGAAAGATGTCGTGCCGTTTGTCGAGAAGAATTATCGTGTGCAAGCGGGCGCGGCAAATCGCGCGATTGCTGGCCTTTCAATGGGCGGCGGACAGACGACGCGGGTGATTACAACCAATCCTGATGCGTTTGCTTATGCGGCGATCTGGAGTGCGGGCGTCAATCCGGCGACGGCTCCTGACTTTGAAAAGCGGGCGGCTTCGTTCCTCGACAGTGGCGACAAATTGAAATTCAAGCTGCTTTCGATCAGTTGCGGCGAGAAAGATACGCTGGCATTTGCTGGCTCAAAGAATCTCGACGAGCTTTTGAAGAAGCGCAACATCAAACACGAAATGAATGTCAGCGCAGGCGGGCATACGTGGATTAACTGGCGGCAGTACCTGAATGCCTATGCGCAAAAACTGTTTCGCTAATTGAACTCTTTTCTTACCGCAAAGGTTCAAAGGAGCAAAGGCGCAAAGAACGGCTCGCCGTAATAGCTTTCTCTTTGATCCTTTGCCTCTTTGAACCTTTGCGGTAAATCAAAGTCGAATGAATACCACATCACGTCGCACGTTTTTGCTCGGCTCAATGGGGCTGGCGGCAACAACATTGGCCACGCCGCAAACCATCACCGCCGGGCAAATCATTGATCGCATCAAAGCCAACGTCGGCATTCCGTGGCGCGCACAAACCGTAGACAACATCATCGCCGGCACTGCCGAAACGCCCGTCAAAGGAATTGCCACGACGATGATGGCAACGTTGGATGTGGCGAAGCGTGCGGCGGCGGCGGGCAAGAACATGATCGTCACGCACGAATCCACGTTCTTCTCGCATCAGGATCGCGTAGACCAGTTTCAGCAGGACGCGGCGTACAAATACAAGCTCGACTTTCTGAACAAAAACAACATGGTCGTGTTTCACTTTCACGACCATCTGCACGGACTCAAGCCGATGGATGGCGTGGCGAAAGGAATGATCCACGAACTCGGCTGGGAGCAATACAACGACCCGCAGAATTTTCGTCAGTTTGCTTTTCCGAATGTGCCGCTCGCCAAGTTGGCCAAAGAGCTGCAAACGAAACTAAAGATTCGCACGATGCGTGTGGTCGGCGATCCAAATTTGCCGATTAAACGTGCGATGGCAAGTTGGGGTAATTGCAGTCTGCAACCCGGCGCTCCCTTTTTGGCGCGCCCCGAAGTGGACGTGCTGATTATTGGTGAGACGCACGAATGGGAATTAGTTGAATACGCGCAGGACATGATCGCTTCGGGGCAGAAGAAAGCGTTGATTGTGCTGGGACACGTCGTGTCTGAACAATCGGGCATGAAGTTCTGTGCCGATTGGTTGAAGGGATTTGTCAAAGAGGTGCCGATTGAATTCATCCCGGCGGCGGAACCGTTCTGGCGTCCTGACAATCCTGTGGCGACGGAAAAATTGCTGACGGGAAAATGAGGGCAGTATGAAAATCTTTCTCGCAACTTGTCTGACGTTTTGCGCGGCATTAGCTTTTGCTACTCATCACGCCGCTGCCATCAACGGAACTGTCAAAGTAGACAGCGGTCAACTCGAAGGCACATCCCTCGCTTCCGGCATTCGCGTTTTCAAAGGCATTCCCTACGCCGCGCCACCGGTTGGCGATTTGCGTTGGCGTCCGCCGCAACCGCCCGCCAAATGGAGCAGCGTGCGCAAGGCCGACAAATTTTCCGACAGTTGCATGCAAGCCTTGCGGCGCACCGGCAACCCGTGGACGAAAGAATTCATGGTGCAAAACGACGCGAGCGAAGATTGCCTTTGCTTGAACGTTTGGACGGGCGCAAAAGCTTCGACAACGGGGAGCGAAAAACGCCCCGTGTTGATGTGGATTCACGGTGGCGCGTTTTATGAAGGCTCCGGCGAGATTGTCACGTACGACGGTGAAGAGTTGGCGAAGAAAGGCTTGGTCGTTGTTACGATCAACTATCGCCTCGGCATCTTCGGTTTCTACACACATCCCGAATTGACGAAAGAATCGCCCAATCACGCATCGGGCAATTACGGATTACTTGATTGCGTAGCGGCGCTTGAGTGGATTCAGAAAAACATCGCGGCGTTTGGCGGCGATCCGAATCAGGTGACGATTGCGGGGCAATCTGCTGGCGCGATGGCAGTGCATGCGTTGACGGCTTCACCCTTGGCGAAAGGTTTGTTTCAGCGCGCGATTGCCGAAAGCGGTTCCGGCGTAGGCCGACGCACAAAAGATTTGGTGGCGTCAGAACAGGACGGCTTGAAATGGGCGGAGACGAAAGGCACGACTTCGCTGAAAGAATTGCGCGCGAAACCTGCCGCTGATTTGATGGGCGGCGCACGATTCGCGCCTGTCGTGGACGGCTGGTTTTTGCCTGCGGACACGGCAGCGATCTTTGCGCAGGGCAAGCAAAATGATGTGCCGATGCTGACGGGCTTGACTGCTGACGAAGGCAGCGCATCCGCAACTTATGGCAAGATCAAAGCCGAAGATTTCACTAAGCAAATACAACAACGCTTCGGCGAGCAGGCGGCGGATTTCTTGAAGCTCTATCCATCGAGCGAGCAAACACAATCCGGCCTTTCGCAAAAACAAAGCGCGCGCGATCAAGGTTTGGTTTCGATGTATTTGTGGGCAGCGGAACGCGCGAAGACGAGCAAGACAAAAGCCTACACGTACTACTTCACGCGTGGCATTCCGTGGCCGGAGCATCCTGAATTTGGTGCCTTTCACACAGGCGATTTGCCGTATTTCTTTGCGAACCTCAAACAGTTGGAACGCCCGTGGGAAGCGGTGGATCGCAAGCTTTCCGAAACGGCGTCGAACTATTGGGTGAACTTTGCGAAGACAGGCAATCCCAATGGCAAAGGCTTGCCGAACTGGCCTGCGTTCGATGCGGCGCAACCAACCACAATGGAATTGGGCGAAAAGACGGGCGCGCGTCCAGTGGCTGAGAAAGCAAACTTGATATTTTTTACGCAATATTTTGCCAAGCAGCGATAGCACGCGAAGCGCCTGGGAGCGCACGCGGCTCGCGTGCTAAGACTTGCCAAGCCACAACTTTTTTCGGAGCAGATACGCCTCTTACGCTTTAGCACGCGAGCCGCGTGCGCTCCCAGGCGCTTCGCGTTTTCAAGAATTGGAGTTGTTTTTAGTTGTCCTTGAACTCAAAGATTTTTAGTTTCCTGATTGTTTGCTCAACAGCCGCGATTTTGTTCGCACAAGAACACACGCAACAAAACGAAAAGAATCCATTGGCTGGAAATGCGTCGGCAGTTACGGCGGGGCAGCGGTTGTACGAACAGGCTTGTCAGTCGTGTCACGGCGGCGAAGGGCGCGGAGATCGCGCGCCTGCACTCGCGGGGGGCACGTTCAGGCACGGCACTCTGGACGGCGAAATTTTCCTGAACATTCGCAACGGCGTTCCGAGCACGCAGATGCCTGCCTTCCGACGCTTAACAACCGAACAGGTGTGGCAACTGGTGTCGTACATTCGCAGTTTGAGCGGCGCGCCGACTACCGCTACGAACGAACGCACGGCGGGCAATTTGCTGGCGGGAGAACAGCTTTTCTTTGGCAAAGCGAATTGCGCGGCGTGTCACGAAATCAATGCGCGCGGCGCAAGCATTGGGCCGGATTTGTCGAACGTCGGACGCTTCGCTGCTGATGCGTTGCGGCAAAAGATTCTCGATCCGACGACGAATCTGAATCAGGGCGGCGGACGCGGTGGCGGGCGTCGTCGCGGCGGGCCAAGCGTGGCGATTGTCAAAACCAAAGACGGGCAGACGATTCGTGGCCTTGTGCGCAGCGAAGATACCTATTCGATGGTGCTGCTGGATATGACAGGCAAGATTCATCTGCTCGACAAAAAGAATCTTGCTGACGTGCAATCCCAGGCTGGTTCGCCGATGCCAAATGATTACGGCAAGCAATTGTCTGACGCAGAACTGCAAAACCTCGTCGCGTTTTTGAAGTCGTGCAACGGGCGTGATTTCGCCAAAACCAGCAACGCCGAAATCCCCGGCGGCTTGAGCTTCGACCGCCTGCGCAACGCAAATGCAGAGCCGCAGAATTGGCTGACCTATTGGGGCAATTATCAGGGGCAGCATTACTCCGCGCTCAAGCAAATCACGACGGCGAACGTGTCGCAATTGCAGTCGCGCTGGGCTGCGCAAATGCCGGGGGAAACGCTGCTGGAAACGACGCCGATTGTTGTGGATGGCGTGATGTACACGAGCGGTATGCCGGGCGATGTTTATGCACTGGATGCGCGCAGCGGCTTACAAATCTGGAGGTATTCGCGCAAGCAGAAAGTATTAAATCCTTACCAATCCAATCCCTTTAGTCGCGGCGTGGCGGTGCTCGGCAATCGTGTTTTTCTGGGTACGCTCGATGCTGCGTTGATTGCGCTGGATGCGCGTACGGGGCAGCCGCTGTGGGAAGTGCAGGTCGCGGACACGATGCTGGGCTACAGCATTACCTCGCCGCCGCTGGCACTGAAAGACAAAATCATCGTCGGCGTCGCGGGCGGGGACCATGGCATTCGTGGTTTTCTGGATGCCTACGACGCCAAGACAGGCAAGCGGTTGTGGCGCTTTAATTCAACGCCCAACCCCGGCGAATTCGGCAGCGATACCTGGAAGGGGGATACCTGGAAGCTAGGCGGCGGCGCGACTTGGTTGACGGGCAGCTATGATCCTGAATTGGATACGGTGTATTGGACGTTCGGCAATCCCGGCCCGGATATGGATGCTGAGATTCGCAAGGGCGACAACCTGTTTACGTGCTCAGTGGTTGCGATTGATCCAAACACCGGCCAGCGCAAATGGCATTATCAATTTTCGCCAAATGACGATCACGATTGGGACGCGAATCAGGATGTGATTCTGACGGATCGTGTGTGGCAGGGGCAGCCGCGCAAGCTGTTGATCCAAGCCAATCGCAATGGCTTTTTGTATGTGCTGGATCGCACGAACGGCAAGTTGTTACAGGCGACACCGTTTGTGAAGCAGACGTGGAATGCGGGCTTTGATGCCAATGGGCGTCCGAAATTTACGCCAAATGCGGGCGCGACGACCGAAGGGCAGGTTGTCTATCCGTCGCTCGTCGGTGGCACAAACTGGCAATCCCCTTCGTTCGACCCAACTTCCAATCAACTCTTTCTCGTCTTTAACGAATCGGGGAATCGCTTCGTGCGCGCCGAGATGGCGTATGAACCGGGCAAAGGATATTGGGGCGGGCGCACGCTGCCGGTCGAAGGCGGTTATGCAGGAATTCGCGCGCTCGACACGACGACGGGTGAGCGCAAATGGGAACATAAAATCTCACAAGGTTCCCTCGCGGCGGGTGTGATGGCGAGCGCAGGCGGCGTCGTGTTCGCAGGCACGCGCGAAGGCAATTTGATTGCGCTGGAAATGGCGACAGGCAAATTGCTCTGGCGGTTTCAAACAGGCGGGACGATAGCGTCTGCGCCCATCAGTTATGCGGTTGCTGGCAAACAATACATTGCGATTGCGGCAGGCGGCGTGCTTTACAGCTTCGCCTTGCCGGAATAGAAAACAGGAAAAAACAAAAGATGCAGGATGGTAGATGCGGGATGCTGGAGAAAACAACATCCCGCATCTACCATCCTGCATCTCCATAGGAGTTATATGAACTATCAACGAGGAATCATCCGCAGCATTTTCATTGCTGGTCTGACAGCATTGAGTTTTGTCGCAACCCTGGCGCAGCAGCGCGGCCCGCAAGCGCCGCAATTTGCTTCGCCGGAAGTGGCGGCAGATCGTCGCATTACCTTTCGCCTTTATGCGCCGCAGGCAACTGCCGTACGGCTTTCGGCGGGCGACATTGCCGGTTTGCAACAGGGCAAGGATATGACGAAGGCCGAGAATGGCGTGTGGGAAGTAACGGTGGGGCCGATTGATCCGGGCGCGTATCGTTACAATTTCAACGTCAACGGCGTGGCGGTCATTGATCCGCGCAATCCTTCGACCAGCGAATCGAACAACAACACTTGGAGTCTGGTCGTCGTACCGGGCGCGGATTTTCAGGACACGAAAAATGTGCCGCACGGTGCTGTGGCGGCGGTCACGTACTATTCAACTGCGCTTGGCAAATTCCGCCGGATGCACGTTTACACGCCGCCGGGTTATGAACTGGGGCAGGGCAAATATCCGGTGTTTTATCTGCTGCACGGCGCGGGCGACTGCGACGATTCGTGGACTTCGGTGGGACGCGCGGGGTTCATTCTTGACAATCTGATCGCGGCGAAAAAAGCGAAGCCGATGGTTGTCGTGATGCCTGCCGGTCACACTCGCCCAACGAATCGCGGCCCAGTAGCGCCGCCCGCAGCAGGCAGCACGCCGCCGCCCGATGAATTCGTCCAGGATTTCAATGCCGACATCATGTCGTATGTCGAAAAGAACTATCGCGTACTGAATGATCGCGCAAATCGGGCGATTGCCGGGCTTTCGATGGGCGGCAATCACACGTTGCAGATTGCGATTCCGAATCTGGAAAAGTTTGCCTATGTCGGAGTGTACAGTTCCGGTTTGCTCAGCGCCTTCTCGCGTCCGACGCCCGGCGCGCCTGGGACAGCAGCTGCGACGGCTCCGGCTCCTGGTCAACTGACACCCGCGGGCGAAGCGTGGATCAAACAGTATGCGACGAAACTGGACGACGCGAATTTGAAAAAAGGCTTGAAGGTGTTTTGGTTTGCGACGGGCAAAGATGATTTTCTGCTCGGCACGACCAACGCGACCGTAGCGATGTTCAAGCAGCATGGTTTCGCGCCGGTTTTCAAAGAAACTGCGGGCGGGCATACGTGGCTCAACTGGCGCGATTATTTGAATGAGTTTGCGCCGATGTTGTTTCAAGGCAAATAAGTAACGATTGGCACCTCCTTCACCACTCCCCTCACCGGTTGCCATTTGGGGGCGTAGTAGCGCCCTTGGCGTAGATACCAGGACAGCGAAATAGTGAATACGGGGTGGTGAAGGTTTTTTTGTGCCTGCTTGCGTATTGCTATGTAGCAAAATTTTTCTCTCTTATGGCTGGCGCTCGTGCTGGCAGCGTTGTTTATGGGCATATTTCATAAAGAAAGCAATGGCGGGCACGATTGGGAGGTTTGACGAGGCTAAGTTCCTGCCCGATTTGTAGCGGGGCAAATAACCGGCTGATGCGCAGGCGCGTGAAATTTCGCTTGGCAGAGGCTTACCGCATCGGTTACTCTGTGCGCGTACCTTAAACATCCTCATTGAGTTGGCCTCACAAGAAGGCTGGCTCGGAAACATTACGTGCAAGATAACCAGTTGTTTTTGTTGTCCTTCTCCCCGACAGGAACAACGAGTAGCGGTTTATGAAGAATTGGAAACACTCTCCTCACTCGTACGAAAGGCAAAAAACTGCACCGATGCCCTTCCTCGTGTATGCCAGTCAACGCACCCGGATTTCTTTTTGGCAACGGTTCAGTTATGTACTTCGTCATCGCCCGGTACTGATTTTACTGGTGTTCCTAGGGCTCCTGAGTTTGGTTGGTTGGGGGCTGGCATCCTCACTGCCGATGATTGCTTCGTATCTTTCTGCAGACGCGCCACCGTCGGCGGCAAAACTGCCCCGCACGGCGGCGGTCACCGCCGATGCCCAGCCCAGCCCGACGCCGACTGCAAAGGTTGAAGCAACCGTTGCGGCCACGCCAATGCTTACGCCCACAGCAACGCCCGCACCCGCGCCTACGGCAACACCGAAAGCGACGCCGCAACCAACTCCACAAGCCGCTGCACCGGCACCGCAAGCCGTAGCTGCTGCGCCAATGGAAGCCGCTGCAACGGGGCAATTCACGTTACAAATCAGCGCCTCGCAGGAGCGCGCCGACGCGGAAGCACAAGTGGCAAAATTGAAGACGTTGGGGCTATCCGCCAGAGCTGTGACCGTGACGCTGCCGCAAAAAGGCGTTTGGCATCGTGTTCACGTCGGGCGCTATGCGACGCGCGAAGCGGCCACGCGGGCCGGGCAACAGTTGCAAGCCCAAAAATCCATCAGCACTTTTTTGGTCACTGCCTATCAGCAGTAACCGTCAGCACGTTTAACGCGCTTCTTTTTGCGCCTGTGCTTCCAGTTCACGTTGTAGCGCGTCCAGGCGATTGTTCAATTCGTCTATCAGGCTTTGCTCGCGTTGCACTTGGTTGGCTAGTCGGTATTCCTGCGCGCGTAAGTCCTGAATGTTTTGAAAGGCGTTATTGGTTTTCAGCTTCAGTTGTTCGATGGCGTATTCCAGCCCCGCGCGCTGAATGGGATCAATCGTGCGCACGAGGCGGTCTTCCAACGTGCGACGAATCAGCCGTTGTTCTTCTGATTCTTCGGAAAGTTTTTTGCTGGCCGCTTTCGTTTCTTCCAGCCGCGTGTTCAGTGCCTTTAAGTTTTCCGTTTGCAGCCGCAGCCGATTCATCGTGATTTCGGCGTTGAAGTTGGCGAGATTGGAACGCGGAATGCTCGCGCGAATCTGTTTCACTTCGCGCAAAATCGCCTGCATCGGATTGGGATCATCCGCCGCATTGCTACCCAACGGGGGCGGCGCAACCGGACGCGGGATTTGTTGCGCCGCACTGAACAACACAAAACCGAACAAACAGCAAAAAATCGTCGCTTTCAAGCTGAGCATAAGTGAGCCTCCACAGTCAATTGTTCAAGGTAACAGGGAAAGAGTTGGCCCACTGTTGCACGCGCAGCCCGGCAGTGTCGTTCGATTAAATTTGCGCCAGCACTTTATTCAGGAACTCCAGATTGGCTTTGGCATTGGCCGTTGTTTCCGCCGCCGTGTTCCCAATCGTGCAGCATTCGACCATCACCGGGCCTTTGAATCCGCCTGCCTTGAGCGCCGCAAAGACGTCTTTAAAATTCACCTTGCCCGTGCCGAATTGAATCATCACTTCGCCCTTGACCGCGCCACAATCCTTCGCGCAAAAGCCAGTGACGTACTGCACGATAGGCTTCAACTCCTCCACCGGGTCTTTGCCCGTGTAGTGAATGATGTTGCCCGCGTCGTACCAGATTTTGAAATTCGGATGATTGACTTTCTTGATCGCCGCCACGATTTCATCGGAGGCACCGCTCGCGCCGCCGTGCGGTTTCATCACGAGCTTCAGTTTACGTTCTTTCGCATACGCCGCTGCGTCGGACATCAGCTTGAAGAAATTGTCATACTGCGTCGGACTGTCCACGCCGAACGTCAGCAGATATTCGAGGTTCAAAAACTGCGCGTTATCAATCTGCTTGCGCAGGTCTTTTTGCGCGACCTCAAACGGCTGGTCAGCCCGCACCCGTAGCGCCGTCATATTGGCCTTCAGTCCGCGTGCCGCGATTTTCTGTTTCAGTGCCGTCAGGTACTCCGGCGTCGCCGTTGCACTGGTGAACGGGTCTTGCCGCGTGGACGTGAGCAGCCCTGTGTATTTGTAGCCCGCCGCCTTGATGCCATCTAGACATTCGTCATAACTCCATTTCGTCCACGGGCGATTGAAGCAGCCGACGGGCCATTTGACCGCAGCCGGGGTTGTTTGTGTTAGCGTCATGCCAAGAGAAGCGAGCGTTGTGGTGTGAATAAATTGTCTTCGGTTCATAAAGGTTCAGGTTTGAGTGAAACGGATGACCGCGAATGCTCATCCGCAAAATGCTACGACTACCTTGTTTTTTCGTGCGCGGGCATTATAACTTTTGCCATTCTTTGTGAGGAGGGAAAACGATGTTGACTGTAATTTTATCTGCCAGCTTACTATTTAGTTCTATGTTCGCGCAGGAGAAAGCGCGTGAGCTTGATCCGAAAATAGTGCCGCTGAATGGCGCGACGACCAAAGCGTTTGTGCCCAAAGGATGGGTGGCGCAGGATGAGCAGATGGGCGATTTAAATGGCGATGGAATGCCGGATGCGGTATTGCAACTGATCGAGGATTTGCCGAAAAAAACGGACGAATTTCAAATGCGCTATCGGGCATTGCTCATTCTTTTCAAAACTGCGGACGGCAAATATACGCGGGCGGCGGTCGCGGGATCGTTGTTGATGTGTGGCGGCTGTGGCGGGATGCTCGGCGGTACGGGCGATTCTCCGGCGGCGGACGTGAAAATTGAAAAGGGCGTGTTGCTCGTTTCACAACTTGCGGGATCGCGTGAATCTACCGATCACTTGCACCGCTTTCGCTACAATGCCGCAACGAAACAGTTTTTGTTGATTGGCGAGGACATTACGAATTTGGATCGGGCGACGGGCGCAAGCGAAACGATCAGCACAAATTATCTGACGGGCAAGCAGGTCATTGAACGGCATAAGTACAACGAGAAAACCGACAAAGACATTTTAGTTTCCAAAAAAATCAAAGTCGTCGCCAAAAAACAAAAGCCTATTGAGCAGGTGGAGTACGAATAGCCACCCGCACCAGCACCCACGTATATTGATCATCAATTTTGGTTGTCGCCATCACGTCTTCGATGCCTTTGATCCAACGTTTGGGCGAGAGCACGAGCAGCGTTTTGGTCGGTTGCTGCGGCAGTAACGCAGCAATTTCTTCGGGCTTCATCAAGGTTACGGGATAGGCGCGTTCATCGCGCAGTGGCAGTTCCGGCGCGTAAAAATCCATGCTGAAATCAGTGTTGATAAAAAACACCAGCCGTTCGTTCGGGCGCGCAGCCTCTTTCGCAACGCGCGCGATGTAAGCGGTGGATTCTGTATTCGCATAGCCGGGCATTACGGTCAGCGTGGCAGCTACGATGCTGAGCGCCAAGCCAAACGGCAGCCACAACGTCGCCGCGCGTTCGCCGCGCAACAGAAGTAGCGTCAAGCCGAGAAAGGCGACGAACAGCAACGTTGCTGCTAACACGAGCGTTAGCAGCGGGCTGACAAACGAGATTTTCTCCGCGCGCAAACTCAGCACAACACTCACGACCGCCAGCAATATCCACGTCAACAGCAACAACCAACGCCATAGCGTGCGCGGCTTTTGCTGCCACCATTGTTCCAATCGCGCACCCAACAGCAATGCTATTGCAGGAAAAACCGGCAGGATATAGCCGGTAAGCTTTGAGGTGGAGAGTGAAAAGAAACCCACGATCACGACGATCCAAAGCCACAGAAACAATCGTAAGTTTTGTTCCGGCATGGTCAGCAACGCGCGCCAGCGTTTTATGGTCGTGCCGATTTCGGCGAGGAAGAACAGCGACCAGGGCAGGCAGCCGAGAATGGCTACGATGGTGAAAAAGTAAAATGGTTGCGGATGCTTGAATTTATTGGTCAAAAATCGTTGGAAGTGATGCGCGACAAAAAACTCCTGCCAGAATTCGTGGCCGTGCCGCAGAAACATGGGCAAATACCACGTCGCAATCGTCAGCAAAAAAATCACCGCACCGATCAGCAAAAGCTGCGGTTGTTTGAGCAGCTTGCCGACTGTTCGCGTCAGCAGCAAAAACAAACAGAGAATCACGCCGGGCAACAGAATGCCAACCAGTCCTTTTGCCAGCATCGCCAACCCCATCCCGCAACAACCGAGATACCAAAACAGGGTTTTGCCCTCGTGCCACCACAGAAAAAACGCGAGCAGCGCAATTGCCATCGCTACCGCCAGCGGCAAATCGAACGTTGCAGCGCGGCTAAAGGCCAGCCAAATGCCACTTGACGCGAGCGCGGCGGCGCTAAAGAACCCGAAGCGCACGGATTGCAATCGTCGTCCGAACCAAAACAACAGCAACACGCCGAAGCTCGAAAACAGCGCAATCGGCAAGCGCGCCGCAAGTTCGGACACGCCCAGCACCTGAAAGCCGCTCGCCACCAGCCAATAGGTCAATGCCGGTTTCTCGAACCAGTGCTGCCCCGCGAGTTGCGGCGTGATCCAATCGCCGCGCATGTACATTTCGCGCGCCACTTCCGTGTAGCGCGGCTCATCCGGCCCGATCATCGGCAAATAACCGAGCCGGAAAAAAAAGCTCGCGCCGCACAACAGGACAAGCGCGAGCAAACAGGAAATGACTTTGAAATCGGGCGGGGCAGTCTTCAACGTTTGCGCCATGCAAAATTCAGGATTAGAGTCTTTCGGAAATCTGGAACTCAAGAATTAAAAGGCAGGTTAACACACGATGTCTACACGAATGAAGGTTGCGGTCATTGGCACAGGACATTTAGGCCAGGCGCACGCGCGCATTTATGCTTCGCTCCCGTCCGTGGAATTGATCGCTGTTTGTGACACTAACGAAGCGGCAGGCCGCACGATTGCCGAGAAGCACAACACGCGCTTCGTGCGTGATTACCGCGAATTGCTTGACGCGGTCGAAGCCGTCAGCGTGGCGACGCCGACCGTCAATCATCACGAAATTACTTGCGCGTGTTTGCAAGCGGGCATTCATGTGCTGGTCGAAAAACCGATTGCACGCACGCTGGCCGAAGCGGACGAAATGATTGCGCTGGCAGCGGACAAAAATGTGACATTGCAGGTCGGCCATATCGAACGCTTCAATCCGGGCTTCGTGCTGCTGCGCGAACAGATTCAGCAGCCGTATTTTTTCGAGGCGCACCGGCTCGGCATCTTCACGCCGCGCTCGCTGGATATTGATGTCGTGATGGATTTGATGGTGCATGAACTCGACATCATTGCCTCGCTCGTGCCAAGCGAAGTTGTCAAGCTCGATGCCGTTGGCATTCCGATTTTGACGCCGACGATTGATTTGGCGAATGCCCGCGTAGAGTTTGCCAACGGCTGCGTCGCCAACATCACGGCCAGCCGCGTGTCGGGCGAACGGATGCGCAAATTGCGCGTCTTTCAGCCGAACGAATACTATTCACTGGATTATGCCGAGCAGCAGGTGCTGCAATGCCGCCTCGTGCCGCCGCCGCCCGGTGCCGCGCGTCCTGAAATCATCGCGCGCCCTTTGCCCGTCACGCCGCGCGAACCATTGCTGGCTGAAATTGAAGCGTTCATCACTGCCGTGCAGGAACGAACAACCCCGCTCGTCAGCGGTGCCGACGGACGCCGCGCATTAGCAATGGCAACCGATGTGCTGGAGAAAATTCGTGCGCATTCGGCCCACGCCGGAATCCGGCTGCTGTGGAATTAGCCGCTGTTCCTTTGACTTTATTTGCAACATTGCACCTTACACCTTGCCACTTTCACATTCTCTCTCCGTATGATTTCGGGAGAAGGAATGTGAAAGTGGCAAGGTGTAAGGTGCAATGTCAATCAATTGCCATCCCCAACCACCACAAAGCCTGCCCAATGGTACGGATGTTTATATTGCGGCAGTTTCATCAGCGCCAGAGCCGCCTGTCGCAAGGCTTCGGCTTTGGGCTGCGCACTGGTTTTCAGGGCACGATGAAAGCGGGTCATCAGGGCGCTGGTGGAATCGTCACGCACTTCCCATTGACTGGCGACCAGCGTGGGGCAACCGGCGATCAGGAACGCCCACGTCAGGCCAATTACGCCTTCGCCCGGCCCCAGCCTGCCGCGCCCAGTTTCACAAGCGGAAAGCACGATCAGTTCGTTCGTCAGTTTTAAATTGAGGATTTCCTGCGCTTCGACTTTGCCGTCGTCTTCTTTGGTGGCGGCGAGCAGAACGCGGGAAGCCATCGGGTTACGATCATCGTAAATGCCGTGCGTGGCCAGATGGATCACGGCATACTGCGCGGCTTCGGTTTTCAACGCTTGCTCGGTGGCGGCGGCTCCGAGCAATACTTTACTGTGCTGGCGACCATAGATTTGGCTCAACTCTTGCACCTGTCGCGCGGCATACGTCAGCGTTGGCAACGTGGGCGTAGCGGCATCGTCAGGCGGCAGCGTGGGATTTCCTAATGCGAGTAACGACAGTGGTGCCGTGCGGCGTGGTCGTTGCTGTAGCATTTGCCACGCGGCCAGTGATGGCGTGTAAGAAATCGTATGGCTTTCCCATAAAAAGTTGTTTGCATCTGTCAGCAGCGCCTGAAAAGGCAATTCCCACAACACGCCATCCGGCACAATGACAAGCTGCTTTTTTTGCCGTAGCAACGCGGCAGCGGGGTGCAGCAGTTGTTGGTAGAGCGTCTGCGCCTGCGCTGTAAAGTTTAATTTGCGGTCTGCCACCTGCGCCCGAAATTGCCGCACCTGCGCTTGCAATTGCGTCGTGCTGATCGTGAGCGGAATGGTTTGGATATCTGTTTTGCCCTGCGTTTTGGTGAGCGCGAAAAGATGGACTTTTTCTTTGGCAATGACGAATTCCAACAGCACTGTATCCGCGTCCGGCGATAGCGCGTCCAGGGCGCGTTGCATCGTCGCTGTAGAGGCGAGCCACGCGGGAAGTTGCGCGGCAGGCGCGGCAGGGGCGGCTTGAATCAGGTCGAGAATCACGCGCGCTTTCGTGCGCTCGGCGTATGCCAGAGCTTCCTGCGGGCGTTTGGTGGCGAGCAGTAAATCGGTCAAGGCCAAATACGGCAGCGTTTTGTTCTCGAAGAAGCGCTGCTGAATGTCAGGCGCGCGGGGTGCTTGCGTGCGCATCTCTTCGATCTGCTGGATGGCTTCAGTGAAGTATCGTTTGGCGGCAGCGGTGTTTTGCAACGCCACTTGCACTTCACCTTCTACCACGCGCGCTTTCCAAAACGTTTCGGGGTGTTGTTGCGAGAGTTGGGCGGCGTCCTGCGCGTATTGCAGCGCGGCGGGCAGTTCGTTTTTCGCCAGATGAATCATCGCCAAACGGCGCTCGGTGCGCGCGATACGCTCCGTATTTTTCCCGACGCGGCGTAGGCGTAAGCTTTCCTGACAGGCCGCCAGTGCCTGATCGTAATTTTTATTGAAGTAATGAACGAGGCCGATGTTATTTAAAATCTGGGCTTGCAATTCGTCGTTCTGCGGCGCTTTTTGCTGGTAGGCGAGGCTCTGCTGGAACGCGGTCAATGCCTGCTCCCATTGCCCCATATCGGTGAACATATCGCCCAGATAATTGAAAATCGTGGCTAGGCCATTCCAGTCGGCGAGCGCGGTAAAGATCGGGATGCTTTGCTGGAAATGTTTTTGCGCGGTGTCGTAATCGCCCAGATAGCGATAGCCCAGGCCGATGTTCCCTTCGGTGCGGGCAATGCTGCCGCGCACGGTGTCATTCGCCTGGCCTGCTGCCGCGAGTTGTTGCTTGAGCTGCTGACTTTCTTCGTAATAACGCAACGCCAAGTTGTAGCGCGCTTTGACCTCGTAATAACTCGCCAGATTGTTGAGTGATTGCGCCAGCTCCAATTTATCTTCGAGCGGGCGGCGTAAGGCCAGCGCCTCCTCAAAATCTCTGCGCGCCGGTTCGTATTCACTCATCTGGAAGTGCGCCCGTCCGCGATGGTTGATGGCGGTTGCCCATTCTCGCTTGGTGCGACACGTCGCGGCGGCCTCCTGCGCAAACGGCACCACGTCCAATGCCCGCGCATTTTGTCCGGCGCGAATCAATTTGTCTGCTTCTGTGTTGAGTTCCTGTGCCAGTGCGCAGTTCAAGGAGGATTTTTGCGCCTGCCATAATATTGCCCGTTGCGCGGCATCTTTTTCCTGCACGAAACGCACTGCAAATTTTTGTTCCGCCGTAGGCGTAGGCGCGGGCAGTTGTCCAAAAACAACCGCAGAACGAACGCAAAGGGCAGCGAGGACGATAAGTAATGCTTTCATAATCTTGCTGCGTGAAGCTGTCCGGCAGTGTAACAGAGAGAATATCGTTTGAAAATTTTTGTCACGGTAACATGTCGCCATTTTCGACATCTTTAACGGGATGAATTAAGTCAGATCGAGGGTACGACAAACATCTTGTTTGTTGGTCGTCGTAACGAGATGGAAAACGGGGCAAACAAGATACTTGCCATGCCCTCAATCGAAAAAAGGAGCTGCGCATGACGATTCACGAAGCCAAGGAAAAGCACGAAACCGCCTTGCTGCGTTTGCCCAATGTGGTCGGCGTCGGGCTGGGCCAAAAGGCCGGGCAGGATGTCATCACGGTGCTGGTCACACACAAAGTTCCCGCCTCACAGCTATTACCACAAGAAACCATTCCCCCCGTTCTTGAAGGCTATGCAACCGAGGTAATTGCCATTGGCAATCCCTCAATTCGTTCTTAACAACTGAGAGGAGTTCCACGATGAAATTAGACGAAAAGAAAATGGTCTTATCAGAAACTGCCGCACAAAATCTGACGCAGGCGCATCCGGCAGCAGTGGCGGCAGTGCTGGATAAGTCCCTCCCCCACGTGATCGGCGTTGGCGCAGGCATCAAGTGGAAAAACGGCGTACCGACGGGCGAACCGGCTTTGGTCGTGCTGGTCACGCACAAAGTCCCCAAATCCGAATTGTCCAAAGCTTCTCTGATTCCCACTGCCGTGCAGGGACTGAAAACCGATGTGCTGGCTGTTGGGCACATCTTTGCAATGGACGACACTGACCCGGTCGTTGAAGACGATACCGATCCGGTAGTCGAGGATGACACCGATCCAGTGGTGGAAGACGACACTGACCCGGTGGTTGAAGATGATACTGATCCAGTGGTGGAAGACGACACCGATCCGGTTGTTGAAGATGACACTGATCCGGTGGTCGAAGCGGCGCGCCAATACCTCCGCCGGAACAAGCGTCGTGTCAACCGCGTGCGCCCGATTTGTGGCGGCCTGAGCGTGGGCTATCGCAAACTTACGGCGGGCACGATTGGCGCTTGTGTGTATGACCTGTTGCCGGGCGCGTCGTTTGATCCGCCCCAGCCCGGAACCGGATTTCCGAAACGGTATTACATTCTGAGCAACAATCACGTCCTGGCCTACAGCAACGCCGGGCACTTGGGCGCTTCAATTTTGCAGCCCGCAGCCAAAGACGGCGGGCGTTTGCCGCAGGATCGCATCGGCTATTTGCGGCGCTATGTTCCGATTGATCTTGCGCCAGCAGTGCCGTTGGAACAGCACAACAACCTCGTGGACGCCGCGCTGGCGGAAGTGCCATTTCATCTGGCCGACCGCAGCATCAAATGGATTGGCGATTTGCGCGGCTGGCGACGCAAGGCCGATGTGAAAGTCGGTACGCTCGTGAAAAAGACCGGGCGCTCGACCAAACTAACCACTGGGCGCATCATCGTTGTGAATGCTACGCTGGATGTGAACTACCGCAATGGCCGTAAAGCCCGTTTCAAAGAACAAATCCTCACGACGAATATGTCCGCTGCTGGGGACTCCGGGGCGCTCATCACGACGCTGGATAATGTCGCCGTCGGTTTGTTGTTTGCCGGTTCGACCGAAGTAACCGTTGCCAATCAGATTGAAAACGTGCGTTCCCTGCTGCGCGTGGAAATCGCAGAGCAGGTGCTGTAAGGGCTGGTCGGTGGTCGGTGATCGGTGGTCAGTGGCTAGCAATTGCTGGTTCCATCATTAACCACCGGCCACCGACCACCGATCACCGATTACCAATTTGACCTCCCTCCGAGCCTCTGCTAGATTGCTGCTTCTTTTCGCACGAGGAGTACGAAACTTGGCTTTCGAGCCTGATTTCACGGGTGATTTTGCATGCAGATAAAACCGCGCGATGTGTTATTTGTCGGAATCGTTGTCGTTGTGGTAGGCGGGTTATATTTTCTTTCGACACGCCAGCGCATCCCGGTGTTGGCGGCGCAACCGGTCGAACATCAAACGGCCAAAGCGCGCGAAGATTGTTTGAAATGCCACGTGCCGGAAAAGATGGGCGCGCTGGAATCCATACGCAAACACCCGCTCAAATGGCGCGATGCCCGCGTCAGTTGCCTGCAATGTCACAAAGCTCCGCCTGCGCAAACGACGCAAGTTTTTCCTGAATTCACTGCCCCCAATCTCCAATCTCAAATTTCCAATCTCAACTCTTCAAACGTATGGCAAAAGCAGCAGTGAAAGTGCAGACGTATAAAAACTTCATCGGCGGCGAATGGGTGAAATCCGCGAGCGGCCAATTAATGGACAACCTCAACCCGGCAGACACGCGCCAAATCGTAGGCCGCTTTCCGGCTTCGACCGTAGCAGACGTGGAAGCGGCAGTAAATGCAGCACAGGAAGCCATGCCGCGCTGGCGCGCCGTGCCCGCGCCAAAACGCGCCGAGATTCTCTACCGTGCGGGCGAAATCCTGATGCAGCGCAAAGAAAAATTCGCGCAGGAAATGACGCGCGAAATGGGTAAGGTGCTGAAAGAATCGCGTGGTGATGTGCAGGAAGCCATTGATATGACTTTCTATACGGCAGGGGAGGGAAGGCGGCTGCACGGTTACACGACGCCGTCCGAAATGCCGAACAAGTTTGCGATGTGCGTGCGCCAACCCATTGGGCTTTGTTCGCTGATTACGCCGTGGAACTTCCCAATGGCGATTCCGTCGTGGAAGATGATGCCCGCGCTGATTTGCGGCAACACGCTCGTCATTAAACCTGCCGAAGACACGCCGCTCTCAACGATCAATCTGGTCAAGGTGCTGGAAGAAGCGGGACTGCCGCCGGGCGTCGTCAATATCGTCTGTGGCACCGGCCCGGAAGTCGGCGCGCCGCTCGCTTCGCACGACGCCGTGCGCTTGGTTTCGTTCACGGGTTCGACGGCAACGGGCACGGGAGTGGCCGAAAACGCCGCGCGCACGGGCAAGATTTGCTCGCTCGAAATGGGCGGCAAAAACGTGATTATGATTATGGAGGACGCCGATCTTGACCTGGCTGCCGAAGGCGCAGTCTGGGGCGCGTTTGGCACATCGGGACAGCGTTGCACGGCTTCGTCACGGCTGGTCGTGCATAAAAAAGTCTACAAAAAATTTGTCGAGAAACTGACAGAACGAACGAAGACGCTCCGCATCGGCAACGGCCTGGACGAAAGCGTAGATGTCGGCCCGGTCATCAACAAAAAAGCCGTCGAGAAAATTTATAACTACATTTTGATCGGCAAGCAGGAAGGCGCAAAAGTGCAGCACGGCGGGCATCTGTTGCTCGAAGACGAGCATATGTACGGCTACTTCGTGCAGCCTACAATTTTCACGGATGTCGCGCCGACGATGCGCATTGCGCAGGAAGAAATTTTTGGCCCGGTCGTCAGTGTGATTCCGTGCCGCGATCTGGACGAAGCGATTGAAATCGGCAACGGCGTCAAGTACGGCCTGTCCGCTTCGATTTATACCGCCGACGTGAATCGCGCATTTCACGCAATGGAGCGGATGAACACCGGCATTTTTTATGTCAACTCGGCGACGATTGGCGCGGAAGTGCATTTGCCCTTCGGCGGCACCAAAGCCACGGGCAACGGCCACCGCGAAGGCGCGATGGCTTCGTCACTGGATATTTTCTCGGAATGGAAATCCATCTACGTGGATTACAGCGGCAAGCTGCAAAAAGCGCAGATTGATGTTGTGAACGTCTAGCCGTAAAAGGCCGCCTCACTACCAAACAACAACAGCATACAGCCGGGAGAAGTGTTTGAGACGCGAGCGCTTCTCCTGGCAACTTCCGCGTATGAAGCAACCTCAGAAGGCCGCGACCCAAACCGCAGACAAAGCAGACGCCCCTGCCACTGCCGCGCACAACAAGGCGCTGGAAATCAGTATCGTGGCGAGCTTGCTGGCGCTGTTTCTACTGCTTTCCTTCACCAGTATGCGGCGCAAAAATGCGACGTTTGACGAGGGCACGCATATCCCTGCCGCTTACACCTATGTCGCTTACGGCGATTTTCGCCTCAACCCGGAACATCCGCCGCTGACCAAATGGCTGGCTGGTTTCGCGCAACGCCTCCTCACGCCTACTGTAGTTACCACGGATGCTGCGTGGGAGAATGGCGAGCAATGGGAGTTTGGTGCGAAATACTTGTATGCCTGGAATCAGGCAGATCGGTTGATTTTTGCTGCACGCACGCCGGGAGTGCTGCTGGCGGCGCTGCTGGGGCTGGTTGTCTTTTTTGCCGCGCGCTGGTTTTATGGCTGGCAGGCAGGTTGCTTTGCGCTAGGGCTGTGGGTGCTGAACCCCGATGTGCTGGCGCACGCGCAATTGGTGACGACGGATTTGCCGGTTGCGGGATTCTTATTTCTGGCCGTGTACCGCTATTTCCGCGCCTTGCAGCAAACAACAGCGGCGAATGTGCTACTGGTGGGGTTGGCTGTGGGCGGTTGTTTGGTGACGAAATTTTCCGGCGTGTTGATCTTCCCCATGCTGCTTTTGGTGGGCAGCGTCTTTGTCTTTTCCCGACAGCCGGGGCAATGGTTGCTGCACCGCAAAGCGCCCGCTCGTGAACTGGTCAAGCGCCGGGAAAAAGCGGCGTTGGCGTTGGGGCTGATTGTGGCAGCAGGCGTGATGAGTCTGGCTGTTGTGTGGGCCAGCTATGGCTTTCACGCGCGACTCTCGCCGCAGGAAGCGGTCGCCAATCGGATTAACTGGCCGCATTATTGGGTGAAAGAAAAATTCACGACGGAAGCCCTGCGTCTTCCCTACACGTTACATCTCCTGCCGGAGGCTTATGTTTACGGCTTTTTGGTGATGCTCGAATCGGCGGAAAATCGGCTTTCTTATTTATTCGGAGAAACATCCTACACCGGCTGGTGGTATTACTTTCTCATCACATTTTTTGTCAAAACACCGATTCTGCTGCTGGCGCTGATCGGCCTCGGTTTGGTGTTCCTGCGAAAATACGGCGCGGGGCTGATGGTAGAATCGTTGGGTTTTTGCCCCGTCGGGGTTTACTGGCTCATTACATTGACGGCGAATTTGAATATTGGGCACCGGCACCTGCTGCCGATTTATCCATTCCTGATTGTGTTTGCCGCGAAAATCGCGCGGGCGTTTTCCCTGGCCGAAGCCGAACAAACTGACGCTTGGCGGCGGCGGGGTTACTGGTGTGGTATGCCCTCAGTGCCGTATTAATCTATCCGCATTTTCTCAGCTATTTCAACGAACTGGCGGGCGGCCCGCAGCACGGCTATACCATTCTGGCTGATTCCAACATAGATTGGGGGCAGGATTTGAAAGCTCTGGCCGAATATCGCCGCGCGCACCCGGAAGGCACACTGTATTTATCGTATTTCGGAACGGCTTTGCCACAATATTATGGTCTGGAGGCGGAGATGTTGCCGGGCTTTAGTCTGCCGTGGACAACGCAGGCGCGCAATCGGCAATTCGTTCCTTTCAGGCAAATTCCGGCGGGTTCGCTTGTGGCCATCAGCGTGTCGAATTTGGCGGGGCTTTACCCGCGTATTTACGGTTTGCCAGGCACGGATGAGTTTTTGCAACGCCTCCAAAAAATGGAGCCAGTGGCCCGCATCGGCTATTCGATCAATGTTTATCGGCTGGAGTAATTCATTAGGCCGGGACTAACTTTTAGGGGCTTGGGTGTTCGCTTCATGCTCAATTCTCCATTACTTGCCCCGAAAGATAATGAAGAATTGAGCATAACAGATAATGAATGACGTGAAGAAAAAGTCGAGTTTGCCTACACTCATTTACGCCACGCGCAGGCAATTCACGGTGCCGCTCAGCCACGCCAAATGTGCATCGTCGCCCATTGTCACGACAATATCCGGCATCCCATCGCCGCTCAGGTCTTGCCCACCGATCAGGGAGGCGACGGGATCGCTGCCGACGGCCTGCGCCGGGTTGAAGTCACCATTTTCATTGCGCAGCAGCAGGTAAGTATTCCCAGCCGCATCCTTCGCCAATAAATCTGAGCGGCCATCCTGATTGAAATCAGCCGACCTTATTTCAGCAAATATCCCGCCGAGGTCTGTTTCGCGCACCGTGAAATAGCCGTCGGCATCAGTCGTATACAGTAGCACGCGCCCCTCACTTGTCAGCACCGCAAGATCGGGCAGATCATTGGGGAAGAATTGGCCATCTTGCAGCACGCCATCGAAATAACCAAGCGTGGCGGCGACCGGTACTTCTCCGCTACCGTACGCCTCCGCTGTTGTGGGGCTGTAGGCGGCATTGCCCCAGTTGCCATCGCTTTGACTGAATTGCAGAATGCTGCCGCCCGTGGCATCCACTGCCATAATGTCGGACATCCCATCTTCATTGAAATCCACTGCCGCGAGCGCGACATAAAGCCCTTGCAAGACGGGCGTGCCGCGAAAACTGTAGTACCCGTACGGATCGGAAGTCAGCAAATACACACCGCCTTCCGCCGTGGCGACGGCAATGTCTGGCCACGGGTTCACGACGAATTGCCCGTCAATGTAATCACCGTCAAAGTAGCCTACCGCAATAGCCAGCGGGTGATAAATGCCTTGCATATAACTGCTCACGACGGGTGCGCTGAAGCCATCTTCCCGGCGAAAGCGTGTGCTGGGAATGCCTTCCGCATCCACCGATACCACATCCAATTGGCCATCGCCGTCAAAATCCACGAGCACCGAATGCGCGTTGCCCAGCGTCACCGATTCATTGTGCGCAGGGCCAAAACTGGGCGGGCAACCGGGCGTCACCGATTGCGCGGCGACGCTGAAAGAAAGCCATACCAAACACGAAAACAGCAACAGCATTGCGGACATCTTTTTCACCATAAAATCCTCCAAAAAAGCAGCATCATAGGGAACTGAGTGGCAGCACTCAGCGGGGGAGTAGGCCGGGACAGACACACCGCTTCCAGCCGAGAATTTCGACCTGGGAAAAGCGTGTGAGTGTTTTGCTGGTTATGTGTTAAGACCCATTGGGAAGTTGTTCGACGGCGGCAATGTACAAAAGCAATGCAGGAGCGTCAATAAAATCTTGCGAGTGCCATTAAATCACTACAGTCGTTGCAACAAACCAACAGAAAGCGTGTAAAATGACAGATCACTTCCTAACTTCAAGCAGAAAGATTCACGAAATGATTATCGGGCTACCAAAAGAAATCAAAGACAAAGAAGCGCGTGTTGGCCTAACTCCCGCAGGCGTCAAAACGTTGCACGATGCCGGGCATACGATTCTGGTGGAAACGGGCGCGGGCGAGGGCAGTGGCATTTCAGATGACCAGTATCGCGGGGCACTTGGCGAGATCGTCGGCTCTGCTGACGAGGTGTGGGAACGCGCCGATATGATCGTCAAAGTCAAAGAACCCGTTGGGCCGGAATACACGCGGATGCGCGACGGACAGATGCTCTTTACCTATCTGCACCTTGCGCCCGACCCGCATTTGACGCAGGTGATGCTGGAACGCAAGGTCACGGGCGTGGCCTATGAAACGATCACGAATGACGAAGGTCATCTGCCTTTGCTTGGCCCGATGTCCGAAGTCGCAGGCCGGATGTCCGTACAAATCGGCGCGCATTATTTGCAAAAGCCCGAAGGCGGACGTGGCGTGTTGATGGGCGGCGTACCCGGTGTGTTGCCCGCAAAAACCGTCATCGTCGGTGGCGGCGTCGTCGGCGTGAACGCGCTGAAAATGGCGGTCGGCCTGGGCGCAAACGTCCACGTGCTGGATAAGAATTTGGATCGCCTGCGTTACCTCGACGACATCTTTGGCGCAAAGATTCGCACGCTCGCGTCGAATCCCTACACCGTGCAGGAAGCGATTGCTAATGCTGATCTGGTCATTGGCGGTGTGCTGATCCCTGGCGCGTCGGCTCCGAAGCTCGTCACGCGCGAGATGCTGAAGACGATGCATAAAGGTGCGGTAATTGTGGACGTCGCTGTGGATCAAGGCGGTTGCATCGAAACCACGCGGCCCACGACGCATAGCGAACCGACGTACTACGTGGAAGACGTGCTGCATTATTGCGTGACGAATATGCCCGGCGCTGTGCCGCGCACTTCGACCTTTGCGTTGACGAATGCAACGTTGCCATATGCTTTGAAGCTCGCCAACAAAGGCTTCAAGGATGCTGTAGCGAAGGACAAGAATTTGCAGAACGGCGTGAACACCTATCAAGGCAAGTTGACATATGCCGCTGTTGCTGAATCCCAAGGCTTAACACACACGCCGATTAGTGAACTGCTCTAAACTATGAATGTCAAAAACCGATTGCGTCCCCGCCTGGCGGCGCTGCTGGTCGCAAGTCTCTTGAGTGTGGTTGCCTCAGCGCAAACTCCTGCGCCTGGCGTTCTCAAAACCGAATTTATCTACGAAACCGCGCCGTTTCCCGAATGTCACGCCTCAACGCTTGCCGAATCACGCGGCCATTTGGTGGCGGCGTGGTTTGGCGGGACGAAAGAAAAACATCCCGATGTCGGCATCTGGGTGGCACGCTTGGAAAACGGCAAATGGACAACGCCGGTTGAAGTTGCGAATGGCGTCGAATCGCCCGACAAACGCTATCCGACGTGGAATCCGGTGTTGTATCAGCCGAAAAACGGTCCGTTGCTGCTCTTCTACAAAGTCGGCCCTGATCCGGCGAAATGGTGGGGAATGTTGACAACTTCGACCGACGGCGGCAAGACGTGGTCGAAGCCGGAACGCCTGCCCGACGGCATCGCAGGGCCGATCAAAAACAAACCAGTGCTGCTCGCGGACGGCGACTTGCTTTGCCCGTCCAGCACGGAAGACAAAGGCTGGCGCGTGCATTTTGAGCGCACGCCCGACCTTGGCAAAACATGGCAGCGCACCGAGCCGATTAACGATGGCAAGGAATTCGGTGTCATTCAGCCGACCGTGTTTTTTCATCCTGGCAACAAGTTGCAAGCCCTCTTTCGCAGTCGGCAAGGTAAGCTTGTCGAAGCCTGGTCAGACGACAACGGCAAGACTTGGAGCAATCTGACCGCGACTGCACTGCCGAATCCGAATTCCGGCGTTGACGGCGTGACGCTGAAGGACGGACGGCATCTGCTCGTCTACAACCACGTCGTCACGCGCTCCGGCAAGTGGGGTGACCGCGCACCGCTGAATGTGGCGGTTTCAACTGATGGCAAAGTTTGGCAAGCGGCGTTAGTGCTGGAACCGGGGCCGCCAGAAGCGGAATATTCGTATCCGGCGGTGATTCAAACGGCAGATGGCTTGGTGCATATCACCTACACGTGGAATCGCAAGAAGGTGAAACACGTCGTACTTGATCCAAAGAAATTGAATTTGCGAGCAATGAAAGACGGCGCGTGGCCACAGTAGGCCGGATGGTTTTACGCCCTTATTGAAAGGAATACTTAATTTGCTTATGTCTTTAACGACAGTCGAGATTTGTGCCGGAGCCGGAGGACAGGCGCTTGGTTTGGAACAAGCAGGCTTTCATCCACTCGCTTTAGTTGAAGTAGACCCACATTGCTGTGCAACGTTGCGGTTGAATCGCCCGCAATGGAACATCCTGGAACAAAACCTTTGCACCTTTGATGGGACACCCTATCGCGGTGTTGACTTGCTCGCAGGTGGCTTGCCGTGCCCTCCGTTCTCGGTAGCTGGCAAACAATTGGGAAAGGATGATGAACGAAATCTCTTTCCTGAAGCGATTCGGTTAGTCCGTGAAATGCATCCCCGCGCTGTAATGATTGAAAACGTGCGTGGAATTTTAGATGCGGTTTTTGATGATTATCGAACCTTCATCGTGGGCGAACTGGCAGCGCTAGGGTACCAAACGCAATGGAAGCTTTTGAATGCTTGTGACTACGGTGTGCCCCAACTACGCCCTAGAGTGGTTTTTACTGCCTTGCGTCATGATGTTGTCGGCGGGTTTCATTGGCCGCTCCCGCAGGATGAGCGCCCCTTAACGGTGGGTGCGTGTTTGTTTGACTTGATGCAGGAAAACGGCTGGCGCGCAGCCACACAATGGCGTATGCAGGCTAATGAAATCGCCCCTACGGTTGTGGGCGGATCGAAAAAACATGGCGGGCCGGACTTGGGGCCAACACGCGCCAAAAAGGCTTGGGCCACGATTGGCGTTGACGGGCATGGCGTAGCATACGAGGCACCGCCGCAAGATTTTGTTGGAACTCCTCGCCTGACTGTAAAAATGGTCGCGCGGCTCCAAGGATTTCCTGACGATTGGCAATTCTTCGGTAGTAAAACAGCGGCTTATCGGCAAGTCGGAAATGCTTTTCCCCCGCCCGTAGCAAAAGCGGTTGGACGTTCCATTTTTCAAGCTCTTGCGATGGCAGAAGTGTTAGAGAAAGCCGCGTAGCGTTATGGCCGAAAAGGGTAAAGGTGCGCGTGCGAAATTGCGCCAGCACTTTTTAGAAAATCTGGGGAAGGTCATGAGTTCTGCCGAACTGCAACTGATTGCCGGTGGTAAAAGTGAATGGGCGCGGCGCGTGCGGGAATTGCGAACAGAAGAGGGCTATCAAATTCTCACGCATAATGATCGAAGTGAGCTAAAGCCAGGACAATATTTGTTGCTTGACCCAATTCCTAAACCAGCATTTGAACGTGGCATTTCCAAAGAAACGCGCGCCTTTGTTTTAGATCGGGATGGATATACCTGCCAAATGTGCGGTGCTGTTGCAGGCGAGCCGCATCCGCTTGATCCCACAAGGAAAACGCGCTTGCACCTCGGACACATCGTAGACAAGTCACAAGGCGGCACTGATGAGCCATACAACCTCCGTGCGCTCTGCTCCTTATGCAATGAAGGCGCTTCTAATCTGACGCTCGAACGCCCCAGCGCACTCAAACTTTTAGCGCAAATTCGGCGGGCAAGAGCGACAGAGCAGCTTGAAGTATTAAAATGGCTTGTTAGTAAGTTTCCCAAAGAGGCCGCAGAAATTATCAGGTTAGAAAAGAGATAATGGCAAAAGGGATCAAAATTATCGGCATCGAACCCGCTTCGTTAGCCGCCGAATTAGAACTGGAAATTGGCGACCGCGTCTGGACGATCAACGGTAAGCGCGTGCGCGATGCGTTGGATTTTAAATTTCTGACCGCAGGCGAAGAGGAACTCACCGTCGAAGTCGTCAAAGCCGATGGCGAAGAATGGGAAATCGAAGTCGAGAAAGACGAAGGCGAACCGTGGGGGATTGATTTCGAGCCGATGACGCCGCGTCAATGCGGCAACGATTGCGTATTCTGTTTCATTCAGCAAAACCCCGCAGGCTCGCGCGAGTCGCTGTGGGTGCGCGATGAAGACGTGCGGTTTTCGTTCATGTACGGCAATTACTCGACGCTGACGACGCTGGGCAAAAACGAAATCGCGCGCGTGATCGAACAAAAACTCAGCCCGCAATATGTCTCAGTGCACACGACCGATTTGGCGTTGCGTTCGTTGCTACTCGGCAATCCCAAACGGATTGATGTTCTCGCACAAATCAAGCATTTCATTGACAACGGCATCGAAGTCCACGCGCAGGTTGTGCTCTGTCCGAAACTCAACGACGGGCAATATCTGGTCAAAACGATTTACGATTTGGCGGCGTTGCATCCCGGCTTGGTTTCGACCGCGATTGTGCCGCTCGGCATCACGGACGGGCACAAATATCGGGATCGTTTGACGCCAGTGACGGATGAATATTGCGGCGAGATTATTGACCTCGTCACGCCGATTCAAAACGAACTGCGCAAGAAGCTCGGCACCGCCTTCGCGTTTCTCGGCGATGAGTTTTACATCCGCGCAGGTCGTCCGATTCCGCCGCGCTCGCATTATCGGATTATTCGCGGTCACGAAGCCGAAGACGCTTCCTATCCGCAAATCGAAGACGGCGTTGGGATGGTGCGGCAATTCTTTGAGGAGCACGCCAAGCGCATCAAACAGCTCGACAAAAAACGCGCGCGCGGCGAATTCAGCGAAAAGGACGCCAAAGCGATTTACGGCACGATTGCGACAGGTGAAATCTTCTTTCCGATTTTGAAACAAGCCTGCGACGAACTGAACGAACGCTTCGGCACGCGGCTGAAAGCGGTCGCCGTGGAAAATACGTTTTTCGGTAAAGGCGTCACCGTTGCTGGTTTGTTAACAGGCCGCGACTTTGTGAATGCCGCGACGAATTTCGAGGGGAAGTTTTTGCTGATTCCGAAAGATTGCTGGCGCGACCACGATCAAAAATTTCTCGACGACATGACGATTGGCGAACTGGAAGTGACTATCGGCTGGCGCGTCGCTAAAACCTGGCCGGAAATTTTGCATTTGCCCGAACCCAAACACGAGAAAGAATTCCGCGTGCTGTCGCACGATTACGGACAGATAACGTCAATTTCCGCTTGATGGTCATTTGCCCGTAGTCGTTGCATTCTCTTCGGAAGACAACAACTGCTTCCACTGCTGCGACGATGTGAGCGAAGACCAACTGACCACAGACAATTGACAACTGACAAGAATGCAAGAACTCAACACCATCAATCAGGCACAACTCATCGAAATGTACGAAGCGCGCGATGCGCTGGTGAATCGGATCAATCCCGAAATCAACAGCGTGATTGATCTGGATCGCTTCTTACAGGCGACCGTTAACGAACTGGGGCGGCAGTTGGGCGTGGATCGTTGCACGGTGATCACGCCGGCGAGGGAGGGAGGGTTTGTCGTGAGCTACGAATATCGTGCGAGTGAAGAGTTGCGCGCCGGCGCAGGCTTTCATATCCCGCATTCGTTCATTCCGAAAGATGCGATTTATAACCGGCTACCACAGGTGCGCCACTTTGCGATTGATGACATTGCCAAGTCGGATTTGCCGTTGTGGGTGCGCACAACGTGTCAGTTAATTGGCACCCGTTCTGTTTTAGTGGCACCTTTTGTGGCACGCGATGAACTGCTCGGCGTCATTGGGTTGCATTACACTGAGAAACCTCATCACTGGACAGAATCAGAAATCAAGATGGTCGAGTGGCTGGCAGCGCAGGCTTCGATTGCGATGCAGTACACGCAGCTTTATGCCGAGAAAGAAAAAGAAATTGCGCTGACCAAGCTGATGCTCGAAATCTCGAACGACATCAACACGCGCAGCGACTTCAACGAAATCAAGGATTTTGTGATTGATAAGGCGCTGGAACTGCTGAGCGCCGATTACGGCTGCATCGCGATTCTGGATGCAGCGGGCGAGCATTTGCACTTTGATACGATTCGCGCGCGGCGTGGCTTTGACGCGCGCCGCAGCATCGAAGCCCGCTTTCGTGAAGCCCGCAGTCTGCGCGTCCCCGATCATCCCGTCGTGCGCGAGGTGATGGAAGATGGAACGATTCTGAAATTCGAGACGCCGAAAGATTCGCCGCTCGCACGCTACGTCCTGCACAACATCATTCGCGGCGAGTCGGCGTTGGTCGCGCCGATCACGATCAAAGGCAATGTTTTCGGCATCCTCGCGCTGGTGTGGTCGAAGCAATCAGCAAAGTTTTCCAATTACGACGTGCAACTGCTCGGCGGGATTTCCAGCCAGGTCGGCATCGCGCTCGAAAAAGACCGCCTCGCGGCAGAAGTCGTGCGACTCAAACGTGAATTGAACGATGTGCGCTCCAACGAACGCATTATCGGCTCGTCACCCAAGCTGCGCCGCGCAATTGAAATGGCGCTATCCGTAGCCGACAGCAACACGACCGTACTAATTCAAGGCGAATCTGGTACGGGCAAAGAACTGATTGCCAGCCTGATTCAATTCAATTCACGCCGCGCTTCCAAACCCTTTGTGAAAATTAACTGCGGCGCGATTCCGGCTTCGCTGCTCGAATCCGAATTGTTTGGCCACGAACGCGGCGCGTTCACCGATGCCCGCGCGCGACGAATGGGCAAATTTGAAGAAGCGAACGGCGGCACGTTGTTTCTGGACGAGATCGGCGAAATGAGTTTGGCGGCGCAGGTTAGCCTGTTGCGTGTTTTGCAGGATGGCGAATTCACGCGCGTCGGTGGCAACGAAGTCATCAAAACCGATGTCCGCGTGATGGCCGCGACGAATAAAGATTTAGAAGCCGAAATCGAAGCCGGACGTTTTCGCCGTGACCTATTTTATCGCCTGAACGTCTATCCGATATATCTGCCTTCGTTGCAAGAGCGTGCAGAAGACATTTATTCGCTGGTGGCACATTTTATTGAGCATTACCAACAACGTAGCGGTAAGCGCGTCATGGGCATTACAGATCGCGCGATTCAGATGCTAAAAAATTACTCGTGGCCGGGCAATGTGCGCGAATTGGAAAATTGTATGGAACGCGCCGTCATTGTTGCCGCTGGACGTATGATTACGGAACAGGATTTGCCAGAGGCAATTCGCGCCCAGGTTTCTGATTTGGCCAGCGCGAGCCATATTGAAATCGCGATTCCCACGCCGATGGAAGATGTGGAACAGATGATGATCGAACAAACACTGCTCTTTACCGACGGCGATAAGGCTAAAACAGCGCGCTTGCTGAAAATTGGACGCAAGACTTTGTACCGCAAGCTGGAACAGTACAAAAAAGCGCAAGCTGTGTCACAAAAATAGCTTGAGCCGCGTTTATTCGATGTATTTCTCAGCAGGTGTTGGCAGTTGCAGATGGCAACCAATTAAGCGAATTCGACACCTAAGTGCTGGTTTAAAAAAGGGATGAGTTCTTGCTTTTGGGTATTTGCAAGTCTAAGATTTTGAAAATTGAACGAAGAGGTGAGACATGAAAGTTTGTCCGACTTGTCAATCTAGCTATCCAGATGGTTTTAAATATTGCCCGCAGGATAACAGTTCGTTACTGACGGGCGAAGAATTTGCCCGACGTTCGCAACCCGCGCCTGCGGCCGTCGTAACCGAAGCGGTGCCCGAAGTCGCCGCCGTCGCCGTGCCGCCCAGCGTGGTCAAAGAAACCATGGCGGAAACAAACGCGCCATACATCGCGCCGCGTGATTTGGAGTATCGCGCCACCGAACCAGTTGCTGCTCCAGCCGCCGAAGATCTTTCCCGCGTCGTACCCAAAGCGCCTACGGTTAATTCAGTGGCCACGGTTGCGACCGCAACTGTGGCCGCCAACGCTGCTCCGCGCGTGGCTGCGCCTGCCAACATCGGCTTAAATTTGGCGCTGCCCGAACCCGGCAATTTATTTACTCGTTTTCTCGCTTCTTTCCAGAACATCAAAGACATCAAATTTGGCGGCGCAAAAGTTGCTGCCGGCACACAGGGCTTTCAGGTCTTGATTCCTGATGAATCCTTGCTGTCGCGCATCGGTCGTGAAATCGGTCTGGCCTGGAACGATTTTCGCCGTAACCCAAAACAATTCTTCATTGATCTGGTGCGCGGCGATGGCAGCAATCTGCGGCGGCGCAATATGCTGCTGGTAGGCTCTGAAATGGCGTTAGTTGGCTATGCCACGCTCTATTTCAGCTTTTGGGCGCTCGCTCCTCTCGGATTACAAGTCCCTAAGCTCTTTAAATCCGTAGGCGTTGTGCTGTGTCTGTTTCTCGTGGCGTGTTACGCGGTGCGAGGGTTTTTGCTGAGCCGTCTGATCAATCAACTAACTCGAAAAATTGTCGTATCTATGGTTGGGATGGAGCTGCCACTTGGGGAACATTTGTGGCGTTCTTACTCTTCCTGGCAATGATTCCTAGTTGGTTTTGCGCTTTTTCCCCTCGCAGTGTGGCGTTGCGCTGGCTAAGACAGAATCCTATCGTTTGTTAGAACCCACGCTGGCGACAGAGGAACCGAAGGTAACCAAACCTGTCGAAAAGGTACAGAAAGAAATCCCGAAAGGCAAAAGGCGGCTTCACTGGTGGCAGCAAACCGAAGATTGAACAAGCACACGGCGGTGGCGGACAAAATTCCAATGCTCCTGTCAGTAAAGGCGTTCCTCCGCAAATGACGCAATTGCCACAAGTCATGCCACCGACCACGCGCACTCCAACGATCAAGAATCCTTCGCTAGTTGTTCCCACGACAACGGTTGGCGATGATGCATTATCAAAAGCGATGGCCGGTAGAATTGGCGACCCCAATGGAGCCGACGCACCTCCCTCGTTAGGTCGTGGCAAGGGCACCGGCTTAGGCGACGGTGAAGGCGGCGGTCAAGGCCCCGGTCGCGGCGGCAACAAAGGCGGCGGCGATATGTCCATCGGCGGCGGCCCTGGCGGCGACGGTTCCGGCGGCATCTTCCAAGCAACAGCAAGCCTAAAGCCTAATATCATTTACAAAGAAAAGGCCAAGTATACCGAAGCCGCGCGGCAAAATCGCGTCCAAGGCACTGTACTGGTCAGCGCCGTTTTCACCGCCGATGGCAAAGTCACCGCTATCCGTGTCGTGCGCGGCTTGCCCGATGGCCTTAACGACGAAGCTATTAAAGCGGCGCAGAAGATTAAATTCACGCCCGCAATGAAAAATGGTCAACCCGTCAGCGTTCGCATGCAGATGGAATTTAGCTTCAATCTGCTGTAAGAAAACTCTCTGCCGACGGTTGACGACAGGCGGTTTGATTGCTAGTATCTCGGCTTCCTTCCAATGGGCCGATAGCTCAGTCGGTAGAGCAACTGGCTTTTAACCAGTGGGTCGCAGGTTCGAGTCCTGCTCGGCTCATCCCGTAAACGGAAGAAAGGGAACAACTTACAAGGTTGTTCCCTTTTTGATTTATCAGGGGAAAAGCGCTTGGCTCTTATATTGGCCCTGATTTGATTTCAAGCAATATGTTTCCAAGTTTTGAAACGAATTGCACTACTAATACTTGTATGGTTCACGCCGAATAATTTCCCTAGAAAAGTTGTTGGATATACTTGGCTGTCGAGTGCATTTAAAGCGCGAGCAAGCCTTACTTTCCCTGGTGTCAGCTTGGCGGTGTTGACTTCCGTGCCACGTTTGAGCATTTCCGGCTTTGATCTGCTGCCGTTTCGGTCGCCTTTGGCTGCGCGCTGGGGGCTGGTTACATGCCAGTTACGTTTTGCTTTGTACATATCGCGCATGTTCTGCTGCTGAGTGCCTGCGTATAAATGGGCAGGATTGCAACAGGCGCGATTATGGCAAAGATGGTTTGACTGCTTATTGTATAAACTTATCCCGGCAATGATCTGCAAGGCGAATCTATGCGCCGCAAACTGGTAGCCTTCTACAATTAAGTAGCCGTATCCCGTGCTGACTTTCCTGCCTTGCCATAGCCAACAGGGTGAACCATTGTAATGATTGGCTTCAGTTAGTTTTACGTTAGAGTAGAACCGCTCAACGTCTGGATTAGATGAGAGAAGTCTGGTAGGATCAGAAATCATAAGTTGCCTCCGTAACAGGTAATTTATGTTAGAGCGTTATTGGTGGTGGAACACTGGTAACGCTCGCTTATTCGTTATTATCCCTAGATTCCCTCCATTTTTCAAGTATATTGGCTGCTTCCGTGACTATCGAATTGTCAGGGTTAACATACCTCGCAAACGTGCTGGGCTGGGTATGTCCTGTTAGGCGCATCGCAATGCTCGGCGAAATTCCGGCCTGAACAATTCTCGTGGTGGCGGTGTGGCGTAAATCGTGGAAGCGCAAACCGTCAATGCCTGCTTCTTCGCAGGCGGCGGCCCATGCTTTCTTAAAACTGTCGGTGATGCCGAAAACGAGGTCGCGGGTTTGCGGTAGGGTTTGGAGCGCTTCGACGGCGCGAGCGGTGAGGCCAACGAGGCGCGGTTTTAGGGTTTTGGTCGTTCGAGCAATGACAGTAATGGTTTTGGCGTCAAAGTTCACGTTGCGCCAGGTGAGTTGCAGCAGCTCGCCACGCCGCATGGCGGTGTCGAGGGCAACGATGATCAGCGCGCGCAGATAGGCGCGGCGGCCCGTGCAAGCGGCGAGTAATCGTTCTTCCTCTTCGGCGGTCAAGATACGGTCGCGTTGCACTTCGTCGGCTTTGGAAATGAGCGCGCGGCCTTGCTGAAATGGATTTTTCAGGATGTAGCCGTCGCGGTGGGCCTGGTGCAATACGGCGCGCAATAATTCAAGCTCGCGGTTTACGCTGGCGATGCTGCGCTGCGTGCCTCGGTGGGTGGGCGTGGCCAGGCGTTTCAGTTTGAATTGTTCGATGTCGCCATGTGTGATGCTGCGTAGCTTTTGGCTGCCAAAATGATCAATCAATATTGATAGCCAGGCATTCGGCGAACTGCTGGATCGCAAGCCAGATACTTTGCGGTCTCCCACGTAAACGGCTTCATGCAAGCGTTCGCGGTAGGTCTCGGCGTAGTCTCGAAAGCCAATGCTTGCGCCATCAATGAGCGCTGCGCCTCCGGTGTCGAGTTCGCGGAGGATGTCTTGGATTAGGCGCTTGGCCTGGGTGCGGGTCTCGGCGCGGCGCAGCACTTCGCGGTGTTTGCCGGTCTCGTCGGTGTATTGCACGCGGGCGTAAAGCCGGGTGCCTTTGTAATATAAAGAGCCTTCCCTAATGCGTCCCATGTGGACAATTTTCAGGAAGGCTCAAACTGTCGTCAATGCCTGTAGGTGCTACAGGTTGCGCATAATAATTTGCCGGGGCAGAAAGCGATTGCAGAAATACGCGCTGGCAAAGGTCGTCTTTTTTTGCGTGCTGCCGTCCGGCTGGCGGTAGTGGATGCGTTTGTCGAAAAGCAGCAACTCCAAGCCAACGGGCTGAAACATCCGAACCGGGGCCGAATCATTCAGCCAGGTTAATGACATCAAAAAAGCAAAGGGCTTGTCGAAGTACATGGCGCGCGCGAAAAACGCGGCTTTGTTTTTGAATGGCGGATTGGTGATGATGGCGTCGAATTCCTCGCTCGGTTCCCACGTTAAGAAATCCTGCCCAGTGCTGATGTGGGAGGCGATGACGTGGTTACAATTATCGCGGAACACTTTGACGAATTCGCTTTCCTCCGTATCACATGGACACCAAATGCGCATGCTGGGCCGGATGTAGCGCAGAAGTGGCGTGACTGCCTCGCGCGGCGTGTAGAATTCGGATGAATGATCGGAATGGGGCGAATATGCGATGCGCTGGCTATTCATGCGGTTTGTCCTCCAAGCTGATGCCAAGTAATGCGGCGGCCTGCTGGATTTGCTCAAGCGTGGCGCGTGTGCGCGTGGGCGTGAGTCGTTGGCAGAAATTCATCCATGTGCGCATGGTGACTTGGTGGGTTTCGTAGGCTTCGCGTGATAAATAGCATTGGCCAGGGCTGCCATATTGGCCGCCATCAACGCGCAATGTTTCCAGATCAACACGTTCATAGGCAGTGGTTGCCCATTTGCGGCCAATCTTTTCAATGGTGAGTTCGCGCGGGGCTGATTGCTTCCAGTTCGGCACATACCAAAGTTTTTGGCCTGGTTGCAGGTTATGCGGGTTTGCCATTGGTTGGTTCTCCTTTCTTGCAATCGGCGTGGGCCTTTATAAAAGCATTCATGACGGCAGTACACCACTCCATCAGGCCAGCAGGCATGGGGAATAATTCGCCGCAATTCTGGCAGTGCATGGGCGAATACCATTGCAGGGCGCAACGATTCGGGAGCAAGGCATTCGCTATTACGGCTTTGCCTTTGCCGAAAACGACATGCGGCGCTTTGGGTTTTCTAGGCATTGTTTTGGTATCCTTTCTTAAAAGCGCATTGGCATGATGAAAACACAGTCGGTGGCGATGATTTCCTGGTCGAAAATGTTCCTGCGTTTACTGCGTGGCTTGATTGTTACAACCTCGGTTGTGGTCTCTGGCGCATCTTCGGATTGCTTGGGAACGATGCTGATTTCCACTGCATGTGCGCCTGCGGCTTTGAGGATAGCTAGGGATTTTTCGAGCAATTCAATATTGATGATGGCTTTCGTCTGTGGCTTACCTTGTATGCCTGCTTCTATGCTGTCGAGGCTGGGAAAGGAACCTTTGACCACTTCCAGCGCTTTTTGGCTTGATTCCATCGGTGCCGAATTTCCCACTGCTGGGCGCGCGGCTTGAAATTGCTGGCGGCCAGTAGCGTTTCCTCAACAGGTTCGGTCAGCACTTGAATACGCGCGGCCAGGCAACCATCGGTAACAATCGCGTCTTTGCCTTTGAGTTGAATGACTTGCAAGTTGAAACGAGTCTCATAATTAGGACACACGCGCGCCATTGTTTTTCCAGCACTTTTGCATTCACTTGTTGCGGTTCGATGGTTGTGACTCGTTTGCTTGTCGTTCTTCGTCGTTTCATTTCTTACGCTGCCTTTCGTTTTGGCGGGGTTATTCCACGCTTGGTGTTTAGTAGGTTTCGAGGTCGGTGCGGGTGTAGCGAAGATCGCGCGGGCCGATTTCAGAGAACGGCAGGCGGCCTGCCTGCCGTTCCCGTGCAATCGTGCGGCGCGACACGTTCACCAGTTGAGCGAATTCGGGTTCAGTTAAACTGATGACGTTTTCGGGCCAGGTCATGCCGCTTCTCCCTTCCCGTACAGATCGCGGCGGATCGTGTCGCGCAAGCCGGTAGCTTCGGCGTTATCTAGCCAGCCGTTTCCTTCCAAGTGCGTAACGAGCGTGTTGATTGCCTGATGGCAGCGGCGGATGGTGTCGCTGGTCTCGGCGTTGGTTGGCGCGGGCTTCGGGCGCAGCGTGCGTGCGTTTTGCTGCCATGCCAAGTCGGAGGCGGCGGCTTTCAATGTGTTTGGAATTGACTTCAAAGCCAAGCGCGGCAGTTGCCAGCCGGGCTGAAACCTGGTCGGTTTGCTTTTCAATGCTGTCTTTGTGCTGCTTGATCAGCTAACAAGATCGGCGGATTCGATAATGCCGAGATACTCTTTTTTCGACTTTTCCATATTTATCCTTTCTGTAAATAGGTAATCAGATACGAGGCGGCGGCTTTGTTGAGTTTGTCGAGCGAGCAACCGAACTGACCTGATGCAAGCTCGTCGTGGGAAAGATTTGCTTTTTGGCAGAGGGTAATGATTGCGCTGCGCTGCCCTGCCGTGATGGCGTCGGCTGGCGTGCCTGCCTTGCCGTTTTCCGGTTTGCAATTGCGGGCGCTGGGCCTGCGCCTGGCATTTAGCGTAGGGTCGCGGCCAACACCGAAAAGCACAGCGCAGCGCTTCAGTCGGAAACAGCATCTTTTACCGCAACTTCCAAATCGGCATGTTGCGAGACGCCGAAATTGTCGCGCGACACGCCATTGATGGTCATGCGCGCCTGGCAAACCACGCCGCCGTTGTCGCCGATGTCGGGCGTATTACCTCATATGTCCAAGTCGGCGCGTGTCTGTCGAGCAAGTCGGCGGCGTGGTGCCATTCAATATAGGCGACTGTGAATGTTTTGCCTCGGTCGCCGTCGCGGTGCTTGATGTATTGCTGCTCAATCGGCTGGCGCAAATTGTCGAGGATCGTGCGCATGGGATTGGCGGGTGCGGTGGCGTTATTCATCGTTGCCTCCTTCAAGATGGATCAGTTCAGGCTCATCACAAATGAACCACTTGGGCGCGGCTTCGTGTGTGGCCATCCAGTCGCGGAACGTCTGCTGCATAAGCTCGGTCAAGTGCTGCAATGCCCACGCTTCGACGTTCGGCCAGTCTTCGGCCATTTCAACAGAAGCATCAATTGAGTTGTCGCGGATCATTTCGAGGATTGCCGGGCCTTCAAGGCACGACAAATCAAGCTCAGGCGGGCGCGTGGGCGAAATGAAAGCGGTATTGCTGGCGGCGTGGTCGCGCGCGTGGGCGATTGCCTCGTCGCGCGTGGTGTAGGGGCCGTTGTAGCTGGTGCCATCGTAGCTGTAGGCCTTTGGTTTCTTCACTTGCAAGCTCGGCGCTGCCGCAGTCGTAGCAATATGACTGAAAGTTGCCAATTTCAATAAACCCGGCACTGTCGAGAGCTGTCACGGGCTGGTTGCATTTTGCACAGTTGAAAAGTGTGGTGTTCATAATTATCCCATGAGTGAGCGTTAGCGTTTTTGTCTTTTGGACACGACGCGAATAGCACGCGGCGCGTGTTGAGTTGTGTGATACGGCGCTGGATCGCGTCGGCCTGCGCGTGCAAGCCGTGCAGTTCAAATTCGTCTTGAATGTATTGCTCCTCGTTGTAGCCAGCGGGGAGGTTTTTGGTGTCGTCAAGGACGACCTGTAAAGCGGTGCTGCTAATTTCGTTCATGATAATGCTCCAATGATTAGCAAGGACACTTCGTATGCTGCGGCGGTGATGACAACGGCAGCCAGGAAGGAAAAGAAGGCGATGCGCGCACGACTGGGGCGGCGATATGGTGGGCGCGTTGGGATTAACATGGGCTACTCCTTATGAATGCGTTTTCAGTAGCGGTGTTTTGTATTCGCCTGCATGTGGCCATTCAATTTGCGTCAGTGTGTTGGCGTCGAGCGTGGCGAAAACGTCGTGCTGATGCTGGGCGCGCACGACCAGCACAGTGGGGTTTTCTTTGTAGCGCCAGGCTTTGTAGACGCGATGATTGTTGTGGGCGGGCGCAATCAGGTTATAAGGTTGATAGCTGATGCCGGTTGGCTGGATAGCGAAAAACTCGTCGCCGATGATGGTTTTGTCGTTGCGTTCGTATTGCTGCGCGATGTAATGCTGATACTCAGCGGGCGACATCACGCGCGGGCGGAGGGGGCGGAAGTGGTCGCTCGTTTTGCCGTTTAAGACTGGCATATTAAGATTCCTTTCTGGTATTGAGAATGGTGGAAATTGCAGCGCGGGCTTGGTCGAGCTGCGCGTAGGCTTCTTCCTGCGACATTGCGGGCTGGCCCATGTCGTAGTGGGCAGCGGCGTAGTTGCGGAGGAATTCGACAATGACCCGCACGCCGTCGCCAGGGGTTTTGCGTCCCTCGCGGATTGCTTCAATGCGGGCGTAGTTGATCGCGTCTAAATACTCAATCAGAGCATAGAGCGGGTTAGGGCGGCCTGCTGGCTCGTCCTGAAAATCATATAATTGGGGATCGTTGCCGTAGCGCTGTGACGTGCGGGCGCTCAGGTTGGCCTTTTCGCCGAACAAGTCATGATTGCCTCGGCCTACAGCGGCGGCGTGTGCTTCATAGGGTTTCATGAGGATTGTAGATAGGGCTGTGTTTGGCATCTTACGCTCGCTTTTTCTGGTCGCTTTGCCGTGCATTACGACCTTCGGTAGTAGGAAATTTGCTTGTATATTTCTCGCGTGAGGTAATGTATGAGAAACACAGAAATTGAATTGCTGATGATTGATCGTTTCCGGCCAACTCCCGCGCGCCGGGCTGAGAAGCAAGCGGCGCAAATGGGCGGCGTGCCTCGGAAAAAGCGTGTGCGCAAGAGTTGGCGGGATAAATGGGAAGCATAGTTAAGCTCAGGTCGGCGCATTTCGCGGGGTTAGTGCTACTGTGCGCTGACCTGCCTCCTAGTCGAATAAAGCCGATTATTCGACCGTCGCCGGGCAGCATTTTTTGCTTCCCGTTCTAAT